>DASPSF010000104.1:0-19815 GCA_035624075.1 Steroidobacteraceae bacterium | reverse complement strand
CCTACGCGCTGATCGCCGATTACTTCCGGCCCGGCTGGCGCGCCCGCGCCCTCGGCTTCTTTTCGCTCGGCATTCCGATCGGCAGCGCCCTCGGCTACCTGCTCGGCGGTTATCTGACGACCGCCTTCACGTGGCGCGCGGCATTCATGCTGCTCGGCGCCGCCGGAGTGGTGCTGGCGCCGGTGTTCCTCATGACGGTCCGCGAGCCCGAACGTGGGAGGTTCGATGCCGCAACGGCCGCTCGCAAGGCTCCGGCGCCCGCCGAGGTCTGGCGCTCCCTCGCCGCCAAGCCCGCCTTCTGGCTCCTGTCTCTCGGGGCGGGCTGTGGCTCCCTCATGGGCTACGGCCTGCTTTTCTGGCTGCCCTCATTCTTCATGCGCAGCGACGCCATGACGCTGCTCCAGGTGTCACACTTGCTCGGCGCGCTGCTGCTTCTCGGTGGAGTGCCCGGCATTCTTCTCGGCAGCTACCTCGCCGACCGGGTGGGCGCGCGTGACCGGCGCGCCTACGCCCTGATCCCGGCACTGGCGTTTCTGTGCATTCTTCCCTGCTACGCCCTGGGGACCGCTCTGCCGATGGGACCGGCGGCGTTCGTGTGCTTTCTGGTGCCCGCCGCGCTGCAGCTCGTGTGGCTGGGCCCGGTCATCACGGCGATTCAGCACCTGGTGCCGCCCACCATGCGCGCGCTGGCCTCCGCGATCTTCCTGTTCATCAACAATCTGCTCGGCCTGGGGCTCGGCGCCCTGATCCTCGGTGTCGCCTCCGATCAGCTCGCCGCCAGGTACGGCAGCGCTTCGCTCCGGTACGCGATCCTCGGCGGCACCATCTTCTACGTCCTGGCGGCTGGATGTTTCTTTGCGGCCGCTGCGCGGCTGCGCCGCGACTTCGAGCCGTCTGCGGCCTAGTCAGAACTCCGGCGCGCGCGCGGCGCTCACCCGGTCGTTCATCTCCCGATAGACCGCCTCATATTTCTCGGGCCCCTGGCTCGCGGCGAAGCGCAGCGGCTGAACACGCTTCACCAGGATCTCCGTCACGGCCGGCTGGCTCTTCAGAATATCCATCACCTCGCTGATGAACTGGCCGAGCGGCATGGCCGCCGGGTCGTGGAGTTGCCGGCTGCCCATGAGCTCGGTCTGCACGTAAGGGGGTACCAGCTCGAGGACGCGGACCGAGCTGCCCTGGAGCTGGTAACGCAGGCTCTGAGTGTACGAATGGATTGCCGCCTTGGTCGCCGAGTAAGTGGGGGTCATCGCCAGCGGCACGAAGCCAAGCCCCGATGTGACCGTCATGATGGTTGCGTCCGACTGTTTGAGCAGGTGCGGCAGCAATGCCGTGGTGAGCAGGATCGGGCCCGTCAGGTTGGTTGCAATGGTCTCGACAACGATGTCCGAGGTATCGCTGGCTCGCAGGTTCTCGTTCTTCATGATGCCCGCGTTGTGAATCACCACGTTCAGGGCGGGGAACCTCGTGATCAGCGTACGCGCCAGGGACTCGATGCTTTCGCGGGAGGACATGTTGACGGGCAGCTGCTGCAAGCCCCTGCTGGCCGCCAGCTCCAGCTTGCGCGCCGAGCGCGCCGCGACGATGACCTGGTTGCCGAGCTTGGAGAATTCCTCGGCCAGAGCCAGACCGATGCCCGATCCGCCGCCGGTGATCAGAATCGTGTTACCCGTGATCTTCATGACAGGTCTCCGTAGCGATCTACCCTAGTGCATCGATCAGGCAGGCGCATCTCTCTTAAGGCGTGGACAGGCGCGACCCGTCGGCACAGAATCCGCCGCGATGAGCGGAAATTCCAGGCGCTGGCGCAGCGATGGCGTGCGCATCATCCGCTCGAGCGAGCTGGATGATGCCACCGCCCAGACTCTCGGCATGCGGCGGCGCGCCGCGGTGACTACGGAGAAGACCGGCGCCACCAAGCTGTGGGCCGGCACCGTCACGATCGATCCCAGGGCGAAAACGGGAGCGCATCATCACGGCGATCTCGAGAGCGTCATCTACGTGGTCAACGGCGTGGCGCGGATGCGCTGGGGCGATCATCTCGAGTTCCTCGCCCTGGCGGGACCGGGAGATTTCATCTACGTCCCGCCCTACGTGCCGCATCAGGAGATCAACGCGAGTGATGAGCTCGAGCTTCACTGCGTAATAGCCCGCAGCGGCCAGCGCGGGCTGGTCATCAACCTCGACATCACGCCAGTCGAGGTCCCCGAGCTCGTTCGCTGGATCGACGATCTGCACCAGTAGTCGCCCGACAGGTCCGCCAGGGGCCTCGGACGTCCCGCAGCCGCCATGGTCGCGCTACGCGGCCGCGGCTCTCGCTAGCTGGCTCGCCGCGCTTCCCGGGGCGCGAACCAGCCGGCGTACACGACCGATAACAGCCCGATCACGAAGATGCCGTCGAAGGTGCCCGCGCCGCCGATGGATGCGACCGGCGCGCCCAACCCCTGAATCCTGCCGAGGTTCGTGAGGTCGGCGCCGATCAGCGTGCCGAGGCTTCCGCAGATATAGGCGAGCGCCCCGGCTTGTCGCCTCGACAGGGCGAGCGCCGTGATGGTCGTGATCACGCAGGGCACGAAGATCGGCTCGGCGATGCCGAGGCCGGGCACGGGAGTCGCGAGCAGGTGGCAGGCGAGTGCCACGATGGCGATGCCCCAGAGGCTCAGGCCGTAGAGCTGATTGCGCATCATCAGATAGAACGACATGCAGATCGGGATCACGGCACCGCCGACGTTGATCGCCAGTACCGTCGCCGGCGCCGCGCGGACCACCGGGACCACATAGGGGATGCCGAAGTAGGTGACCACCTCCCGCGCGACCATGTGCTTCTCGGGCAGGTAGGCGATCGGGATGTTGATGTAGCTGCCGAGGAGCGAGGCGAGCAGCACCACCATCATGGTGGAAGGGGCGAGTCCCATGCTGGCGGAAGCGAAGCTGAGGACGCGCGCCGCGACGAAGCCGGCCACGATCGCGAACAGCAGCGCGAGTCCCAAGAGCGCCGGCGCGGCGACCGGGAAGTAATAGTGCATGCCTGATGTTAGCGTGGAACGGCCGCAGCTCGCATCCGAGCCCTCGCTTCGCCTGGCTCCAGCGTATCGGGACCGGCGGCGAGCCCGTGAGAGCTGGCGCCCCCGATGGGCCTAGTCCCGGCAATGCTCGTCGCGATCGCCGCACTCGTGCCACGCGTGTTCGTGATACCAGCGATGGTGTTCGCGATCGTAGAAGCCCTCGCGCGGCTCGACCACGCATCCGGGTAGGACGAAGGCGAGCCCGAGCAAAGCGAGAATCGTAAGGACGACGGGCTGGACTCTGGTCATGGTGCCTCCTGGGAAAAAATGCATCGGCTACGGTGCGCAGTCTGGCCATCGCGTGGGCTTGGCAGCAGCGGCGTGGCGCCCGCTCGGGCGTCGGCTGATGCCCGGGGTTTCCGTCAGGCAACTCCTACGATGGCCGGGCCGCACCGCAGCACAATTTGCGCGGGTATCATTGCGGGGATGAATCCGGTTGCCCGCCAGATGGTGGTGGTCGCATTGCTGCTCGCAACCGTGGCCGCTCTGTTCGTGGGGGCCCAGCTCGGACAGCGGCGTCTCGAGGAGGCGAGCGCGCGCATTGCTCTGACCGCCCAGCGGCAGCGGGCGCTCGCGGACGTCTGGCAGCTGCTGCGCCAGGCGGAGAGCAGCCAGCGCGGCTACATCCTGGTCGGCAAGGCTGAGTATCTCAGCCCCTTCCAACAGGCCTCGGCCAGCCTCGACGGCGCACTCCAGCGCCTCGACGCGGCGTATGTCGGCGCGCGCCCGCCCACGAGCGCCGACGTTGCCCAGCTCGAGCAGCTCAGCAATGCGAAATTCGACGAGATGCGCTCGACCATCGAGGCCTTCGGCATCCGCGGCCGTCCGGCGGCCCTCGAGATAGTCCGCACCGACCTCGGCGCTTCGACCATGTCGCGGATCGACGACCTGGCGCGCAAGATCGAGGCGCAGGACAGCGCCGAGGCAGTGGAAGCCAGTCGCCGCTGGCAGATCAACCGCTGGGGGAGTGTCGGTACGACCAGCGCCGCCCTGGTCGCGAGCGCAGGCCTGCTGCTGCTGTTGAGCCGCCTGACGCTGCGCCAGCTGCGCTCCAAGGAGCGCGAGACCGAGCAGCTCGCGGCGCGCAAGGCCGAGCTCGAGCGCCTGGTCGAGTCGCGCACCGAGGAGCTCTCGGAGCTCTCGACCCATCTGCAGTCGGTAGCCGAGCAGGAGAAGGCCGCGCTGTCGCGCGAGCTGCACGATGAGCTCGGGGGCCTGCTGGTGGCGGCGCGCATGGATCTGTCCTGGCTCGAGGAGCGCGTCGGCAGCGACGACCCGGAGGTGCGCAGCTACTTCCAGCGCGTGCTGGACGCGCTGCAATCGGGTGTGGACATCAAACGCCGCGTGATCGAGAGCCTGCGGCCGACGCTGCTCGACAACCTGGGACTCGTGCCGGCACTGCGCTGGCAGGTGGCGGAAAGCTGCGGGCGGGCCGGGCTCAGGCATCTCGAGTACTACCCCGGGGAGGAGCTGCCACTCACCCCTCAGGCGTCGATTGCCGTCTTCAGGATCGTGCAGGAGGCGCTCGCCAACGTCCTGAAGCATGCGCGTGCCACCGCCGTCGAGGTGAGCGTCGAGATCGACGAGCCGTGGTTGCTGGTGCGCGTGCGTGACGACGGGATCGGAGTGCCCCCGGAGCGGCTGCTTGCGCTCAGGGCGCACGGCCTCGCAGCCATGCGGCAGAGGGCGCGCGGACTCGGCGGCCACTGGCATGTGCGGCGCCCCGCCTCGGGCGGCACCGAGATCGAAGTGCGCCTGCCACTCGCGCGGGCGCTGGCACAGGACGCGGGAGAGACCCGGAGTCGGCGCGAGGCCTGATCAGTGCGCGGGTTGCGTGCCGCGCTGAGCTGCGTAGCTGCTCAGCAGCACCGGCAGCCGGTGATAGTCGCGCGACTTGTTGAGAAAGGCATCGACGCCGAGTGTCTCGGCCTCGTGCCGATACTGCGGCAGATCAAAGCCGGTGAGCACGATGACCTTCGGCCGTCGCGCACTGGCACGGCCGAGGGAGCGCAGCACCCCGAAACCGGAACCGTCCCGCAGGTGCAGGTCGAGAATCAGCACGTCGGGCGCCGCGCTCGCTATCCGATCGACGGCGTCGGCCTCGGTGTCGACGGTGCCGATCAGCTCGACGTGCGGCAGCCGCTCGATCAGTTCCGTGATGCGGCCCGCGAGCACGCCGGAATCCTCGACGAGCAGCACGCGCATGCAGCTGGAGTTCGTCATATAGAGAAGTCGGTGGGCGGCCGCATCCGCCGCCGATGCCGAGCGTAACAACGGATGGCAGACCTTCGATGCAGGTGCTTGCCACTTCGCCCTGTCAGCCCGCGCTGACCGCTGCCGGTGGAAACCCTACTACTGCATGAGGCCGCTGCGCAGCGCGTAGGCCGTCAGGTCGGCGTTGGTGCTGAAGTTCATCTTCTCGAGGATGCGCGCGCGGTAGGTGCTGACGGTCTTGACGCTGATGCACAGCTCGCGCGCGATCTCCGAGACGCTGCGCCCGACCGCGAGCTTGCAGAGAATCTGGAATTCGCGTTGCGAGAGCGCCGCGTGCAGCGGCCGATCCGCCGGCTCATCGAGCGCGCCGACCAGCATCTCGGCGAGCGTCGCGCTCACGAAGCGCCGGCCGGCGAGCAGCGCGTGGATCGCACGCATGAAGTCCTCCGGCGCCTGATCTTTCGCGACGTAGCCGGCGGCGCCGGCGCGCAGCGCGTAGATCGCGTACTGCTTCTCCGGGAATGCGCTGATGACCAGCACGCGCGTCTTCGGGTGACCGCTGCGGATGTGCGCCAGGATGTCGATGCCGCTGCGATCCGGCATGTTGATATCGAGCACTACGAGATCCCACGCACCGTCGCGCAGCCGCTCGAGCGTCTCGCTGCCGCTCGCGGCCTCGCCGATGGTGTCGACTGCCGCGTCCTGCTCGAGCCAGCGGCGCAGGCCCGCACGCACCATCGCGTGATCGTCGGCAATCAATACGCTGGCCATCCCGAACCCTTCCCCGCCCGGCTGGTCCCCGGCATCGTTCTTGGCGCGGGACCTTACTGCCTCGGCCGCGGCCCGAGAGTACGCCAAATGCCTGACACGGTGTAGGCCGGATCCTACGCGGGCAACCTGCCCGAGTCTGGCCTGGCCCGCGGATTCAGCCCGGGTTCATATCCGGAGTCGCTATAGCCTCTTTCCTACACGATCGGCCGGCAGATTCCTGCCGCCGCGTCCGCCGCTGCGTGCCAACGTGACCCGGGTCAATGACGCACAGGAGGCGAATCATGAAACCCCACTTAGCGAAATGGCTGGCGGCGGCGCTGCTCGCCTGGGCGCCCGCGCTCTGGGCCAACTCGTACACGGATGCGGTAAGCCTCTTCAGGAACGCCGGCGAGAGCGCCCGGTTTTTCGATAACTGCTACGGCTACGCCGTGTTTCCGACGATCGGCAAGGCGGGGCTCGTGGTCGGCGGCGCGCACGGCAGGGGGCGTGTGTATGTTCACGGCATTTATGTCGGCGATACCACCGTGAACCAGCTGAGCGCAGGCTTTCAGGCGGGCGGCCAGGCGTACAGCCAGATCGTCTTCTTCGAGGATCGGCGTGCTTTCGATCAATTCGCCAAGGGCAACTTCGAGTTCGGCGCGGACGTCGACGCCGTGGCGATTACGGCGGCAGCCGGCGGCAGTGTGGGCACGACCGGTGCCAGCGCTGAGGCGAGCGGCGGCATGAAGGACGCGCTTACGGCCGGCCGCTACTACAAGGGCCTCGCGGTCTTCACCATCGTCAAGGGAGGGGCGATGTATCAGGCGACGGTGGCCGGACAGAAGTTCAGCTACACGCCGAAGGCCTGAGGTGGAAATGCACCGTCGCAGATGAGCGATCCGCGATCAGCGGGGTGCGCGCAGCGCGAGACTGCGCCGCCCCGCGGGTGCGATGCCACCGGGCGCCGCGGCAACCCGGAGCACCCGGTTAGCGCGGGGCCCGTCTCACCCGAGGCTGGCTGCGGCTTTCCGGCTGCGCTCGAGAATCCGAGGGCTCCCGAGTTTCTCGGGCCACGCGCCGAACTGCCCGGTCGGCCCGCGCCAGCGCAGGCTCTCGGTATCGGCGAACAGGGCGGCGTCGGTCCTCAAGGTGGCGAGCTTCTTGAAGAGGAGGGCGAGGTCGCGCCTCTCGCCGAGGACCTCGGGCGGGAAGCTCTCGAGCGCGCCGTATTTCCCGATGAGCCGCGCCGCGGTCACCCGTCCGATGCCAGCGAGTCCCGGATAACCGTCGGCCGCATCTCCCACCAGCGCGAGAAAGTCCGGGATCCGCTCGGGGTCCACGCCGAACTTCGCGCGCACCCCGGCGGCGTCGCGGATCTCCTTCGTCCTGCGGTCGACCTGGACGATCCGCTCGCCCTCGACGCATTGAGCGAGATCCTTGTCCGGGGTCCAGATCGAGACCTGCTGCACGCGGGTATCGCTGGCGGCGATGTGTGCGGCGGAGGCGAGGCCGTCGTCCGCCTCGAGCTCCACCATCGGCCACACGGCGACGCCCATGGCCGCGAGCGCCTCCTCGAGCGGGTGGAACTGCTTAAGCAGCGCAGGCTCGACGCCGTCACCGGTCTTGTAGCCAGGCCAGAGGCCGTTGCGGAAGGACTCGATGACGTGGTCGGTCGCGACGCCCAAGTGCGTCGCGCCTTCCTCGATCATCGCGAGGACGGTATTGAGCACTCCCGCGACGGCGCCGAACGGAGGGTCGTTTCCCTTCGCGAAGCGGCGCAGACCGTAGAAGTGACGAAACAGCTCGTAGGTGCCATCGATGAGATGCACGATCACGAGCGCAGAGGCTACCTCGGCGCGCTGAGGCGCGGCCACTCCCGGCAGCACTGCGCCGTCGGGCGCTCCGTCTGGGCGTCCTGCGGCCGAGGGCGCTCGCGGGGTGCTTCGGGGAGCCGCACGCCGCGCGGCGTGCCGCCCGTCGCCGCCACGGCCAGCGTTGGCCGCCGCTGGAGCGCGACGACGCCGAGGTAACCGACGAGGAAGACGAGGGTAGCGCTGACGTCAAAGAGGAGGAACTGCACGACACCACCTCGATTCGAGCCTGAGGGGGCAAGTCTAGTGTCCGGCGCCCCCGCGGTCGGCTTCCCGGCGAGGGATCGCGGGCCGGAAATTAGGAGGGAGAGCGCCTCCTCAATTGGAGGGAGCAAATTCCGTTACAGTGGGTGGAAAAAATGGGGGCCGGTACCGCCCGATGTCCAAGTCCATTCTCTTCCTGGTCGCGCTCATCGCGCTTCCTGTGGCGCTCATCGGCTTGGTCCTCTCAGGCCGGCGGCCGCGCCGCGACGCGGGGCAAACCGGGATCCCGGCTCCTGCCCCCGTGCCCCGGGCCCAGCCGGCGGCGCCGGCGGCCGCAGCCCCGCCGGCGCCCGAAGTCGCCTCGCTGCTGCACGAGCTGGCCTTCGATGCTCCCCTGCGGCCGCCCGCGGACGAGCCGGCGCACCGCGAAGTGGCGGCGGCGGTGGATCTCATGCTGTCAGGGCCGGTGCTCAAGCCCGAGTACGCGCCCCGCCGACCGCTGCACCTGCCGAAGCTCGTACAGGCGGTGAACGATGAGAATGTCTCGCGGCGCGAGCTTGCCGTGCTCATCGCCCAGGACCCGGCGCTGGCCGGCAACCTGCTGCGGCTCGCCAACAGCGCCTTCTATCGCGTCAATTCCCAGCCGGTCGAGAGCATCGATCGTGCGGTGACCCTGCTCGGAACCTCCGGCATCCGCTCGCTGATGGCCGCCGCGCTCCTGCAGCCGGTGTTCAAGACCGCATCCGGGGAGTTCAAGCGCTTTCCGGACATTACCTGGGAGCACACGCAATATGCGGCGAGTGCCGCCGAAGCCTACGCGGCGATCCTCGCGGACGAGGATCCGTTCGCCGCGCAGCTGCTGGTCTTGCTTTACGGGCTTGGAACGATCCTGGTGTTCCGCGCGGCGATGGATGAGTACCTGCGGCACGCGGTGCCGGCCGATGCGGCCACGGTGGCGGCACTCATCGAAGCGCACGCCGCGCACGTCGCGAGCCGTGTCGCGCACGACTGGGAGCTCTCGAGCCGCATCCTCGCGGCCCTCGAGGACCAGTCCGATTACATGCAGTCGGGAAACGCCACAGCGCTCGGCCTGTCGCTGCGCTTTGGCCGCTGTTGCGGCGCCGTCGCGGTGCTCTATCACGCGCAGCTCCTCGATGACGATGGCGCGAAGGCGGCGCTCGCTGCCTCCGGGTTCGGAGGCGCGGATTGCGAGCGGATCTGGGCACGGCTCGCCAAGCAGATTGCCGCGGAAGGACCTCCGGCGAAGGCCTGAGCCCATGCCGAGCACTCACGCAAAGCTGCTGTCGCATCCGACGATCGAGATCGACTGGCTCGGTGCGAGCGAGTTCGAGGCGCATCGCACCGGCGGACCGAAGGTTCTCATCGACGGGGATTCGAAGTCCGCACCCAGCCCCTTCGATACGCTGCTCGCCGCCATCGCGACCTGCGCGGCGACGGACGTCGTCTCGATTCTGGCCAAGCAACGCACGCCCGTCAGGGCGCTGCGCGTGGCGGTCGAGGCGCAGCGGGTCGAGGCGACGGCGCGGCGCCTCGCCTCCGCGGTCCTGCATTTCTCGATCGCGGCGCCCGGCACGACGCCCGCCAAGGCCGGACGGGCGGTGGAGCTCTCGGTGACCAAATACTGCAGCGTGCGCTCATCGCTGCTCGCCGGGATCCCGGTGACCTGGACGGTGGAGTTGGATCGCGAAAGAAAGTGACCAGAAGCGGGAGACAGAATGCTCGGAGGGGACCGATTTCACTGTGCCTCCCGCCCCTGGTCTGTTCGATCCACAACCAGAAGCAATGCAACACGCGTGCCACGCAGCTCCCGGCTGGCTGACTCGCGCGCGGTCAGAGACTTAGAGCGCACGTTCAATCCGTGCCGCCGCGCAGCGGCCGCTGCGGCGCGCGATTCGAGTGCGTCCGGCGCCCGCTGCGCACGCCGTTGGTGCACCGCGGGACCGAGTCCCGGGGCGCTGCGCGTACCGGCCACTTTCCGCCACGATTGCCCCACCGCCTTGTCGTAAGCGCGGCTGAGACTCTCTACCTCGAGGCAGACCACCTCGAGGAGTTCCACATGCCGGATCGCTTCGACGCCTTGGTGAGTTTTGTGCAGCGGGCGGTCCTGCCGCCCTTGGGCAGGCTCGCGGCCCTGACGGCCGAAGGCATTCGGGTCGTGATGACGCGCGTCTGGCGGCGGCGCGTGTGGCTCGCGATCGCCGCGATCCTCGCCGCGCTCGGCCACGCCGTCTACACGCATCCGCCGTTCGAATCCGTGCAGCGCAGCGAAGTGCTGGTGCGTACCAACGTGTTCGACGGGTCGGCCAGGGCTTTCAGCGGCGGCACCGTGCTCGTGCTGCCTGGAATCCACCAGGTGCGCTGCTACCCGACCCGCGATCAGGTGTATCACCCGTCAGCGAGTAGTCGCGCGACGGGGCCGGCTCCCTTCCAGTCGAACGAGGGCCTCTCGCTCGGGGTCGACCTCACGGTGCGATGGGCGATCGACCGCGCACGCATCGCGAAGCTGTCGAAGGAATTCCCGGACGACCTGAACGCCGATCTCGTTCAGCCGGCGGTGCAGGGCGTGCTCTACCCGCTGCTCGCGCGTTACACCGTGCGCGAGATCTTCTCGAGCAAGCGGGCGGAGATTCAGCAGGAGATGACCCGGCAGCTCGGCCCCAAGTTCGCCTCCATCGGGCTCATCCTCCGCGGCGTCGATATGGGCCAGGTGGATCTGCCCGAGGACTATCGCGCCGAGATGGAGAAGCTCCTCGGCGAGGAGCTCGAGACCGAGAAGATGCGCTACACGCTGCAGCTCAAGGAGGCGCAGGTGAAGGAGACGCAGCTGGTCGCCGAAGCCGACAAGGTCCGGCGGCAGAAGGCGGCCGAGGCCACCGGCGAGGAGCAGGTGATCGCCGCGCGCGCGCAGGAGGAGACCATGAAGCACATCCTGCCCTTCAAGCAGAAGCAGATCGAGCAGCGCCAGCTCGAGGCGGAGGCGGAGAAGGTCGCGCGCATCCGCACCGCCGAAGGCGCCGCAGAAGCGCGCCGCATCGAGGCGAAAGGGGAGGCCGACTCGCGCCAGAAGCTGGCCGATGCCGAGGCCTACCGCCTCGAGGCAGTCGGGAAGACCAATGCCGCTCAGATGCAACGCGAGGGCGCCCTGATCACGCAGTATCCGCTGCTCATCCAGAAGACCCTCGCCGACAAGCTCTCCGACAAGGTGCAGGTGATCATCACGCCGACTCCGCCGCCCGGGCAGTTCATCGGCTCGGGCCTCCTCGGCATGGATACGCCGAAGGCTGCGGAGCCCCGCTGATGCTGCTCGCTCTCGCCGCGGCGCTCGGGATCGTGACCGAGGATCACACGGCACTGCGTGCCGCACCGCGTGCCACCGCCACGGACCTCGAGACGCTCTGGCAGGGGGACGCGGTCGAGATCCGCGGCGAGCGCTCCGACTACCTCAAGGTTTACGACCTCCGCCGCGAGCGCGGCGGCTACCTGAGGGGCGATGCGATTCGCACGGTCGGACTCACGGAAGCGGACGCCCCGGAGCTGCTCGCCGTGCTGCGGTTCCTGCGCGAGCAGCCGGGCTCCGAGGCGCTCGGCATCAGCTACGGGGCGGCATACCTGCGCGCCGTACCGCCGCGCGCGCTTACCGCCGAGCCCTTCGATGCGATCGCGGGCATGGCGGAGCGCCTCGCGGATCAGGCCTCCGGCAAGGGCTCGCGCCACGCGGACGTCGCGGCGCATCTCGAGGTGGTGAGGCAATTCGGCATCGACATGCGGGTGTTCGATCACAACGGCCGCATGCAGGTGTGCTACGAGGGGGATCTCTACCGGCGGGTGCTCACGAGCCCCACGGCGAGCGCCGCAGAACGCGCGCGTGCGGCGCTCGGCCTGACACGGCCGGACTGCGTCGATCCGGACCTGGGCGTGGTGTTACGTGCCTCGGTCGACGAGGAGCGCCGTGCGCTCCTCGCGTCGGTCGACGAGCGGCCGCTCACCCCGATGATGAGGAGCCGCCTGCACGCCCGGCGCGCGCTCGTGTGGGCATCCGTCGGCTGGGGACAGGCGCGGCGCGGCGAGCCGCCGGGTGGCGCCGCGCAGCGCGCCCTCGATGAGCTGCTCGCCGTTCAGCCGGATGATCTCGGCGAGGACCGGCGCGCGGAGTACCTCGATGCGCTCGTGCGGGTCGGCGCGATCCGCTGGGCCGCGACTCGGGCAGCGCCCGAGGCGGGTCCGCTCGTGCTCACCGCAGTGCCGGGAGAGCCCGGCCAGACGTGCGTCACGCTCACCGACGCGCGCCCGCCCGGCAAGCCCCTGGTGCGGCGCTGTACCTACGGGATCGTGTGGACCGCCTCCGCACAGCCGACCGCGCAGGGCAGGGCGCTGGTGGCCGCGGTACAGCCGCTCGAGAGCTGGCGCGAGCTGTGGGTGTTTCACGCGCGCGGATCACAGTGGACGGTCGATGTGCTCTCGCCTGGCGTGGAGGATCCGGAGGAAGGTTACGTCGACTTTGCGGGTTACGTTCCCGGCACCCGGCGGCTGCTGGTCGCGCGCGAGGTGAAGGAGCAGGGTCACTTTCGCCGCCGCTTCGAGGAACTGCGCCTCGACGATCTCGCGCTGGTACGCCAGGCCGGCGCGCCGGAGCTGCTCGCCGATTTCGGCCGGTGGCAGGATGTGGCGTGGCGGCGTGACACGCTCGCGTTGCATTGAAGCGCTGGCGCGCCCGGGCTGGTGGTCGTCGTATTTCGCCTGGGCAACCGGCTCTATCGAAGCGGCCGCGCCGCGGCTAGAGTCCGACTTGCGATGAGTGAGCTGGTGTTCGCAGGCGTAGAGACGGGAGGCACCAGGATCCGGGCGCGGGTCGTGGATGCCGGCGGTCAGGCTCTCGCCGAAGGCCGCTGGCCCACCGCCACTCCGGAGGCCGCGCTCGGCGAGCTCGTCGCCTTCCTCACCGCGGGCGTTCCAGCCGGACGATCGCTCGGCGCGATCGGCATCGCCGCCTTCGGACCCCTGGTGCGTGATCAGCTCTCGCGCGATTACGGCCGCGTGCTCAACACCCCCAAGCCCGGCTGGAGCGGATCGAATCTCCGCGCCGCGCTCGCCCGGCAGTTCGGCGTGCCGGTCATGATCGACACCGACGTCAACGCGGCCGCCTGCGCCGAGTGGCAGCGGGGCGCCGGGCGAGGCTTACGTTCCCTCGCCTATGTCACCGTGGGGACCGGCATCGGCGGCGGTCTGGTGCTCGAGGGGCACCCGCTCGCGGGAGCCCTGCATCCCGAGATCGGCCACATCAGGTTTGCGCGCCGCGAGCACGACCGTGCGCCGAGTGTCTGTCCCTTTCACGACAACTGCGTCGAGGGGCTCGCATCGGGGCCGGCGATCACGCGCAGGTTGGGAGCCAACCGTGAGCTTGCGGATGATCCCGCGATCCTCGGGCTCGTGGCTGGCTATCTCGGCGATCTCGCCGCGACACTCGTGCTCTCGTGGTCGCCCGAACGCATCGTCTGGGGTGGAGGCGTCATGGGAACTCCCGGTTTGCTCGAGCGCCTGCGCAGTGCTCTCGATGGGGCGCTCGCCGGATACGGAGTGGGGCAGGCAGCGGTTGCGGCTGATTTCTGCGTGCTCGCGGCGCTGGCCGATTCGGGCCTCGAAGGGGCGCTGCTGATGGCGCGCGCGTCCTCGGCGCGTTGACCCGCCGCGCGCGTTTGCCCCCTCAGGCCGGCGGCGCGCGGCGCCGGCAGCGCTACTGGCGCTCCGCAGTGGTCTTGAGCTGCTGTGGCCCTGATTCAGTCTGGCTGGCTCCGAGCCGCGACAGGTAGTCGGCGATGCCAGCAATGTCGTCGCGATCCAGCCGTGCAAGCAGGCGGACATGAGATGGCGAGAAATTCGGGCGGCGCCCGTCGATAGCATCGTAAATCTGGCGGCGCAGATACTCGTAGTGCTGCCCAGCGAGGCGCGGCACGGCGCGGACCGCATCGCCCTGCGCCGCCCGGCCGTGGCAACTCTGGCACGAACGCGAGTAACTGACAGCACCCTGGCGCAGCAGACCGCCGTCCCCGGTGCCGACGCCTACGTCCCGATCGAGCTGACTGATGTACGCGCTGACGTCGGCAATCGATTCGGGGCTGAGTGAGTGCTGGTCGACGACCGCCTGCATGCGCGGGTCCCAGCGGCGGTCATAGCGGTAGTCCACCATCTGCTTCTGCAGCACCGACGCGTGCTGCCCGGCGAGCCGCGGCACCAGCCCGTCGCGGCTACCGCCGCCGTCCGCTCCATGGCACGCCGCGCAGCCATTGAAGAGCCCGGCACCGCGCTCGAGGTCGGGCGTGCGCTGCCGGATCTGCGCAAGCACCTGCTCCGGGCTCGCGACTGCAGCCAGCTCAGCCGGCACCGACGCCAGCAAGACCGAGGCAGCAACACCCAAACCCCATCTGCGATATGACGGTCCGCGCACACCTGAAGCTATACAGAGGCAGGACGACGGCGGCTATACGTGGATCTACCGGCTTCAGTGCTGACTTCTGACCTCGAACCGGTCCGGCTCGCTCCAGGGGCTGCCGGCGGCGCCGGGCGCGTCGGTCTCCGCGCCCGCCTCGTAGCGGACCATCGTGCCGGTGAGCGTTTCCCCGGCGAGCGTCATGCGCAGGTAATGGAAGTTGACCGACGTGCGCAGCTGCGAAAGCTCGCCCGACATCCGCAGCACCGGCAGGGGTTTCGCTCCGCCGCCGCCGCTCACGAGGTAGGTGACGCCGTCGCGCTCGAAACGCTCGTAGTTGTGCACGTGGCTGCCCACGACGATCACGCGCGGTCGGAGCGTGGGCGCCGTGCGCGACAGGTAGCGCTGCACCTGCGCCTCGTCCTTGCCGCGTGGGAAGACGGCATCGCGCACCGGCGGGTAGTGCAGCAGGACGAGAATGAAGTGCACGCGTGCATCGCCAGCGGCATCGCTGATCTGCCGCTCGAGCCAGGTGCGTTGCGCGCTCCCGGATTTCAGCGATGAGTCCGAGTCGAGCACCAGCACCAGCAGCGAGCTGCCCATCGCCACCGAGTACCAGCGGCACGGCCGCAGGGGCGCGAACGCATGCCACCAGTTCTCGAGGCACGGGCTGACGGCGCGCTCCGGCTGGCAGCCGCGGAACTCGTGGTTGCCGAGGGCAGGGAACACCGGAATTCCGCGGGCGGACCAGGCCACCGTCTCGCTCGCATAGGTAGCGTAGTCGTCCGGGTCGTCGCCTTGGTAGACCAGGTCGCCGCCGATGAAGATCGCGGCCGGATTCTCGCCGGCTACGGCTGCGACCAGGGCGCGGCGGGCGGGCGCGTTGGCCACGGATTCGCGCGCCGTGAAGCGCGTATCGCCGTACACGATGAAGGTCAGCGAGCCCTGCGGCGCGGCGACCTCAAAGCGCGGCGGCGTCTCGTCAGCCCACGCGGACGAGCAAGACGCGGCGAGCCAGCAACCCAGCAGAGCACCCGGCAGCCACTGCATGTGGTGCTGCATCGCGGCCCGTCAGCGGTCTGCCTGGAACCTTCCGCCCCAGGCGCGCCGCCCCTGCGGAGTCTCGCAGGTGATGTCGAGCGTCGACAGCTGCTGCGTGGCAGGATCGAACCTGCGGCCATCCCCGTCGACGAACTCGGCGCTCGGGAGCAGTGCCGCTTCGGTGATCCCGGGCCGGATGGTCTCGATCTCGCGAGTGTAGCCCGAGGAGACGCCCTGCACGTTGATGCTCAGCTGGCAGGCGGTCCAGGCGTAGGGATCGGCGTTTTGTACTCGAAACAGCAACAGCTTGCGGTTGTAGCCGACGGTCGCAGTGAGCGCAGCACCTGCGCGCGTGGGCTGGGCGATCGTGGTCTCGGCTGGCAGCGCCCGCGCCGCGTCGCCCGGCGCCTCGTTTTGCGAGCTCAGGCGCCAGATCAGGGCGCCGGCGCATACGACTGCGATGATGAGAATGCCCGAGAGCTCGATGGGGGAGGACCTGCTTCGGTTAGGTCGGCCGCAATGCGGGCAGGCGAGTGCCGCAGACGAAACGTCCTGGCCGCAGTCGGGACACTTGCGCAGGCTCACCGGGTTGATCCTCGATGCCCCATTGTAATCGGCCTTTGGGCCGACCATGGCGGCGGACTGGATCAGTGCGGAAAAAATCGCAGAGGCACTGCGCGGCAGCGTGCCGGCCGTGATCTTTGGCAACAACGGGCGGCGGTTTGCCTGTCGCTGCCGCGACGCGATCGGGGCCGGTCCGGCCGGTTCGAGTCCGGCCGGTTCGATGACCAGCATTGGGGGCGAGCCAGGAGCATGTTTCACCTCACCGGCGCCGCAGCCTGCGTGGAGCCGTGCGGGTGGTTAAGGAAGGGTCGCCGCGCCGGCGGCGCGCGGCACGCGGACCAGGCCGTCACCGGCCGCGGCACGGCCGACGAGCTGATCGCGCAGCATCGCGCCGAAAACTTCAGCGGGCTGGGGCTCGCAGCAGTAGAAACCCTGCCAGTGATCGCAGCCCAGGGCGCGCACGCAGCCCAGCTGCTCCTCGGTCTCGACACCCTCGGCCACCACCTGCAGTCCCACGCTATGGGCGAGGGAGATGATGGCGCGGACGATCGACTCATCGGTGCGGCTGGTGGCGAGATCGCGCACAAAGCTGCGGTCGATCTTCAGCTTGTCGATGGGGAAGCGGCGCAGATAGCTCAGGCTCGAGTAGCCGGTGCCGAAGTCATCGACCGCGACGGTGACGCCCATCTTGCGCAGCTGCTTCAGCACCCCCACTGACTCCTCGGGGTTGGTCATGACCGCGCTCTCGGTGAGCTCGATCTCGAGGCAGCGGGGATCGAGGTCCTCGGCGGCGAGCGCCGAGCGGATCACCTCGACCAGGTTCTGATGCCGGAACTGGGTCGCCGACAGGTTGACGGCGATGCGCAGCTGCGAGCCGTGGGTGATCTGCCAGGCGGCCGCGTAACGGCACGCCTCGCGGATCACCCATTCGCCGAGCGGAATCATGAGCCCGGTCTCCTCGGCGAGGGGAATGAAGGAGGAGGGGCCGATCACCCCGCGCAGCGGATGACGCCAGCGCAGGAGCGCCTCGGCGGTGATGATGCGGCCGGTCTTGGCGGACATCACCGGCTGGAAGGACAGCTCGAACTCCCCGGCCGCCAGGCCGCGGCGCAGGTCGTTCTCGAGCGCGAGCCGCTCGTGCATCGAGTCGGTCATGCCGCGCTGGAAGAACTGCACCTCGCCGCCATGCTCCTTGGCGAGCGCCATGGCGACCTCGGCGTGGGCCAGCAGGTCATCGACGCGCCGCCCGTCGTCGGGCCATACGCTGACGCCGATGCTCGGGCGGACGCTGACGTCCGCGCCGTTGATCGAGAACGGCTGGCGGAGCTCGGCGAGGATATTGCGGGTGACGGTCTCGGCATCGACGCGCGCCGCGAGACTGTCGATGAGGACCACGAACTCGTCGCTCCCGAGCCGGGCCAGGAGATCCCCGGGACGCAGCACCGAGCCGACGCGGCGCGCGACCTCGGACAGCAGCCAGTCGCCGGCACCGTGACCGAGGGAGTGATTGAGCGAGCTGAAGTGATCGAGATCGAGCACCGCGACCGCGATGGCGCGCTCGGGGCGTCCGGTGTCGGCGACCGCCTGGGCGAGCCGCTCCTTGAAGAGCAGCCAGTTCGGCAGCCCGGTGAGGGAATCATGGGTGGCGAGGTACTGCAGCCGCGTGTGCACTTCCTCGAGCTCGCGGGAGCACTGCGCGGTGCGCTCGGCGAGGCGCTGCTCGTAGAAGACCGCCACGCGGGTGACGGCCAGGATCGCAAAGCCGGCGGCGCCGAGGGCGGCGCCGAGGAGCTGCCGGCTGGCGCCGGGGCCCTGGCCGAAGCTGCTGAAGTCGAAGCTGGCACCCTGCCAGGCGCTGAGCGGCATCAGCAGCAGCGCCGCTGCGCCGAGCAGTGCCGCGGCGGCCTTGCCGAACAGGCCGGTCCACGATGGCTTCGGTCCCACCCGGTAGCGCAGCCAGAAGGCACTGGTGAAGGCCGCGAAGGCCAGGGCCAGAGAGAGAACCAGGGGGCGGATGATGCCCCCGGCGGGGCGGGCGGGACCGAGTGCCGCGACCGTAGTCCAGTAGGTCGCCGAGATCCCTGCCGCGGCCGCCGTGCTCCCGGCCAGAATTCTCGAGGTGCTTGGCTCGCTCCCTGCGAACACCGCGAGCATTCCCATGAGGTCGAGCACGGCGACCGCGAACGCGGTCACAAGAATAGTGACGTCCGTGTCGGCCCAGCTCTGCGTCCCTAGAGCAAGAAGGCCCACCAGATTCAGGCTCCACAGCCCCGCACCAAGCGCGAGTGCGCCGGACACAGTCCTGCACAACACGCGCCGGCGCGAAGAGGCCGACAGGCGTGACGTCACATCCAGTGTGGTGTGGGAAGCAGCTAGCGCGATCCCTGCAGCCAGCACAGCGAGCCACCCATCAACAGTCACGCCTATTACCGTCCGTGGTTGTCAACGCCTTCCATGGGTCGACAAGTTACCCGCAGGCGCGCCGGCGCTAAATTGCAACGATTGGGTAAAGCGCTCAGGAAAACCCTGTAGTGGTTTTCAGGGGTCCCCGGGGCTTGAGCGCTCAACGGCCGTTGAGCGGGTCCTCAACAACTGTTGAGGGCCTCGACCGTGATGAGCTTCACACTTCGATGATCTTGTTGCGCACCGCGTACTTGACCAGATCCGAGAGCGAGGCGAACTGCATCTTGCGCATTATGTTGCTGCGATGCGTCTCGGCGGTCTTGACGCTGATGCCGAGCGCGCGCGCAACCTCCTTGTTGCTGGCTCCCTCGGCGAGCAGCTGCACAATCTCGCGCTCGCGCGCCGACAGAGTCTGCGCGGCCTCCGGAGTCTCGGCGCCGCCGCCGCGCAGATACCCCTCGAGCACCAGCCGCGCGACCTTGGAGGTGAAGAACGTCTGTCCCTCGAGCAGCGCCTCGACCGCGCGCACCAGGATGCGGCCGGCGTCGGATTTGAGGACGTAGCCGCGCGCCCCGGCGGCGAGTACTTCGCGCACCAGCTGCTCGGACTCGTGAGCGGTGAGGATCAGGACGCAGGTCTCGGGCCGCGCCGCGAGGATGCGCCGCGTGGCATCGAGTCCGTTGAGCTCCGGCATGCTGAGGTCGAGGATCGCGATGTCGGGCTCATGGGTCGCGACCAGCTCGGCGGCCTCCCGGCCGTTGTCCGCCTGCGCCACCACCGTCCAGTGCTCGACGTCAGCGAGCGTCGCTACCAGCCCCCGCCGCACCATCTCGTGGTCGTCGGCGATGACGATGCGCACGCTTCTGCCCTTGTCAGGCACTGCGGACCTCCGAAAGATCCTGCAGCGGTACCGTCGCACGGATGCGCGTTCCGCCGCCCGCGGACTCCACCGCGAAGGTCCCGCCCACCTGGCGGATGCGCTCGCGCATGCCGGCGAGGCCGACGCCGAGCGTCGGCACCGCCAGCGCACCGCGCGCGAGGGTGTCCCGGCGGGCGATGCCGCGCCCGGCATCCTCGACCTCCAGGCTCACGGAATCGGGGCGCACCCCGAGGCGCAGCGCCACCCAGGGACTCGCCGAGTGGCGCTGCGCGTTGGTAAGCGCCTCCTGGGCGACGCGGAACAGGGTGAGCTCATTGGCGTTGGACAGGCGCGGCATCGATTCGGGAAGGTCGAGGCGCACCTCGATGCCGCTGCGTT
>DASPSF010000094.1:0-11646 GCA_035624075.1 Steroidobacteraceae bacterium | reverse complement strand
GCGGCCGCGCGCGAGGGCCGCCCCGGCGCCGACGATCATCTGGTGTTTGTCGGCAGCTCCGGGCGGCGCCGGCCCGGTTAATTGGCGGAAAAGGCCTACGGCCTTTTCCGCAGGCCAGGCCTGGCGACTGTTGTACACTCGCGGGCAAAAGGCGCGGCTTTTGCCCGCGAACAATGTGGCGTCTTTGACGTGTTGACTCCGCGCGATGTTCCTCACCGAACACGATATCTATCACTTCCGCGAAGGCACCTATTTCCGCGCCTATGAGCGCCTCGGGGCGCACGTGGCGCCGGCCGACAGCGCGCGCGCGACCCTGTTCGCCGTCTGGGCACCGAATGCCTCCGCGGTCTCGGTGGTCGGAGACTTCAACGGCTGGCAGCGCGGCCGTCATCCGCTCGCAGCGCGCTCCGACTCCTCGGGCATCTGGGAAGGGTCGGTGGAGGGGATCGGCGCAGGCGCGCTCTACAAGTATCACGTGGTCGGACGCGACGGCCACACGGCGACCGACAAGGCCGATCCTTACGCCTTCCGCAGCGAAATCCCGCCGCGCACCGCCTCGGTGGTCTGGGATCTCGGCTACCAGTGGCGCGACGAGGAGTGGATGCGCACGCGCACGCGCGCCAACGCCCTCGCCTCTCCCTGGTCGATCTACGAGCTGCACCTGGGATCGTGGCGGCGCGTCCCCGAGGACGGCAACCGCTCGCTCGGCTATCGCGAGATGGCGCACGCGCTCGCCGACTACGTCACCGAGCTCGGCTTCACGCACGTCGAGCTGCTGCCGGTGATGGAGCACCCGTTCTACGGCTCGTGGGGCTACCAGGTGACCGGCTTCTTCGCCCCGAGCGCGCGCTACGGCACGCCACAGGACTTCATGTACTTCGTCGACTACCTGCACCAGCGCGGCATCGGCGTGGTGCTCGACTGGGTGCCGTCGCACTTTCCGACCGACGAGCACGGACTGGCGCGCTTCGACGGCACGCACCTCTACGAGCACGCCGACCCGCGCCAGGGCTTTCATCCGGAGTGGAACAGCTCGATCTTCAACTACGGGCGCGCCGAGGTGCGCAACTTCCTGGCGAGCAGTGCGCTCTTCTGGCTCGAGAAGTATCACATCGACGCGCTGCGGGTGGACGCGGTCGCCTCGATGCTCTATCTCGACTACGGGCGGCGCGCCGGCGAGTGGATCCCCAACCGCTTCGGCGGGCACGAGAACCTGGACGCGGTCGAGTTCCTGCGGCAGCTCAACCTCGCCGTCTACCGCGACCACCCCGAGACGCAGACGATCGCCGAGGAATCGACCGCCTGGCCGATGGTGTCGCGCCCGACCTACCTCGGGGGCCTCGGCTTCGGCCTCAAGTGGAACATGGGCTGGATGCACGACACGCTCAAGTACTTCCAGCAGGATCCGGTGCACCGCAAGTACCACCACAGCCGCCTCACCTTCAGCCTCTGGTATGCCTTCACCGAGAACTTCGTGCTGCCGCTCTCGCACGATGAGGTGGTGCACGGCAAGGGCTCCCTCATCGGCCGCATGCCGGGGGATGAGTGGCAGCAGTTCGCGAGCCTGCGGCTGCTGTTCGGCTACATGTGGGCGCACCCGGGCAAGAAGCTGCTGTTCATGGGCGGGGAGTTCGGGCAGAAACGCGAGTGGCAGCACGAGGAGAGCCTCGAGTGGCACGTGCTGCAATATCCGCTGCACGCCGGGGTGCAGCGCTGGGTGCGGGACCTGAACCGGCTGTACCGCGGCACGCCTGCCCTCTACGAGCTCGACTTCAGCGACGCCGGATTCAGCTGGGTCGACTGCGACGATGCCGACGAGAGTGTCATCTCGTTTCTGCGCCGCGACCGCTCCGGAGGTGTCGCGCTCATCGCCTGCAATTTCACGCCGGTGCCGCGCGAGCGTTACCAGATCGGCGTGCCGCACGGCGGTCGCTGGGTCGAGCGCCTCAACAGCGACGCCGCCGATTATGGCGGCAGCGGCCAGGGGAACTTAGGTTCCCTCGATGCGTCGCAGAACCCCTCCCATGGACACCCGTTCTCGCTCCACCTGCGGCTGCCGCCGCTGGCGGTCGTGGTGCTCACGCCGGGCTGAGGGCCGCGCTCGGGTGACTGCGCTGTCAGGAACGCTCCCGCGTCAACGCGCGAGGTGCTCTGCGCGTTAATCGGCTCTCGGAGAACTGCATGCGTGCACTCGAGCTTTCGGCGCTCACGGCGATGGCGGCGATCGTGGCGTTGCAGGGCGGCTGTGCCACCGGCACCTCGCCCGGCAACCCGCCCGCCCCCACCGGCACGCCTGCCCAACAGCAGGCGCTCGCCCGTTACCTGGCTTACGCCGGCCCACCGATCCCTGATTTCACCTGGCTCGGCCACTTCTACAGCTGGGAAGGTCTCGGCAAGGACACGCTGGTCGTGTTCACGGTCCCCGACGAGGCGTATCTGCTCAAGGTCTGGCCGCCCTGCGATCTGCGCTTTGTGATCAACGCCATCGGCATCACGTCCACGGCGCACACGGTCTACGCGCACGCCGACTCGCTCACCATCAACTCCAGCGGTACCGGGCCGGGGCGCTGGCGCTGCCCGATCGATGAGATCCGCAAGATCGACTATCGGCGCATGCGCGCCGATCAGCGCGCACAGGCGCAGCAGAGCAAGGCTGCCGCGGAGGATCCGGCCGCGCCGCCCGCGAGCCCGGCCACGCCGCCGGGCCCCTCACCACACTAGGTCACCCGTATCCCATTTGCTGAGCTTCCTACGGAGTGCTCGGCTGGTGAGGTAATTCTTGAGACATCACCTGTAGCCGCGCGCCTGCAGCGTAAAGAGGTGCGCATAGCGCCCGTTGAGGCGCATGAGCTCCTCGTGCGTGCCGCGCTCGACGATTGAGCCGCCTTCGAGCACCGCGATCTGATCGGCCATGCGCACCGTGGAGAAGCGGTGCGAGATGAGAATGGTGATGCGGTCGTGCGCCAGCTGGCGGAAGTGCTCGAACACCTCGGCCTCCGCCTGCGCGTCCATGGCCGCGGTCGGCTCATCGAGCACCAGGATGTCGGCGCGCGTGCGCATGAAGGCGCGCGACAGCGCGATCTTCTGCCACTGGCCGCCGGAGAGCTCGCGCCCGTCCTTGAACCACTTGCCGAGCTGGGTGTGGTAGCCGGCCGGCAGCGTCGCGATGAATTCGCTCGCCCGGCCCTTATCGGCCGCGGCGTGCCAGCGCGTCTCATCCTCGAAGTAGCGCTCATCGCCGGCGCCGACGTTCTCGCCCACCAGCATCTGGTAGCGGGCGAAATCCTGGAAGATCACCCCGATGCGCTCGCGCAGCGCCGCCTCGTCCCACTCGGCGAGATCGCGCCCATCGAGGAGAATGCGCCCGGCGGTCGGCGCATACAGGCGCGTCAGGAGCTTGATGAGCGTGGTCTTGCCCGAGCCGTTCTCGCCGACCAGCGCGAGACTCGCGCCGGGCTTGAGGTGCAGCGTGACCTGCACGAGCGCCGGCGCCTCGGCGCCGGGATAGGTGAAGCTCACGTCCTCGAAGCGGATGCCGTCCTCGGGATCGGGACCGCGCGGCGCGGCGCCGGCGGGCGCCGGCACCGGCGTCTCCAGATACTCGTACAGCGTCGAGAGATAGAGATTGTCCTCGTACATGCCGCCGATCGCCGAGAGCATCGCCGACACCGCCGACTGGCCCTGGCGAAAGAGCGCCAGATACATGGTCATCTGGCCGAGCGTGATCAAGCGGCGCACGGTGCTCACCGCGATCCAGGCGTAGGCGCCGTAGAGGGCGGAGGTGGCGATCAGCCCCAGCGCGAAGCCCCACGCATCGCGCCGTACGGCGAGCGCGCGGTCCTCCCCGTAGAGCCGGCGGAAGATCGCGCGATAGCGCTCGAGCAGGCGCGGGCCTAAGCCAAAGAGCTTCACTTCCTTGGCGTGGTCTTCGCGCGCGATCACGGTCTCGAGGTACATCTGCATGCGCGACTCGGGCGAGCGCCAGCGGAACAGGCGGAAGGCATCACCGGAGAATTTGACCTCGGCGACGAAGGCCGGCACTCCGGCGAGCAGCAGCACCGCGACCGCCCACGGCGAGAAGCGCGCCAGCAACACTGCATAGCTCGCCAGCGAGATGCCGTTCTGGATGAGGCCGAAGGTGCGTGTGACCAGGCTCAGCGGGCGGGTCGAGGCCTCGCGCCGCGCGCGCGTCAGCTTGTCGTAGAACTCCGAGTCCTCGAAGTGCGCGAGCTCCAGCGTCAGCGCCTTCTCGAGGATCATCACGTTGACGCGCTGACCCAACTGCGCGCGCAGCAGCGACTGGCACAGTGAGAGTCCCCGCTGCGCGCCCGCGATAGCGGCGACCAGCGCGCCTTCGAGCACCACCAGCTCCACCACGCGCGCGGCCGGGCCGCCGGAGCGCATGGCGGTCACCACCGCATCGACGATGAGAGAACCGACGTAGGCGACCGAAGCCGGCAGCACACCGGCGACCAGTGTCAGCGCACCGAGCGCGAGCGTGAGCGCCTGACTCGTGCTCCAGACGAGCTCGAGGGCGCGGCGGCTATAGCGGAAGACCCCGAAGAAGCCGCGCAGGCTCAGGCTCTCGGGAGGCCCCGAAATCCCGGCAGCGAGGCGGGCAGCGCGCGGTGGATGAGCCGGAGTGGCCACTGCCCTCGGATGTGGGGGTAGTTAACCTGAATTCCAGCCGGTGGCGGGCCGGCAGAGTGCCTCCACCCAACCCTCGCACAGCGCCACCGCCTCGCGCGGCCGGAACTTGCCTGGCTCGAGGCACCACTCGAGCCACAGGCCATCGAGCAGCGCGGTCAGTCCGATGGCGGCGAGCCGCAGATTCGCCCCCCCGCCCTTGCCGCGCCCTCTGCCGCCCTCGGCCCCCTTGCCGAGCAGGTCGGTGAGCAGCCCGCGGACCAGGCGGACATAGTCGGTGTAGGTCTCGCGCTGTACGCGCTGAATCGGGCGCGCATGCCGGACCATGCCCCAGAACACCACCCACACCGCGAGCACGTCGGCATCGAGATTCGGCGGCGAGAACGAGGCCTCGAGGAACGCCCGCAGCCTGGCGGCCGGGGTGTCGCCGCGCGCCGCCGCCGCCTCGAGGGTGTCGACCAGCTCGCGGTTGAAATGACTGAAGGCTGCGGCGACCAGCTCGTCCTTGTTGGGAAAATGGTGATTGATGAGTCCGACCGAGACGCCGGCCTGGGCGCTGATGGTGCGGATCGAGAGGCCCTCGTGGCCGTAGCGCTTCAGGCACTCGATGGTGGCGTCGATGAGCGCCGCGCGCCGCTGCTCGGGGAGCTGGCGCTGGAAGCGTGGCCGGCGCGGCTCGGCCGGTGTCTGCGGCGCCGCCGCGGCGCGCGTGCGCGTCCCCTTCACGCGATCCGCCGCAGCCGTCCGCGACGAAAGTCAGCGAGGATCTCGCGCGCCGCGTTGTGCCCCGGCGCGCCGGTGACGCCGCTGCCAGGGTGGGTACCGGCGCTGCACATGTAGAGCCCGGCGAGCGGTCCGCGATAATTGCCGTAGCCGAGCATCGGGCGCGCCGAGAACAGCTGATCGAGGCTCAGCACCCCGTGCGAAATGTCGCCGCCCGTCAGACCGAAGGTACGCTCCAGATCGAGCGGGCTCATGATCTGGCGTCCGAGCACCGCGGCTTTGAAGTTCGGGGCATGGGCATTCACGGTGTCGATCATCAGGTCAGCGACCGCTTCGCGGTGCGCGTCCCAGGAAGCGCCGTCCGGCAGCTGCGGTGCCACATGTTGACAGAAAAGGCTCGCCACGTGCTGGCCCTCTGGAGCGAGGCTGTCGTCGAGCGTCGAGGGGATGACGAGCTCGACGATCGGCGCACGCGACCAGCCGAAGGCGCGCGCATCGAACCAGGCGCGCTCCATGTAAGCGAGCGTCGGCGCGAGGATGATGCCGGCGGTGTGATGGTCGGCGACCTGCCGCCCCGGCAGACAGGTGAAGTCAGGCAGCTCGGCGAGCGCCACGTTCATGCGGAAAGTGCCCGAGCCGCAGCGGTAGTAGCCGATGCGCTCGCGGAACCCGGCGGGCAGCGCACCCGGCTCGAACATCTCGAGATAGAGCAGCTTGGGATTGAGGTTGGAGATCACGGCCGCCGCGCGCAGCGTCTCGCCCGAGTCGGTGATGACGCCCACCGCCCGCCCGCCCTCCACCAGCACCCGGCGCACCGCCGTGTTGGTGCGGATCAGTGCACCGCGCGCACTGGCCGAGTGCGCCATGGCCTGCGTGATGGCGCCCATGCCGCCGAGCGCGTGGCCCCAGGCGCCCTTCTTGCCGTTGACCTCGCCGAACACGTGATGCAGCAGCACGTAGGCGGAGCCGGCCGAGTAGGGGCTCGCGTAGTTGCCGACCACCCCGTCGAAGCCGAACACCGCCTTGATGGGATCGCTCTCGAACCAGCGCTCGAGATAGTCGCCGGCCGACATGGCGAACAGCGACAGCAGCTCGCGCCTTGAGTCCATGTCGAGCTCGCGCAGCCGCCCGCCGACCCGGGCGGCGCGCACCAGCTCCGGCAGCGCCGTGCGCCAGCCGCCCGCGACGGCGTTCGGCGGGGTGACCAGCACCAGGTCGCGCAGCACGTCGGCGATTCTCTCCAGCCGCTCGCCGTACTCGGGAATGCGCGCCGCATCGCGCGCCGAGAAGCGCGCCACCTCGGCCTGCGTGCGGCCCTCACCGGTCAGGAGATAACGCCCGTCCGCGGTGGGCAGGAAGTTGGCGGCGCGGCGCTCGACGATCTTCAGTCCGTAGCGGGCGAGCTCGAGGTCGCGGATGACCTTCGGATTGAGCAGCGAAACGGTATAGGCGGCCACCGAGTTGCGAAATCCCGGATGGAACTCCTCGGTGACGGCGGCCCCGCCCACCAGCGCGCGCCGCTCGAGCACGGTGACCTTGAGCCCGGCCGCCGCCAGGTAGGCGGCGCAGGTGAGGCCGTTGTGCCCGCCGCCGATGATCAGCGCATCGCAGCGCGCGCCGCGCGCCGGGGCCGCCTCAGCCACGGCCCCAGCCCCGCGCCGGCGGGTGTGGCAGGCGGCTCTCGGGAATCAGCGTGCGCATGCGCTGCGCGAAGCTGCGCAGGCATACCTCGCCGCTACTCAGCGGGCCCATGGTGTAGCTGCTCGAGGCCATGCCGGCCTGCACGCGCTCGATGAGCGCCTTGTCCTCGAGGCTCACGCGGCGGTTGATGCGCCAGTTGAGGTAGCGGGCGGCGCGCATCTCGCGGCGGCCGTCCGGGTGCGCGTAGGCGATTTCGCGGATCAGGGTCTCAGTGGGCGAGATCGGCAGGAACTGCATGAAGTCCACCTGATCGGGATAGATGTCGAAGGCGACGTTAGGCCAGAGCTTGAAATAGGTCCACAGGCGCTGCCGCTCCGGCGGCAGTCGCTCGACCGCCGGCAGCAGCTGCTGGTATAGCCGCTCGGACCAGTTGGACGAGGGCGTATCGCGCAGCATGCCCCACATCTTGTCGATCCAGGGCCGCGCCTCGATGCGATAGCCCCTGCCGAAGAGCCGGGTGAGCCCCGGGTGCGCCACGTTGATGTGCAGGCCGTCGGAGTAGTTGTCGGCGACGTTCTTCCAGTTCACCGCGCGCGTCCGCAGCGCCGCGCGGCCCATCGGCACGAGCTCCTCGAAGCGATAGGCGGCGAGCTCGCGCTCGTAGGGAGCCGCCATCGCCCGCACGCTCGGCAGCCCCGGCGCAAAGCGCACGAACACGAAACCCATGTACACCTCGTGCTCGAGGGACTTGAGGCCATGCTGCGTGGTATCGAGACCTGCGAAGTTGTCGGGCTGCGGCAAGCCGATGAGGCGCCCGTCGAGGGCGTAGGTCCAGGCGTGATACGGACAGACGATGCGCCGGCCGCAATGCCCGGCCGGGCCATCGAGGAGCCGCGCCCCGCGGTGCCGGCACACGTTGTGAAAGGCGCGCACCGCGCCCTCCCCGGTCCGCAGCACCACCACCGACTCGCCCAGGAACTCGAAAGTATGGAAGTCGCCGGCGCGCGGGATGTCGCTCACGTGGCACACCAGCTGCCAGGAGTTGCGGAAGATCGCCTGGCGTTCGCGCTCGAAAAACTCCGCGTCCCGGTAAATCCAGGCGGGCAGGCTCAACGCCTCCGGGTCGGCGGGCGCGGCGGCCTCGAGGCGCGGTGCGGAGCTCGTATTCATTGTTGAACGATCGTACAACAGCGCCGAGGAGCGCCGCAACCGCGGCCGGTTTTGTGATAGAAGAGCGCGGCGGCGGGCGCCGCCTCTTCCCCCGGGGGTTCGATGGATATCGCGCACGTGGTCCAGTCGTCGGTGGCGCCGGTCTTCCTCCTCACCGGCGTCGCTGCCACGCTCGGCGTACTCACCAACCGCCTGGCGAGGGTGGTCGATCGGGCACGCACGCTGGAGGATCAGCTCGAGAGCCAGCCCGCACGCCGCAAGGTGCTGCTCGCGGACCTGCGGGTCCTCGAGCAGCGTGCCCGCTACATCAACGCCGCGATCTCCATGTGCGCGGTCGCAGCTCTCCTCGTGGCGCTCGTCGTGGTGTCGCTGTTTGCCGATGCCTTCCTCGGCGTCGAGCTCGCCAAGGCGGTGGCGCTCCTGTTCGTCGCCGCGATGCTCAGTCTCGCCGTCGCCTACATCGCCTTTTTCGTCGAGGTCCGGATCGCCGTCCGGGCGCTGCGCATCGGGATCCCCAACGAATAGAATAAGCCTATAAAATCAGTTACTTAAGTTTGAAACCGGCGCCTGTTTAGGCGTTCTGGTACCCTGCGCACCCTTTTTTCGATGCTGCGCACCACGGGTGCGTGGTACGCGCTCCGCATGCACCGTCCGATCCGCAACATCGCCATCATCGCGCACGTCGATCACGGCAAGACGACGCTCGTCGACTGCCTGCTGAAGCAGTCGGGGACCTTCGCCGAGCATGAGCGGCTCGGCGAGCGCATCATGGACTCCAACGACCTCGAGCGCGAGCGCGGCATCACGATCCTCGCCAAGAACTGCGCCATCGAGTACGGCGGCACGCGCATCAACATCGTCGACACCCCGGGACACGCCGACTTCGGCGGCGAGGTCGAGCGGGTGCTCTCCATGGTGGACGGGGTGCTGCTGCTCGTCGATGCGGTCGAGGGACCGATGCCGCAGACCCGCTTCGTCACGCGCAAGGCGCTGGCGCAGGGCCTCAAGGCGATCGTGGTGGTCAACAAGATCGACCGTCCGGGGGCGCGTCCCGCCTGGGTCATCGACCAGACCTTCGATCTGTTCGACAAGCTCGGCGCCAACGATGCGCAGCTCGATTTCCCGGTGATCTACGCCTCGGCGCTGCAGGGCTGGGCGAGCACCGACTACACCGAGCGCCGCCCGGACATGTCGGCGCTGTTCGAGGCGATCCTGGCACACGTGCCGCCGCCGGCCGCGCAGGAGGAGCTGCCGCTGCAGCTGCAGATCTCGACCCTCGACTACAACTCCTACGTCGGCCGCATCGGCATCGGCCGCATCCGCTGCGGCTCGGTACGCCCCGGGGAAACCGTGGCGCTGCGCTACGGCAATGAGGAGCGCGGCGAGGCCAAGATCGGCCAGGTGCTGACCTTCACCGGCCTCGAGCGGCTGCCGGTCGAGGAAGCGAGCGCCGGCGACATCGTCGCCGTGACCGGCATCGAAGCGGTCAACATCGGGCTCACGGTCTGCGACCGCGAGCACCCCGAGGGCCTGCCGCCGATCGCGATCGACGAGCCGACGCTGCAGATGAATTTCCAGGTCAACAGTTCCCCGCTCGCCGGGCGCGAGGGCAAGTACGTCACCAGCCGGCAGCTGCGCGAGCGGCTCTACCGCGAGCTGCAGTCGAACGTCGCGCTGCGGGTCGAGGACACCGACGAGCCGGACGTGCTGCGGGTCTCGGGGCGCGGCGAGCTGCACCTCACCATCCTCATCGAGAACATGCGCCGCGAGGGCTACGAGCTCGCCGTATCGCGCCCGCACGTGCTCACCAAGCTGGTCGACGGCGAGGTGCACGAGCCCTATGAGGCGCTCACCGTGGACATCGAGGCCGACCACCAGGGAGCGGTCATGGAGGCGCTCGGCGCCCGGCGCGCCGAGCTCGCCGACATGAGCGTCGACGGCCAGGGGCGCGTGCGGCTCGAGTACCGCGTGCCGGCGCGCGGACTGATCGGCTTCCAGGGCGAGTTCCTCACGCTGACCCGCGGCACCGGGCTGATGAGCCACATCTTCGACGGCTTCGCGAAGGTTGTGGGTGAGATCCCCGACCGCCACAACGGCGTGCTGGTGAGCAACGAGAACGGCGAGGCGGTGGCCTACGCGCTCTTCAACCTGCAGGAGCGCGGGCGCCTGTTCGTGAGCCCCGGTGAGAAGCTCTACGAGGGCATGATCATCGGCATCCACAGCCGCGACAACGATCTGGTCGTGAACCCGATCAAGACCAAGAAGCTCACCAACATCCGCGCCGCCGGCAAGGACGACGCGATCCTGCTCACCCCGCCGATCCCGCTGACGCTCGAGTACGCGGTCGAGTTCATCGCCGAGGATGAGCTGGTGGAGGTGACGCCCGCCTCGATCCGCATCCGCAAGCGCTTCCTGAAGGAGCAGGACCGCAAGCGCGCCGCGCGCGCCGAGGCGGCGCTCTCGGCCTGAGGTCAGGTCAGGTGCGCGGCGCGCCCGCTGGTGCGCCCGGGCTACACCTCGCGCGCCCCCGAGATGCCGATGAAGGTCAGGAACTCGGAGCGGGTGCGTGCATCGCTCCTGAAGCTGCCGATCATGCGGCTCGTGACCATCGAGACGCTGCGCTTGTGCACGCCGCGGGTGGTCATGCACTCGTGGGCCGCGTCCACCACCACGCCGACCCCACGCGGCTTCAGCACCTCGGCGATGCAGTCGGCGATCTGCGCGGTGAGCTTCTCCTGCACCTGCAGGCGCCGCGCGTAGCCGTCCACCACCCGGGCGAGCTTGCTGATGCCGACGACCTTGTTGGCGGGCAGGTAACCGATGTGCACGCGTCCGATCATCGGCGCGATGTGATGCTCGCAATGCGACTCGAAGGAGATGTCGCGCAGCACGATCATCTCGTCGTAGCCGGCGACCTCTTCGAAAGTGCGGCGCAGGTAGGCGGCGGGGTCGATCTGATAGCCGGAGAACCAGTCGCGATAGGCGTCGACCACGCGCTGCGGCGTGTCGCGCAGCCCCTCGCGGCCCGGGTCATCGCCCGCCCAGCGCAGCAGGGCACGCACCGCACCCTCCGCTGCGCGGCGCGAAATCTTCGCTCGCTCCCTCGCCATGCTCGGCTCTCCGGCTGTTTGACGCCTTCGGGGGCGCCGGTCGCGGGAGTTTAGGGGAACGGGCGCGCGAAGTGCAGCAGCGTCAGCGTGAGACTCAGGCTGCAAAGGCCGACGAGGCTCGCCACCACGAATCCCGCCGCCAGCGGCCGCCAGCCGATGCGCCACATGTCCGTGAAGGAGACCGAGAGCCCGACCGCGGTCATGCCGCAGGTGAGAAACAGGTCGGACGCCGTGTAGCCGGTGTGCACCACGGCCTGCCAGAGCGCGCTCCCCTCCCCGAGCAGCGAGTCGCCGGCGGTGCGAACCAGGATGAAGACGAGGAACGCCACGACGAACATCGGCACCAGCTGCGCGT
>DASPSF010000081.1:0-4733 GCA_035624075.1 Steroidobacteraceae bacterium | reverse complement strand
GCACGGGGCGAATCACGAGAAACTGCTGACTTCCGGCAGAAGACGTCGCTCTCACTCTGGCCGACCTCCCGAGAAGGCCATGCCGCATCCGCAGCAGACCGGCGCACTGAGCGCGATCGCCGTGATTTTTCTATAATTAATAGGTTATGCGGTCGAAACTAAGGCTCGACTCGAGGAAAGCGCTGCTTGAGGCGAACCAACGCCTGAAACCCGAGCAGCGTGTCCTGGCCTCTGCAGCGCAGAGCAGGGTAATCGCCCAGCTGCAGGAGGCGGGTCGCAAGCTTCGCGAGCGCGCCAGATGAGAGCACGCGGCCCCGGCGAGTCCGCCAGGCTCCTTATGGATGTTGTCGACGTACTTGCGGCTCGTTCACTTGACTACGCGGTAATTGGCGCGCTCGCCGCCTCTCTTCACGGTGCAGGGCGCGCAAGTCTCGATGCCGATCTCGTTATCTCGGCTGGCGTCACGGAGGGGATGGGAATCAATGACGCCCTGAAACGAGCGGGGCTTACGACTGACTTTCGACGCGGAGACCTCGAGGACGCGATTCCCGGGCTCGTGCGGGTCAGCGACTCCTTCGGAAACCAGGTGGATGTTCGTCTTGGCATTCGCGGTCTTGATCCGAAGACGTTTTCGCGTACGGTCGAAGTGCCGCTCGAGGGAACCCACCTGCGCTTCGTCGGACGGGAGGATTTCATCGCGATGAAGGTGGCAGCCGGAGGCCCGATCGATCTGGTGGACGCGCAAAACGCTATCGCAGCGGATCCAAAATCGCTCGATGTGGAGTTGGTCAGGGATCTTGCTTTGCGATTTGGACCGAGCGCATCTGCTTCGCTTGAGAAAATGCTCGGAGACGCGGGATTGAGTCGTCAGGCGTCTCACAATCAGGGGTACGGACTGGACGACGACCTCGAGTAGCGGTTGGTGTGGCGGCGTGCCGCCCGATAGTCTTCTGGGACAATTTTGGGACAGTGCGGGCGATTCCGTCGCCCTGCCTTCCCCGTATTGGGACAGTTGCGTTCGCTCAAAATCGTGGGCGGCGCTCGCTTTCGGCCGATATGTTGCCGTGAGGATGGCCGCTTGAGATCTGCGGAAACGCTGATAATCGGCGCGGGCCCTGCGGGTCTGGCAGCAGGAGCATGCCTGCGAAAACGAGGGCGCTCCTTTATCGTCCTCGAGCGCGGTGCATCGATCGGCTCGAGCTGGCAGCGACACTACGACAGGCTGCACCTGCATACCGACGCGCGCCACTCGGCCCTGCCGTATCTGGACTTTCCGCGACGGACGCCGCGCTATCGCTCGCGTGAGCAGATGATCACCTATCTCCAGCGGTACGCGCATCACTTTGGCCTCGCACCGTTGCTGGGCGAAGAGGTGTGCGGCGTGCGTCGCGGCGACGGTGAGTGGGTCACCACTACGCTCGCGGGAGACACATATCGCTCCGGCTGTGTGATCGTTGCGACGGGCTATAACGCCATTCCCTACGTGCCCGCATGGCCTGGCCAGGAGCGGTTTCGAGGCCGCATTCTGCACAGCAGTTGCTACCGCAACGGCGAACCCTTTCGTGGCCAGCGCGTGCTGGTCGTCGGCCTGGGCAACAGCGGCGGCGAAATCGCCATCGACCTGTCGGGCGTCCAACTAAAGTCGGCGGGATAGATATCGGTGGTCAGCCGCTCCTCGATGCCATGAAGCTGATCAGGCCCGACGAAGTGCATCTTGCCCGCGGATATGGTGCGGTAGCCGCCGAGACGCAGGTAATGGGCGAGTGTCGGCGTATCAGCGCGGAACTCGCATGCGTTGTCGAAGGCGCCGATGCGCGACGGCAATTGCCCGGATAGCAGCGAAAAGCGCGACGGGCCGCAGAGCGGACTGGCGCAGTAGGCCGAGGAAAAAACGACGCCCTCCGATGCCAGTTTGGACATTGTCGGCGCCACAGCAGTCGTGCCGCCATAGAAGGGCAGCGCCGCCGGCGCCATCTGGTCTGCCATCAGCAGAAGAATGTTTGGCTTACCCACAACAGCGCTCCTTCGATGATGCACCCCGATGATATAGAGAGAAAATCCGCCGGTGTGAAGTCACTGAAGGTTGAAGAGGGGTTTAGGTTGCACTTAGCCCTGACAGCTTTCGCGCTTGTCTCTCAGAGGACTGGTCGTATTTGAAGCGGCGGCGCACTACGGCCGTTCTTGCAGGCGCTGGCGAGTAAACCGCTCCGATCATGGGCAAGAGGCCGTGAGGGCTTGCCTGCAAGTGCTAGAGTAGCCGCGTCAGCCAGACGTGCTTGGTCCACTGCCGTCGTCGCCCATGCCCCTCCCAAAGCAAAGTTACAACTCGGTCCAGATCGTCCTCAGCTGCTCGAGTCTCGCCGACAGCGTGCGGTTTCTGACTTCCGAGTTGGGATTCCGGATCCGCATGATCATGCCGGCCGAGGATCCGACGGTCGCCGTGCTGAGCGCACCCGATTGCGTTCTCAGACTCGAGCAGATCGGCGCAGGGGCCGAGCGGCCGGCACCCGCTAAACTACGCATTCTGTGCGATCTCGATGCGTTGCCGGCCGGCGCACCGAGGGTGCTCGAAGGGCCAGACCGCCTGAGCGTCGAAATCGCCGCACTGCACGCGCCGTTGATCGTGCCCGAGACCACCCAGGAGTTTGTGTTGACGCGGCGCGGCACGGCCTCAGACTGGCACGCAGGGCGCGCTGACATGTTGTATCGGGACCTGATCCCCTCGCGGCTCGGTGGCCGCTTTACGGCCTCCCATATCCTGATTCCAGGCGGCGGCCCAGTGCCCGACTATGTGCACTATCACCGCGTCCGCTTCCAGATGATCTTTTGCAAGAATGGCTGGGTGCGCGTTGCCTACGAGGACCAGGGCGATCCCATAACCCTGCGGGCTGGAGATTGCGTCCTGCAGCCGCCGGAGATACGGCACCGGGTGCTGGAATCGTCCGCAGGACTCGAGGTCATCGAAATCGGCTGCCCCGCGGCGCACGAGACCTGGAGTGACCCCGGCATGACACTACCCACCGGCAGAAAGACACCGGAGCGCGAGTTCAGTGGTCAGCGCTTTGTGTGCCACGTTGCCACCGAGGCCATCTGGAAAGCCTCACGATTTCGCGGGTTCGAACAGCGCGATATGGGAATCGGCGAGGCGACCAACGGGCTGGCGGGAGCTCGGGTCCTGCGAAGCTACCAGGGCGCTGTCGCCGACCGGCGCGGCGGCGCTCCGATGAACGCTCACGCCGGTGAACTTGCGTTCTATTTCGTGCTGTCCGGAACCACCGTCATCGAGAGCAGCACGCTCGGAGCTCATGATCTGCAGGCGGGCGACAGTTGCGTACTGCCGGCGAGGACCGATTTCGCAATCCAACCGACGGCAGGGCTCGAGCTGCTCGAAGTCACGTTGCCTGCCGAGCTGCCACGCGCATAACGCCGCGCTCGCTGCCGCCAGGGCCAGGACTCGAGTCGCCTTACACCGGTGAGTCCGGGTGCAAAGCCTGCAGCAGTATTGCCAGATCCTCCACGCTCGTCTCACCGTGCGTTACGCAGATGCGGACGACATCCTGTTCCTCGAAGCGCGCGAGCGATACCCACGCCCGGCCGGATTTCAGCACGCGTGCGACCACTGACTGCGGGTCACCCAAGGCTGCGGGCGGCACCACATTGAGCACCGCCAGCGGGGAGTCATTGACCACCGACCAGCCGCGCCTCTCCAGCTCAGCCCGGGCCCAGGCCGTCAGCGCGACCGCGCGCTCGATGTGGGCGGCATGTCCCGCCCAGCCAGCTGATGCCAGCGACAGGAAAAGTCGCAGCCCGAGGAAGCGACGCGACCATTGCGCGGAATTCATGTAGGGGTCGAGTGAATGTTCGCGCGAAGGCATGTAGCTCGCCGCCACCTGAAAAGCAGCGGTCAGCGCCGCCGGGTCGCGCACGATGAACATGCCGCAACCCATGGTGGTCGCGAACCACTTGTGCGCATCGATGGTCGCCGAGTCGGCGCGTTCGAGCCCGGCGACCGCCGCGCGCAGCCGCTCGGAGGCTACGATCGCACCACCCCAAGCCGCATCGACGTGGTACCAGAGCCCGTGGCGGGCGGCGAGTTCCGCGCAGTCATTCAAGGGATCGACCATGCCGGCGTTACTGGTGCCCGCGGTGGCGACGATCAGAAATGGCACGCGGCCGGCGCCGCGATCCTGCGCGATCGCCTGCGCGAGCGCCGTTGCCGACATGCGCCCGTGGCCGTCGGTGGCCACCAGGTGCGCGGCAGATCGGCCGATACCGGTCTGATGTGCGATCTTGACCCAGCTGCCGTGGCACTCCCTCGAGGCATAGAAGACCGGTTGGCCGGGAAAGGCGCGCGCGCCGTCGGATGCGAACGCGGGATGCGCGCGGGTCAGCGCACATAACATCCCCGTATAGTTTGCCTCCGACCCGGCTGAGGTGAAGTGGCCTCCGGCCCCCTCAGGGAGTCCGGCGCGCCGCGCGAGGCTGCGGATGACGTGAGCCTCGAGCGCCACCGCCGCCGGAGAGGTCGTCGAGCTCGCGAGCTGCGGATTGAAAGAGCTCACGATGCGGTCGGCGCATTGCGCCGGGAAGCTGGGTGCGGGATTGAAGAGCCCGAAGTACCGCGGGTGGGTCTGATGCGTTACCCCGTGCTCGAGCACCCTCATCGACCACTCGAGGAGCTCGGCCAGCGGGCGCTGCTTGGCGAAATCGAAGCTCGCGAGCTCGCGGCCAAA
>DASPSF010000070.1:0-17620 GCA_035624075.1 Steroidobacteraceae bacterium | reverse complement strand
CACATGAGCCGGCGGCGCGCGGGACGCGGTGCCGATCTGGCGAAGTAAGCCTGTTGCTTCAGCTGTTCGAGTCCTTCGCGCAGCCGCAGCGTCTGCTCGAACTCGCGCACCAGCTCCGGGTCACGCAGCAGGCGATCCTCGAAGGTGCGGCGCTCATCGTCCGCCAATCGGCCGTCCGCGTAGTCGCGCATCCGCTCGAAGTCGCGTTCGACGTCGATCATGTGTCACCCAGCAGGTCGCTCCTGCCGAACCCGCGCTGCTCGAGCAGCTCCCGAAAGCGGTTGCGGGCGCGGAAGATCACCCGGTTGAAATGCTCCTGCGAGAGATTGAGCTCCCGGCAAATCGCGTCCTTGTCCTCGTCGTTGAGATAGAAGCGCACCAGCAGCTCCCGGTCCCGCGCGGCGGGCATCTCTGCCAGCATACGCCGCGCGGCCGCCGCCCACTGCGGACGCCCGACTCGTTCCCAGTCCGGGTCGTCGACCGAGTCGCGCAGCTCCTCGAGCTGCGCGGGACTCGAGAGCGCCGAGCGATCCTTGCGGCGATGGTTGCGCAGGTGGTTGATGGCGACGCGATAGAGATAGCCGCCGAGATTTTCCGGATGCGCGATCTCGCCGCTGCGCAGTTTCTCGAGCGTCGTGACCGCAGCATCCTGAAGGATGTCCGCCGCGACCTCCGGATCGCGCACGCGGCGCAAGATCAGTGCGCGCAGCCCGGGATAGTCGCGATAGACTGCCGACAGAGACGAAACCGGATCCGCAACGGGGGCCGGAGCGACCGGGTTCGTAGCCGCCGCTGCGGGTGCCGCTTGCTCCTCGACAAGACCGACCATAAGCCGAGTATAAGCCGCAACCGCGCCCCGCCGAAGCCGCACGCCCCACCGGGCGCCTGCATTCCCCGTCTCGCTCTCATATTCGCGCTGCTCAGCGGGTCGGCGGCGGCTGCGGCGGCTGCGGCGGCCGACAATTCGTGTACCCGCGCGCTCGGCGCCGCGGCGGGGGCAATCAGGGTCCTGAAGACCGTGGGGATGGAGCCCGCGCAGGCTGGCCTGGCCCTCTCGCCGGGCCACGTTTACCTGCTCCAGGTCGCCGAGCAGGGGAATGACGCGCTCGTCGAGGTTCTCGACTCGAACAGCCGGTTGATTGCCCGCTCCGATCACCCGGAGCGCCGCACCGGGACCCGCCGGGCGATCGTGACGTCGCCGGACTCCGGTTCGCTCATCGTGCGCGCGACCGGGAAGGAGCACGCCAACGCGAACGGTACCGCGACGATTCGTGCCTTCGACCTCGCGGCGCTCGAGGCGCGACCCGATTGTCTCGCGGTCATGAGGAGCCTGGTCGAGGCAGATGCCGGCTACGCAGCGGGGAAAGAGATCTCGAGCGGTCGCGCTGCCGCCCCGGGCGCTAACGCACGCGAGACGTTCCTGCATGCCGCGGACGCCTATGCGGCCGCCGAGCGCGCGCTCACGGCGCCCGGAGATCGGAGGCTGCGCGGCCAGGTGCAGCTCGCTCTCGCTGGAATCCAACTCTTCGACCTGCTGGACTGGACGGCGGCCGCGGACTGGGCAAGCGTCGCCGCCGAGACGCTCAAATCCGGTGATCCCTACCGCCGGGCGCGGGCCGAGGAGCTGCAGGCGGCAGCCTGGATCGAGCTTGGCAGGGGCACTTCCACAGCTTCGCCGGGTCGCGGCCACGAGGCGCCCTCCGCAGACCTGCTGATGCGTGCCCGCAGCGCGCTCGAGCGCCTGATCCGCTTCCATCGGCAACGGGGTGAGACCTACGACGCGGCCCTGCAGCTCAACTACCTCAGCGTCGCCGACCAGTACAAGAGCCGGTTCGAGGATTGTGTGGCGGATGCGACGCTATCGGGGTCCCTGTTCGAGAAGCTCGGTGAGAGACCGCTCCTTGCGGTGGCATGGCAGAACCGGGGCCTGTGCCTCTGGGGTCTCGGGCGCTTGCCGGAGGCGCGGCAATGGTTCGAGCGTGCGCTCGGCGAAGTCGGTCCGGAACCCTTCCCGGCTACCTATCTCGCTGTGACCAATAACATGGCGCTGCTCAGCTACGCGGTCGGCCGCTTCGACGAATCCCTGCTGCTCTTCGATCGAGCGCTCACCTTTGCGCAACGCAGTCAGCGACACCGCGACGAGGCACAAAGTCTCTATGGAATCGGCGTCACCTATTACGCGCTGGGTGACGGGCCGCGCGCACGCGAGTTCCTCGAGCGCTCGCTCGCGATCCGCTCCGCGGCGCTCGACCGCCGCGGGCGGGTGAATACACTGCGGGCGCTCGCCACCATCGACGTTGATGAGGCACGGGTGGACGAGGCATTGGCCCTGGATCGGGAGGCCTTGAGCCTTGCGGACGAGCCGACCTACATCCAGCGCATCCGCATTCAACTCGCCGTCCACACGGCCGCCTCGGGTCATCTCGACGATGCCAGGAGGGAGCTCGATAAGGTGATCGCGGGCGAAGCCGGGCCGGATCCCCTCATACAGGCGGAGGCTCTGCTGCAACGCGGGGTGCTGCTGCGCCAGCTGGGTCAGCTGCGCGCCGCCGTCGCCGATCTCTCGGCGGCGCGTCCGCGCCTCAAGGGGCTGGGCAGCGTCTCCGAGGAGTTCGCGGCGAGTCTCGAGCTGGCGCGGACGCTGCGGCTGGCGGGCGAGCCGCGCGCCGCGCTCACGGCGGTCGATGAGGCGCTGCGGCAGTCGGACGCAGTTCGCTTCCAGTCGGTGGATCCGACCTTGCGCTCCGGGCTCGAGGCGCCGCTGCGCTCAGCCTACGACCTCAAGATCGAGCTGCTGCACGCGCGCTACCAGGCCGTATCCGCAGCGGGGCGCGGGGCGGAAGCTGGCGCGCTCGCCGCTGCGGCATTCGCGACCGCGGACGCCTCGCGGGCGCGCACACTGGCCGATGTCGCGGCTCAGCAATATTCGCCGGCCATCCGCCGGGCGCTCGCGCCCGAGCTCCGCCGGCGCGAGCAACTCTACAAGGATTTGGCCGGATATCGGTACGCGCTCGAGCAGCGCCGGGCGACCGTAGGCTCGGCCGATGGCCTTGCCAGACGCATGTTGGCGGAGATCGCCGAGCTCGAACGGCAGCTCGATACCGTCAATGCGCTCATCGCGGCCCGCACCAGCGTCCCGGCCGGGCACAACAGCGCGGGTACCAACACGCGAAGTCCACCGCGCCCTTCGGCCGGCACCGCGCTCGTGTCCTACTGGCTCGGCACGGAATCAGCTTACGCCTGGGTCGTGCTGCCCAATGGAATTCACTGGACCCGCTTAGCCACTCCGACGGCGATCACGGAGCGCGCGGTGGCGTTTTATCACTCTCTGACACGGCTGGTCGATGTGCCGGCCGAGGCGCGCCTCGAAAACGGTGGTGCGCTTCATCAGCTGATCCTCGAGCCGCTCGAGCCGTGGCTCAATGAGGTGCGCCAGTGGCTCATCATCCCGGACGGCGCGCTCGACTATGTTCCGTTCGCGGCATTGCGTCCCGCGGCAGCGAAGGCGCCAGCTTACGTCGTGATGCAACATGACGTCGCGTTCGTCCCCGCCGCATGGATGCTCGATACGCGGCCGAACCGTCCGGCACCGGCTGACCGCCGCGCCTTGCTGCTGGTGGCCGATCCCGTCTACCAGGCGGATGATCCGCGGCTCGCGGCGCTGAGGGCAGTGCCGGCAAGCGTGGCGGGTGCCGTGCGAGGCACGCCCGATGCGGCGGCGCACGCCGATCTGCTCCGCCTGCCGTTCACGCAGCGCGAGGCGGCGGCCATTGCCGCTGAATTTCCGCCGCCCGAGGTCGATGAGTTGACGGGCCTGCAAGCGACTCGCGAGCGGCTCCTGGCTCTCGACTGGTCGAAGTACCGCTTCGTCCACATCGCGACCCACGGCACGGTGGATGCCCAGGTGCCGGAACTGTCGGCGCTAATGCTCGGCTCCTATGACGTCCGCGGCAACGCCGTGGACGGAGCGGTCCGGGTTGCGGATCTCTCGACACGCACTCTGAATGCGGACGTGGCGGTGTTCAGCGCCTGCGAGACGGCTCTGGGCAAGGAAGTGCCGAGCGAGGGTCTCGTGGGCATCGGTTCCACCGTGCTCGCACGGGGAGCGCGCGCGGTGGTGGCATCACTCTGGCCGGTGTCGGATGAGATCGGCGCTGAGCTCATGACGGAGTTCTATCGACATCTGCTGCACGACTCGATGAGCCCGCCAGCAGCCCTGGGCGCGGCCATGCGATCGGTTGTGTCGCGCGCACCTGCCACGGACCCGGCGCTGTGGGCGGCGTTCCAGGTGACCACCGTGCAACGCTAGTTTGAAAGCTCTGTACCTGTGCCCTACGCGCCCTCGACGGTGAGCTCGACCGCAACGTTGTTCCGCGTCGCGTGCGAATAGGGGCAGATCTTCTCGTGGGCCTCACGGGCGAAAGCTTCGAGCTCCGCCTGCGGGAGCGTCGCGTCCTTGACGTGCAGCCTCACCGCCAGGCCGAATCCGCCGGCGTCACGCGGTCCGATCGAGACGCTGCAGGTGACGGTTGCACCCTTGGCGTTCTTCTTCCTCTGGACCGCCACATAGTCGAGCGCACCGCCGAAGCAGGCGGCATAGCCGACGGCGAACAGATGCTCAGGTGTCGTCGTGTTGGGCCGGCCCGGGCCGCCCATCGCCTTGGGCACCGAGAGATTGACCGACACCGAATGATCCTCGGCTTCACCGTGACCATTGCGGCCGCCGGTGACCGAGCCAACGGCGGTGAATAACGGCTTGATGCTGTCCATGAGGCGCTCTCCTCTGGTTAAATGTTCCCATGACTGCCGGGCAATTCACAACGGAGCTCCGCCGGGCGGGGTTCGAGCAGGTCGTGGAGGTCGAGTGGCCGGCGGACGGCTACCTCGATGAGCACTCCCATCCCTTCGAATCGCGTGCGCTGATCCTCTCCGGTGAGATCACCCTGACCGTCGAGGGCCGCGAGACGCGCTACGGGGTCGGCGAGGTCTTTCACCTGGCGCACGGCGCACTGCACAAAGAGCGCTACGGCCCTGCGGGCGTGCGTTACCTCGTCGGCCGGAAATAGCCTGCTGAAAATGGCGGACGCCTGCGTGCCGTTGGCGCGAGCGTGGCCGTGGTTGGCGTACCGTCGGCAGCTGGCGACGGCTTCTCTTAACCTGCGGCCGCGGTAAGCTGCAGTTACGATCGAAGAAAAACGGGAGTGCGCCATGACCCGGATCAACGTGGCGATCGCGGTCGCGGGGGGTTCTCGCGAGCGGCTCTATGAGGTCGCCAGCCTCTGTCGTGCGCTCGGTTTCGGTCATACCTCGACGCGGTCCGACCTGGGACTGCTCGTGGGCTCGGCCGAGCTCGATGACCTGCCGTCGCTGCGCGCCGTTCCGGGAGTCATCGGCATCGAGATGGAGGAACGGCGCACGTCACGCGGCGCGCGCCGCTCGCCTTCGGTCAGGCTCCGCAGCGGCGCGGCACTGCGCCTGCGCCGCGTTGCGCCGCGCGACTCCTAGCGCGAGCCTCAGTCACTTCCGGTAGCGCGCCGCGGGTCGTCGTCGATCCGCACGTGATCGGTACGCGCCTTCTCCCACGCCTGCAGCGTGAGTCCGTTGCGCTCGAGCAGCGTGCGTATCTCGCCTGGGCGCCAGTCGAGGATCTGATCGAGGATCGGCACCATGATGCTGAAGGCGTTGTCGCTCAGCACCGTGCTGCGCGCGATCCGCGCGAGCTGCCGGTTATCGGAGACCGCGATGGTGAAGCCGTCGTGATTGTTGACGTGCAGCATCACGTGCACATCCGAGCTGCCGTCGCCGACATAGATCACGCGATCGGCCGGCACCTCGAGACGCCGCTCGAGCTCCTCGATCACCGCCACCTTGCCGTAGCCGGCGGGCACGCGGCGGATCGCGCGTACCTCCCCGCTGGCCTGGTCGAAGTCGAGCTCGGTGCCGTAGATGTGAGCGGGAGCCACGATGCCGTCGAGCGCGGCGACCACGATCTCGCGTGGCGCCGCCGAGACCACGAAGAATGAGAATCTGAGGCCGGGCAGCCCCTGCTCGAGAAAGCGCACCAGCGCGGGGATCGCGCCCTTCAGGCGCACGCGCTTGCCGGTCTCGATCAGATGCTCGTGCCGGACGCCGCGGAATTCGGGGTCGTGGCGGATGAGATAAGCGAGCTCGCCTCCCTGCTGGACGAGGTTGGTGCGCGCGAGTCCCCTGACGCGCTCTTCGTATCCCTCGACGCCGAGCAGGCTGCTCAACACGAGCCCCGAGTCGTTGAAGCTCAGCGTCTGATCGAAATCGGACGCCACGAGATAGTGTCTGGTGATGTTTCCGTTCACGAGCGGCTCCATGGTCTTCACAAGTCACGAACCAGAGTGCATGAAACATGCCACTGCCCCGGCGCCACATCCCCCGTATGAGAGAGGCGCCAGGCAGTTACTGCGCCCGATCCCGGGGCAGACGCGGCGCGAGCGGCACGGCAGTGGTGCATGCGGTTAAGATCAACCGCTGCATGAGTAAAAGAGTCACACCGCTGCAACAGCTGCGGCCGCGGGCGCCGCGGCTGGTGCGGCTGTCCCTCAGTGCAGCCTGCGCATGCCTGATGGTCGCGGCCGCAGGCGATGACTTCGAGACGGTGCCGGACCGGGCACCCGCGGAGCTGCTGCCGGCGGCGATGGTCTCGGGCACCGACTTCCACGTCGCCGATCCGGTACGCGGCGACGGCCTCATGAACCACTTCGTGCTCCAAAGCCGCTTCGGCAGCTTCGATGCCTACGGACGAGCGGCACTCGCAGTGCGCATCCAGGAAGTGGCGGCGCTGAGTGAGCTTTCCAAGACCTCCGACCTTGAGATCGCGGCCGGGGGCGCCGTAGAGGGAGTTAAATCCGAGGTCAAGACGGCGACCGGCGTGGTGACGCACCCGGTGCAGATCGTCAGCGGAATTCCCAAGGGCATAGCGCACCTGTTCGGCGGCTATAAGGCGCGCGGCCAGGAGGCCGCGGCGGAGGCAAAGAAAGACGTCGAGTCTTCAGGGTCGGGCAGCGGCAGCAGCTCCGCCGCGAGCACCGCGCAGAAAGGCGAGCAGGCAGCCCGGAGCTACGCCGAGCGCTATCTCGGCATCACCGCCGCCGAGCGCGATTACTACCGCAAGCTCGGCGTCGACCCCTACACGGATAACAAAGTGCTGCGCGACACGATCAGGAGAGACGCCAGGATCGCCGCCGGCGCGGGCTTCGGCATGAAATTCGTCGGCCTGCCCGGCATTCCCGCGATCGGCATCGCGGAGCGCGCGGTCGATGCGATCTATAACGAAGACCCGGCGGCGATTCGCGCCCGTACCCGCAGCACGCTCGCCGGCTTCGGACTGAGCGCCGACGAGATCGAGAGCTTCATGAATGCGCCGCTCCTGTCTCCCACACGCCAGCTGCTGCTGCTCGCGGCAGCGCAGGCACTCGATGGCGTCGCGCAGCGCGGTGAGCTGTTTCGCCACGCGATCGGACTCACCTCGGACGAGGAGGTTCAGGTTTACCTGCGCAGCGCCGGACTGCTGGCCAAAGCGCAGGCCAGCCACCCGGTCGCCTCGATAGTTCCCGGCGTGCGGCTGCCGGCGGCGCTGCGCGCCGACGGCAACATCGTCGTGTGTGGCGCCTTCGAGGCCGTCTACTGGACCGCGGATGTGGCCCGGCTGCACGAGCAGCTGCGCGCGGCGCTGCCGCCGACACCTGCGGGAGCGACACGCGAGCTCTGGGTCGCCGGGACACTTTCGGAGCGCGCCCGGCGCGCTGCGCGCGACCTCGGCTGGGACGTGCACGAAGTGCCGGACGGCGCATGAGCAGTCAGATGAGCTCGCAATCCTGGCGTACAGTCACTCGAGTCATGCGTTGCGCCGATTCGCTCAGCCGCCTGTCGTGCCTCGCCGGTGCGCTGCTGGCGGCGGCTGCATCGGCGACGCTCGCGGCTGCAACGCCGCCCGCGGCGCCGTCGCTTCCGGCTTGCGCGAATGCGGGGCTGCGACTTCCCGCCGGGTTCTGCGCCACGGTTTTTGCGCGCGGAATCGGCCACGCGCGCCATCTCGCGGTGGCGCCCAATGGCGTCGTCTATGTCAACACCTGGGGCGGGCGCTACTACGACTTCGGCCCCGTGCACCAAGGTGGATTCCTCGTTGCGCTCGAGGACACGAGCGGCGGCGGCCAGGCCAATGTCATCGAGCGCTTCGGCCGCACCGCCGCGCAGGGCGCAAAGGGCGGAACCGGCATCGCGGTCTGGAAGGGCGCGGTTTACGTGGAGGAGGCCGACCGCATCGAGCGCTATGCACTCGCTCCGGGCTCGATCGTGCCGCAGGGCCCACCCAAGGTGGTGGTGTCCGGGCTGCCGCTTGGGGGCGATCACCCGATGCACCCGTTCGCGATCGATGCCGACGGCACTCTATATGTAGATGTGGCCTCGGCCACCAACGCCTGCCAGGAGAGGAACAGGCAGCTCAAGTCTCCAGGCATCGCATCGTGCAAGGAGCTCGAGACCCGGGGCGGTATCTGGCGCTACGACGCCAGGCAGACCGGGCAAAGGTTCTCCGCCGCCGAACGCTATGCGACCGGAATCCGCAACGCCGACGGTATCGCCGTCGCCGCCGGCGGTCATGGCATCTACGCAACCCAGCACGGCCGCGACCAGTTGCGCGACAACTGGCCGGAGCTCTACCGGCCCGAGGAGGAGGCCACACAGCCGGCCGAGGAGCTGCTGCACGTGCAGGAGGGCGGGGACTACGGCTGGCCCGAGTGTTATTTCGACGAGGTACAGGGCAGGCTCGTGCTCGCACCCGAGTACGGCGGCGACGGCGGCAGGCAGATCGGGCCGTGCGCGCAGAAGCTCGCACCCACGGCCTCGTTTCCCGCACATTGGGCGCCGAACGATCTGACGATCTACACCGGTGAAAGCTTTCCCGCCCGTTATCACGGCGGCGCCTTCATCGCCTTCCACGGATCCTGGGATCGCGCGCCCTACCCGCAGGGCGGATACAACATCGTGTTCCAGCCCCTGGGGGCGGGGGATGCGACCGATCGCGGGCAATGCGAGGTGTTTGCCGACGGCTTCGCAGGAGCCGTGAAGGAGCCGGGGCGCGCGGAGCATCGCCCCTCGGGCGTCGCGGTGGCGCCTGATGGGGCGCTGTTCGTCTCCGACGACGTACGTGGCCACATCTATCGCATCTCGTATCGCGGCGGCGCAGAAGGGGCGGGCGCTGCGCTCACCCCCTGTCCACCCCCCGATGCCCCGGCGGGCGAGATTGTCGCGGCGAGCGAGAAGCCGCCCGAAGGCGTTCACGCCAACGCCGGCGCGGCCGCGAATCTTCCCGTACCTCCCGGCGCCTCGCGCGCCGCGGTGACGCTCGGCGATCGGGTCTTCCATGGCCGTGAGGGAGGCGCGAGCTGTACCGGGTGTCACGGATCGGACGCCAGGGGGACGCCGCTCGGCCCGAGCCTCGAGGGACCGACCTGGCTCTGGAGCGATGGCAGTTACGCGGGCCTCGAGACGACGATCCGCGAGGGCGTCCCGCAGCCCAAGCGATACCGGAGCCCGATGCCCCCAATGGGAGGAGCGTCGCTCACTCCGGAGCAGGTTTCGGCAGTCGCCGCCTATGTCTGGGCGCTGAGCCACCCCTGACACCCGTGACACCGGCGGCCGATCACTCCTCGTCCCCGATCGGCATTCCCGGCGGCGCCTCGACCGGCTCCGCGGGAGCGAATTTCTCCGGCCCGGTGAAGTAGAGATCGATGCGATGCGCCAGGTAGGCGCCGGTCGGCGAGCGGGTGTCGGCCTGCCGCCGGATCTGCGTCAGCCTGGCCTGGGTTACCGCGCGCACTTCGGCCGGCGCGCTGCTGTTGGCTGCCAGCGTCAGCAGGGCTTCGACCGTGCGCACGTGCACCGCGCGCTGCACGGCCTGAATCAGCCCGCCGCCGTGCGGCGCTTGGTCGCTGGCCGCGAGCGCGCCATCGATCACGGCCTCGAGCGTGAGATTTCCGGGATCGCGCGCTCCATATTCGACCAGGCGTGCCGCGCGTTGCGGGTTGAATAACCCGGCGAGCGTCAGGTCGGCGGCGCACTCGGCCGCCGCGATCGGATCGAATGCCGGCGCCGTCCTCGAGGGGAAAGCCTCGCGCGTGGCCGGCAGTCCCGGCGGGCGGGGCGGCAGCAGCCTGAGCAGCGGCTCCGGCAGCGTCAGGAACTCCGGGGACAGCGTCTTCAGCACCGCCGCCAGCGCGCGCTGCTGCGCCCCGGCACTGACGATCGCGGGACCCGGCGCACCATCACCGCGCAGCTGGTAGCGATAGTCGAGGCCGCCGATCTCGGTGACGGCCGCATCCACCTGGTAGCGATGCAGCAGGTAGAGCGGCACGAGCGTGTCCTCGAGTTGGGCCATGGGCGTACCGCGGCGGATCGCATTCTCACCAAAGCGCGCCAGCGCCGCCGCGCGCACCGTGAGGATCCGCTCGAGCTCGGCGGCCGGATCGGGGCCGTTGTCCCACATGTGCGCGTAGGGGTGGGCGCTGCTCAGCGCGCGCGCATCGGCATCGCTGATGAAGACGAGCCCGCTGCTCGCCGAGTCCCCGAGGATGCGCTCGAGCCCAGCCGTCTGCTCGGCCTGACTGCCGAATTGCCGGTAACCGTAGTTGATGGCCACGCGGTCCCAGTCGCCGATGTTGGCGGCGTAGGCCTGCGACAGGTCGGGCGCGCCATCGCGGTCGAGCGTGATCCACGGGTGCGGGTAGTCCATGACCGACACCGATTGCGCCGGCGTATGCGGATACGCGCTGGCGGCGAAGTTGTGCGCCAGGCCGAGCGTGTGCCCGACCTCATGTGCTGCGAGCAGCCTGAGGCGCGCCAGCACCATCTCGCTCATCGGATCGTGCGCTGCGTCCAGGTTGCCCTTGCCGTAGGGGGAGAGCACTGCCTCGGCGATCAGGTAATCCTGCCGGCCGCGCAACGATCCGAGCGTGACGTTGCCCTTGATGATCTCGCCAGTGCGCGGATCGGCCAGCGGGAAGCCGTACGACCAGCCGCGGGTGTAGCGATGTACCCACTGGACGATGTTGTACCGGTCATCCATCGGATCCGCGCCCGCGGGCAAGAGCTCCACCTGAAAGGTTCCGGGCGCCCAGCCCGCGGCCTGAAAAGCCTGGTCCCACCAGCGTGCGCCCTCGAGCAGCGCCGAGCGGATCGGCTCGGGCGCGCCGCGATCCACGTAATAACGGATCGGCGCGAGCGGCTGGCAGCGCTCGGTGCAGGCCGGATCCGCCTTGACCAGGCGGTGGCGCACGATCAGCCGCTGGTCGATGGGTGAGCCGAGCGGCGCGGTGTAATCCCGGTAGGTCAGATCGAAGTACCCGGCGCGCGGGTCGAAGCGCCGGGGCACGAAGCCCGGTCCCGGGAGCTCGATGAAAGCCTGATGCTCGCGCACGGTCATGGCGTGCGGATCGGGCGTCACCTCCTCGACCAGCTTGCTCTTGCCGATCGCGTCGGCCGCGAAGGTGAGGATCGCCTCCACCTCGATGTTCCTGGGGAACGCAGCCGTACCATCGAGCGCTACGCCTGACCGCGCCTGGTCGAGTTTGTAGGTGTCCTGCCCGGCTCGGGCCAGCGTTTCGGCCACGTTGTGCGCATCGCGCACGAAGAAGTCGGTGGCATCGACCAGCACCGCCGCTTGCTTGCCCGCCGCCGCAGCGTCCTCGGCCTCGACCTTGAACCCCGCGACCACCGACTCGGGAAAGGACTGCGTGACCGCGAGCTGCTCGGCGGCGGAGTCGGACGAGCTGCGGAACTCCTGATTGGGCTCGACCAGCAGCACCTTCGGGCCGATCCGCTCGAAACGCACGATGCGTGGCCGCGATCGTTGCCCGCGGTCGAGGCCGAGGTCATTCGAGCCGACACCGTAGGGGAGCGACTCCATGTAGAGGAGATCCACGTCGAGGCGCGGGATCTCGAGATAGAGCTTCCCGCTGCTCTCGTCCCAGTGGAGGCCGAGCAACCCCGGCATGTGCCGCATCGCCTGGGTCTTCGCGGCAATCGACGGCAGGTGCTCCGGGGTCTTCGCCGGCGGCGCATCCGCGAGCGACAGCAACGGGCTGCCGGCGGCGAGCGCCGCCACCGCGAGGCTCAGCTTCAAGTCGCTTCTCCTGCTGCGGCGGGGCCCGGGTACGCGCCGTTCAAGGTCTCGAGGTCCTGCGGCGTAAGCGCGGTGGACAGCGCCGCCGCGTTCTGCCTGACATGGTCCGGGGAGCCCGATTCGGGAATCGCGATCACGCTGCCGCTGCGGATCACCCAGGCGAGCGCAACTGCGGCGGCCGGGCAACCATGCGCGGCGCCGATCCGGGCCAGCGTGCTGTCACCCACCACGAGGTGCCGGTCGCCGCCGAGCGGCGAATACGCCATCACCGGAATATTGTGCCGGCGGCACCACGGCAGAACGTCTGCCTCGATGTGCCGGTTGTTGAGGCTGTACGGAACCTGATTGGTCGCGCAGCGATTGCCGTCCGGAACGCGCAGCAGCTGCTCCATCTGGCCGGCGTCGAAGTTGGATACGCCCCAGGCGCGAATCTTTCCGGCCGCGCGCAATTGCTCGAATCCGGCCACCACGCCGGGAAACTGCGAGCTGGGCACGGGCCAGTGCAGCAGATACAGATCGAGATAGCCGGTGCCGAGACGCGCGAGGCTCGCCGCGCAGGCGCGCGGGATGCCATCGCCCGACACCTCATCGCCCTCGACCTTGGAGACCAGGAATATGCGCTCGCGCTGACCGGCGATCACGTGACTCAGGAATTCCTCCGACCGCCCGCCGCCGTAATTTCCGGAGGTGTCGAGCAAGGTCATGCCGAGCGAGATGCCGGTGCGCAGCGCCTGCTCCTCGACGGCGGCCGGATGCCTTCCCTGGCCGAGATGCCAGCAGCCCTGACCGAGGGTCGTGACGGCAGTCCCATCCGGAAGCTTCAGGGTGCGCGGCGAGGGCCTGGCCGCCGTGGCCGCGCCGGGAGTCTGCGCGCCTGCCTGCCCCGCGAGCAGGCCGAAGGCCGCGCAGCGCGCCGCGAACTGACGCCGGGTAAGTATGTGCTTGCTCATGATATGGGTCCCCTTGCGCACAGCGCTCGCATCACATCTGCGCCGCCCAGGACGTGCACCAGCCGGCGGCTTTGACTTCCTTACCCGCGAAGATCTGACACGGGCCCTGCTTCGAGCCCGCGGCTCCCTGATAGAGCGCGCAGTTGGCGCAGCTGCTGCCGGCGGTGGCGCCGCTGGCCTGCGCGGCATCCTCGACGTACTTCAGCGCCCTGGCTTCGGGCGAGGCGGCATCGAGGAGCGCAGCGTCGGCGGCGCGCGCGCGCGGCTCGGCGCCGAGCGCGGCGAGCGGCACACCAAGGGCGAGTCTTTGCAGCAGCCGCCTGCGCCCGGGCGATCTCAGATCCGGCATGTGTGCTCCTTGATGCGCGAGAGACTACCACCCCGCGGCGCGGCGATCAGTCGGCGAAGGAGCCCCTCAGCTCGAGGCTTGAGCGTAGGTTTCCATCATTAGACCGGTGCCGCCGCGCGAGACGTGCGCGACCACGGCCGTGCGCCGATGGAGTTTGATGATGGTGCCGAGGTTGATGGCAAAGGAGAGCACGACCTGCTGTCCCTTGCGGAGCCCTAAGTTCGAGGTCTCGATGAACACGCCGGTGGCGCTCAGATTCACCGCCTTGCAGAGTTTGCGGCGGCCGCCGGGCACGGTGATATAGACGATCGTCCGGGCCCGATGCCGGGTGTGCAACCGACGTTCCACGGAGTCCTTCATCGATTCGTTGTTCTCAACCGCCAAGCGCAGGCCTTCCGATTCCGTCCGCAGGCCAGGATCATTATGCCCCGGTGTATGTGGCCAGCGACAAGCAAGTAAACTTAATTTTGTCACGCCATTGCAAGCAGCGCGCGGCAGAAATTCGCGCCCGCCGGCGCGGGACACCCGCCGGCGGCTAACCCGCGCGCAAAAAAGCCCCGATTTCCGCGCCGAAAGTCTTCAGGTCGACCAGGAACGCGTCATGCCCCTCGATGCAGGGCAGGCGCGAGAAGCGGGTGGCGACGCCGGCTGCCTCGAGCGCCTCGGCGATTTCCTGCTGCTCGGTCAGCGAGAAGAGCAGGTCGGTCTGCACGCCGATCACCAGCGCAGACTCGAGGGCCGCGCGGTGGAAGAGGGCCGTCGGATGCCCGTGGGCCGGCAGGTCGAAGCGGTCCATCGCCCGGGATATATAGAGGTAGCAGTTCGCGTCGAAGACGTTGGTCCAGCGCTGCGCCAGGGATTCGAGGTAGCCCTGGACGGCGAACTCCGAGGCGAAGGGGTCGTTCGACCACATGTCCGCCCGGATGGGCGAACGGCCAAAGCGCAACTGCCATTCGGCGGCGGAGCGGTAGGTGACGGTGCCGAGCTTGCGGGCGATGCGCTGACCGGTGATCGGCGGGTGCTCCGCCGGGTAGTTGCCAGCCTGCCAGCCCGGATCCTTGGTGATGACTTCGCGCTGAATGGAGCGCAGCGCGATCGCGAAGGGCGCGGCGGCCATGGTCCCCGAGATGCACACCAGGCGCCGCGCCGCCTTGGGAAACATGGCCGCATAGGCGAGCACCACCATACCGCCGAGCGAGGGGCCCATGACGGTGTCGAGCCGCTCGATGCCGAGGCTGCGCACCGTCTCGTAGCCGCCGCGGGCGATGTCCTCCACCGAAAGGTCCGGGAAGGCCAGCCGATAAGGCTTGCCCGTGGCCGGATTGGGTGAGGCCGGGCCCGAGGAGCCGAAGCAGCTGCCGAGCGAGTTGACGCAGATGACGAAGTAGCGCTCGGTGTCGATCGCGAGCCTCGGCCCCACCATCCCCTGCCACCAGCCGTCCGACGGGTCCTGCTCGGAGGAGGCGGCATGGGCCGGAGGCGAAAGCCCGGTAAAGAGGAGCAGCGCGTTGTCCCGCGCCGCGTTCAGCTTCCCCCAGGTCTCATAGGCGATGCGCCCGCCGTGCAGCACCCCGCCCCGCCACATGGGGAAGGGATCGGACAGGGTTGCGTATCCGCGCGCGTCCATGGGTGTCAAGGATAGAGCACCCGTCCGTGTTTCCGGGCGCCGGAGATCATTCACGGCCTTGCTCCGGCTTCAGACTTCCGTGTCGCCGCCGTCGGGGACGCCCTCGAAGAGGATGGTGGAAAGATAGCGCTCGCCAGTGTCGGGCAGCATGGCGAGGATCGCCGCCCCTTGCGGCGCCTCGGCGGCCACCTTGAGCGCGGCGGCGAACGTGGCTCCGGAGGAAATGCCGCACAGGATGCCTTCACTGCGCGCGAGCGCACGCGCCGTGTCGACCGCCTCGGCGTCGGTGACGGTCACGATTCGATGGGCCGTGTCGCGCCTGAGGACTTCGGGAATGAAGTCCGGAGTCCAGCCCTGGATCTTGTGCGGCGCCCAGGGGTTGCCCGAAAGGAGTGCGGCCGCCTGCGGCTCGCAGGCGACGATCTGCACTTCGGGGCGGGCCAGGCGAATCATCTGCCCCGCCCCCGTGAGCGTGCCCCCCGTGCCCCAGCCGGTGACGAAGTAGTCGAGCCGCTTGCCGGCGAAGTCCTGGAGGATCTCGGGGCCGGTCGTGTTGCGGTGGTAGGCCGGGTTGGCCTCGTTGGTGAACTGCCGTGCGACGAACCAGCCGTGTTTCTTCGCCAGCTCTTCGGCTTTGCGCACCATCCCCGAGCCCCGCTCGGCCGCCGGGGTGATGACGACCCTGGCGCCCATGATTCGCATGAGCCGCCGCCGCTCGACCGAGAAGGTCTCGCTCATCACGGCAACGAAGGGATAACCCTTGGCCGCGCAGACCATGGCGAGCGCGATCCCGGTGTTGCCGGAGGTGGCTTCCACCACGGTCTGACCGGGCTTCAGGGCGCCGCTTCGCTCGGCATCTTCGATGATCGCGATCGCGAGGCGATCCTTGACGGAGGAGAGCGGATTGAAGAACTCGCACTTCGCGTAAAGGGTGACGTGTTTCGGCCCGAGGCGCTGGATGCGGACAATGGGCGTCTTGCCGATCGTGCCGAGGATGTTTTCGTGGATCATGTCGTCCTTCTACTCTCGGGGGAGTTTCACCGGCAAGAATACCGGGGTATCTCCTTAATACAGGGTGTTATGTGGCTATGAAACGTAGCCCGGCGAGCTCGGCGGGCCATGACTCTGAGGCGATGAGGCTCCAGAAGCTCCTCGCCGAAGCGGGCCTGGGCTCCCGTCGCGCCGTCGAGGACTGGATCCGCGCCGGGCGGCTGACCGTGGGCGGCCGAAAAGCCCAACTCGGCGACCGCGCAACCGCAGCCGATGACGTTCGCCTCGACGGCAAGCGCCTGAGGCTCGACTCCGGGCAGGCGAGCCCCCCGGAGCTACTCCTTTATTACAAGCCTGCGGGCGAGGTGACGACCCGGAGCGACCCGCAAGGGCGGCCGACCGTATTCGAGCGTTTGCCACCCCCACGGCGCGGCCGCTGGATCAACGTCGGCAGGCTGGACGTCAATACGACGGGGCTCCTCCTGCTCACTACCGACGGCAGGCTCGCCCACCGCCTGATGCACCCCTCGAGCGAGGTCGAACGGGAGTACCTGGTCCGCGTTCGTGGCCGGCCGTCGCAGGAAGTGCTCGCGCAGCTGCTTCTCGGCGTGAAGCTCGAGGATGGCGCAGCCTCCTTCGACCGCATCACCGCCGACACCTGGGAGGAGCCTGGTGGCCGGAGCGGCTCCGGGGGCCACAGTACCTTCCGCGTGGTGCTCACCGAGGGCCGCAATCGGGAGGTTCGCAGGCTCTGGGAGGCGGTCGGGTTCGAGGTGAGCCGCTTGAAGCGCATCCGCTATGGCCCCATCGAGCTGCCCCGGGACTTGAAGCCCGGCGGCAGCCGGTTGGGTGGCCCGGCTTCACTCGGGAAGCTCTCCCAGGCGGTGCCTGGGACCCAGAGCCCGGGTTCAAAGGCCAAGTCTTAGCTTCCCGGGAGCCCCGGACAAGCAAATCCCGGGCCAGGACGCATTGACACCCCGACCCTCCGAAATCACAATACGCGGCTCGTTTTGAGGAGGGGTACCCAAGCGGCCAACGGGAGCAGACTGTAAATCTGCCGGCTTACGCCTTCGAAGGTTCGAATCCTTCCCCCTCCACCACCCGGTGGGCGGTGGAGGGTTGCGTGCCCTCGAAGGCTCGCGGCCGGCAGAGGGACGCCATCAGCGGCGGGTGTAGTTCAATGGTAGAACCTCAGCCTTCCAAGCTGATGACGTGGGTTCGATTCCCATCACCCGCTCCAGGGAAGTCCGCGGTCGACATCTGAGCCGAGCCCATGTAGCTCAGTTGGTAGAGCACGTCCTTGGTAAGGACGAGGTCACCGGTTCAATCCCGGTCGTGGGCTCCAGTCGAAGTGGGTCTCGAGAGTCGTCAGTGTTTCGGAGTTAGGAACTTCCATGTCCAAAGAGAAATTTGAGCGTACCAAGCCGCACGTGAACGTGGGGACGATTGGTCACGTGGACCACGGCAAGACGACGTTGACGGCGGCGCTGACGAAGGTGATGGCGGAGACCAACGGCGGTCAATTCGTGGCGTACGACCAGATCGACAAGGCT
>DASPSF010000067.1:0-2506 GCA_035624075.1 Steroidobacteraceae bacterium | reverse complement strand
CCCGGGCGGTTGGCCATGTTTCTCGGTGAAGGCTCGCCGTTTCCGCCCACCAGCGAGGTGCGCACGCTCTTCTCGCGTCCCGACGGCGAGACGCTGCAGGAGGGCGACCTGTTCCAGAATCCCGCGTACGCCGACTCGCTGGAGCGCATCGCTCGCGAGGGCCCGCGTGCGCTCTACGAGGGCGAGATTGCCGCAGACATCGTCAAGGCGACGAGCCAGCCGCCGCTGCCGGGCACGATGACGCTCAGGGACCTGAGCTCCTATCGGCCGGAATGGAACGAGCCGCTGTGCCGACCCTACCGCGGCTATTCGGTCTGCGTGCCGCCCCCGCCCTCGAGCGGTGTATCGCTGCTCGAGATGCTCTCGATCCTCGACCGCACCAGCATCGCAGACCGCACACCGTCAGACCCGCAGGCCTGGTTCCTGTTCGCGCAGGCGAGCCGCATCATCTACGCCGACCGCGACCGCTACGTCGGCGATCCCCACTTCGTGTCGGTGCCGGTCGAGCGGCTGCTCGATCCGGCCTACGTGCGCTTGCGCGTGCAGCTGATCGGCGACCATGCCGGTCCACCCCCTCCGCCCGGGGACATCGCGCTGCCGCGCGGGCACGATGCGACCGCGGAGTCGACCGGCACCAGTCACTTCGTGGTGGTGGATGCCGACGGCGACGTCGTCTCCATGACCACCACGGTGGAATCGATCTTCGGGTCAGGGCGCACGGTCGGGGGTTTCGTGCTGAACAATCAGCTTACCGACTTCTCGTTCGTGCCGACGGACGAGGGAGGGCTCGTGGCGAACGCCGTACAGGGAGGCAAGCGCCCGCGCTCGTCGATGGCCCCGGTCATTGTGCTCGATCACGCCGGCGACTTCGTCGCGGCGCTCGGCTCACCAGGGGGCTCGGCGATCCTCGAGTACAACGCGAAGACGCTGGTCGCGCTGCTCGCCTGGAAGCTGCCGCTCGGCCGGGCGATCGAGCTGCCGAACCTGATCGCCCGCGGCAACACCTTCAGCGGCGAGCTCGCCCGGTTTGCGCCGGCCTTGCTCGCGGGGCTGCGCGAGCGCGGAATCGAGCTCAAGCCCGGGCACGCCGAGAACTCAGGCCTGCAGGGCGTGGTGCGCCTCGCCGACGGCAGCTACCAGGGGGCAGCGGACTCGCGCCGCGAAGGCATGGCGCGCATGCTGCCGCCGCGCCCGAAGCACCCTTGATCCATTTGGCAAAAGTCGCCTGCGGCGCTTTTGCGGACATCAGCTTCGCTTCCGGCCGCCAAAGGCGCGGCTTTGGCGGCCTGCGCCGCAGCTCGGTCAGGGACGATGTGCCGCTGCCGGCAGCGGCGGGAATCCCAGATCGTCCGCACCCGCCCAGCGCGTCCACTGGCTGATGACGAGGTCGGGATAGTTGCGCTGGCCGGGGCTGCCGTTGTAGCGCGCCAGCGCCTTGCGGACGTCGTTGCGCTCGTAACCGAGGTAGAAGCGCAGGATTGCGCAGCCCATGCGGATATTGGGGGCGATGTGCACGAGCTCGTGGCGCGGCATCCCGAGCCGCTCGGGCCAAAAAGGCATCACCTGCATCAGCCCCACGGCACCGGCGGAGGAGACCGCCCACCGGTCGAAACGGCTCTCGACGGCGATCAGCGCCATGACGAGGCCGGGCGGCAGGCGCGCCTCACCCGCGCGATGGGTCTCGCAGTAGACCTGCCTCAGGATGTCGATGCGCTCGTCTTTCTGCTTCACCAGCGGGCGCAGCCGCGGCTCCATCAGCGTGTACCAGACGGCCGAGTCGTATTGGTCAGAAAAGCACCGTGCCTCAGCGATGGCTTTTACCACCACCGCCCGCAGCTCCGGGTCTCGTTGCTGATCGGCGCTGGTACGCTGCGTGCACAGCAAAGCCCACACGGCGAGCGCCGCGAGGAGCGGCCGCTGCAGGGGCAACGGCCCCGGATACGGCACCCGGCGACGCGGCCGCTCAGTTCGCCAGGCGTGCGCGCAGGAAGGCGAGCGCATCGGCGGCGGGGAACTCGGTGCTCGCAACCTCCCGGCGGTGGCGGTACTCGAGCTTACCGGAGTCGAGGCCGCGGTCGGCCACCACCAGGCGGTGCGGGATGCCGAGCAGCTCGGCGTCCGCGAACTTGACCCCGGGACGGGCGTTGCGGTCGTCGTAGAGCACCTCGATCCCGGCTGCGCCGAGCTCGGTATAGAGGCGGTCGCTGACTTCGCGTGCACGGGCGGATTTTTGCAGGTTGAGCCCAATCAGCACCACCTGGAAGGGTGCGATCGGCGCCGGCCAGATGATGCCGCGCTCATCGTGATTCTGTTCGATCGCGGCGGCCACGATGCGCGTCACACCGATGCCGTAGCAACCCATGAGGAGCGTCGTCTCCCGGCCTGCCTCATCGAGCACCATGGCCTTCATCGGCTCGCTGTACTTGCTGCCGAGCTGGAAGATGTGTCCTACCTCGATGCCGCGCGCGAGGTGCAGCATGCCGCGGCCCGACGGGCTCGGGTCACC
>DASPSF010000063.1:0-40058 GCA_035624075.1 Steroidobacteraceae bacterium | reverse complement strand
GCCGCGCTCGAGCGCGCCGCCGCGTATGTCGCGGCCGGCGCCGACATGATCTTCGCCGAGGCCGTGAGGACGCTCGATGAGTACCGGCAGTTCGCGGACGCAGCGCGCGTTCCGGTGCTCGCCAACATCACCGAGTTCGGCCAGACGCCGCTCTTCACGGTAAGCGAGCTCGCCGGCGCCGGGGTGCGCCTGGTGCTCTACCCGCTGTCGGCGTTCCGCGCCGCCGCCAGGGCGCACGAAGTGGTCTACGGGGCGATCCGCCGCGAAGGCACGCAGCAGAGCGTCGTGCCCACCATGCAGACGCGCGCCGAGCTCTATGAGGTGCTCGGCTATCACGAGTACGAGAGCAAGCTCGACGAGCTGTTCGGGAAAAGCCCATGAACGACACCACCCCGCTCAAGCCGAAGAAGTCCGTGGCACTCTCGGGGGTGCTGGCCGGTAATACCGCGCTCTGCACCGTCGGGCGCACGGGCAACGACCTGCATTACCGCGGCTACGACATCCTCGAGATCGCCGAGAAGTGCGAGTTCGAGGAGATCGCCTTTCTACTGATTTACGGCAAGCTCCCCACCAGCGCCGAGCTCGCCGGCTACAAGACGCGCTTGAAGGCGCTGCGCGGGCTGCCGGCGGCGGTGCGCACCGTACTCGAGGCGCTGCCGGCGGCGGCGCATCCCATGGACGTGCTGCGCACCGGGGTGTCGGCCCTGGGCTGCATCCTGCCCGAGAAGGACGAGCACTTGGCCGCCGGCGCGCGCGAGATCGCCGACCGGCTGATCGCCTCGCTCGGCTCGATGCTCACCTACTGGTATCACTTCAGCCACTCGGGCGAGCGCATCCACACCGAGACCGGCGATGACTCGATCGGCGCGCATTTCCTGCACCTGCTGCAGCGGCGGCCGCCGCCGGCGGACTGGGTGCGCGCGATGCACACCTCGCTCATCCTCTACGCCGAGCACGAGTTCAACGCCTCGACCTTCGCCGCGCGCGTCATCGCCGGCACCGGCTCCGATCTCTACTCCTCGATCGCCGGCGCGATCGGCGCGCTGCGCGGGCCGAAGCACGGCGGCGCCAACGAGACCGCGCTGGTGATCCAGCAGCGCTACGAGTCGGCAAGCCAGGCCGAGGCCGACATCCGCGCGCGCGTCGCGGCCAAGGAAGTCATCATCGGCTTCGGCCACCCGGTCTATACGATCGCCGATCCGCGCAACGAGGTGATCAAGGAAGTCGCACGGCGGCTGGCGCGTGCAGCCGGCGACCTGCGCCGCTTCGAGATCGCCGACCGCATCGAGGCGGTGATGCGCGAGACCAAGAGCATGTTCGCCAATCTCGACTGGTTCTCGGCGGTCGCCTACAACATGATGGGCATACCGACCGAGATGTTCACGCCGCTGTTCGTGATCGCCCGCACCACCGGCTGGGCGGCACACGTCATCGAGCAGCGCGCCGACGGCAAGATCATCCGGCCGGCCGCCAATTACACCGGTCCCGAGAACCTGAAGTTCGTGCCGATCGAGCAACGCAGGTAAGCGCGCCTCCCATGTCCGCCCACGATGTGAAGTCCGCCGAGCGCCCGGCCTTCGACCCCGCGCTCACCGCCATCGCCGAGTACGCCAGGAATTTCACCGTCACCAGCCGCACGGCCTACGACACGGCCCGCTACTGCCTGATGGACACGCTCGCCTGCGGCTTCCTGGCGCTCAAGTACCCGGCCTGCCGCAAGCTCCTGGGACCCGTCGTGCCGGGGGCAGCGATGCCGGGCGGCGCGCGCGTCCCCGGCACCTCCTTCGAGCTCGACCCGGTGCAGGCGGCTTTCAACATCGGCGCCATGGTCCGCTGGCTCGACTTCAACGACACCTGGCTCGCCGCTGAGTGGGGGCACCCGTCGGACAACCTCGGCGGGATCCTCGCGGTCGCCGACTACCGCGCGCGGTTCGCGGTCATGTCAGGTGTTGCCCCACCCACGGTGCGCGACGTGCTCACTGCCATGATCAAGGCGCACGAGATCCAGGGGGTGCTGGCGCTCGAGAACAGCTTCAATCGCGTCGGCTTGGATCACGTGCTGCTGGTGCGGGTGGCCTCCACCGCTGTGGTGACGGCGATGCTCGGCGGGAGCCTCGAGCAGGTGGTGAATGCGGTCTCGAACGCCTGGATCGACGGCGGGGCGCTGCGTACCTACCGCCATGCGCCCAACACCGGCTCGAGGAAGAGCTGGGCGGCCGGCGATGCGACGAGCCGCGCGGTGCGCCTCGCGCTCATCGCGCTCACCGGCGAGATGGGCTACCCGTCGGCGCTCTCGGCCAAGACCTGGGGCTTCAGCGACGTGCTCTTCAAGGGCAAGCCCTTGTCGCTGCCGCGGCCCTTCGGCAGCTACGTGATGGAGAACGTGCTCTTCAAGATCTCCTACCCGGCCGAGTTTCATGCGCAGACCGCGGTCGAGGCGGCGATGACGCTGCACCCGGCGGTACGTGATCGCATCGCCGACATCGAGCGCATCGTCATCGAGACTCAGGAGCCGGGCGTGCGCATCATCGACAAGACCGGTCCGCTCGCCAACCCCGCCGACCGCGACCACTGCATCCAGTACATGGTGGCGATCCCCTTGATCTTCGGCCGCCTCACCGCCGCCGACTACGAGGATGCGGTCGCGAGCGACCCGCGGATCGATGCGCTGCGCGCGAAGATGCAGGTGCGCGAGAACCCGAAGTTCACCGAGGAATACTACGCCGCCGACAAGCGCTACATCGGCAACGCCGTACAGGTGTTCTTCCGCGACGGCAGCTCGAGCGGGCGCGTCGAGGTCGATTTTCCGATCGGCCACCGCCAGCGCCGCGGCGAGGGGATGCCGGTGCTGGTGCGCAAGTTCGAGGCTGCCGTCGGCGCCCGCTTCCCCGCCAAACAGGCCGAGCGGGTCAAGGCGATGTTCGCGAAACCGGCAGGGCTCGATGCCCTGCCGGTCAATGAGTTCGTCGCCGCGATGGTGACGAACGGGGCTTGAGTCCTACCCCACCCGCACCGGCACGAAAATGCGCGCCTCACCGCGCTGGATCAGCAGCGCGACGTGGCCCTTGGAGCCCTCGACGGCGCTCTTCAGCGCCTGGGCGCTCGATACCGGGGAGCCGTTGGCCGAGAGCACGATGTCGCCCGGCTGAATCCCGGCATCGGCCGCGGGGCCCGAGGCCTGCTCGACCAGCAGTCCCCCCTGCACGTTCCCCTGGCGCTGCTCCTCGCCGGTCAGCGGCCGCACGGCGAGCCCGAGCTTGCCGCCCTCGTGCTGCGGCTCCTCGCTCCTCGCGGTGTGCTGGTCCTCGAGAGTGCCGAGCTTGACGCTCAGGTTTCGGGAGGCGCGGTTGTGCCAGACCTCGAGATCGGCCGCGGCGCCGGGGCCGAGCTCGGCGATCTTCTCCGAGAGCTCGGTGGTGCTCCCGATCGGCTCGCCGTTGAGCTTGAGGATCACGTCGCCCGGCTCGATGCCGGCGCGGGCGGCGGGGCCGCCTTTCTCGACGCTCGACACCAGCGCACCCTCGGGCTGCGGCAGGCCGAAGGAGTCGGACAGGTCCTGGGTGACGTTCTGGATCACGACGCCGAGCTTGCCGCGGGTGACGTGGCCCGTGGTCTCGAGCTGGGTGCCGACCTTCATGGCGACATCGATCGGGATCGAGAACGACACGCCCTGATAGCCGCCGCTGCGGCTGTAGATCTGCGAGTTCACCCCGACCACTTCGCCGCGCATGTTGAAGAGCGGCCCGCCGGAATTGCCGGGATTGATCGGCACGTCGGTCTGGATGAAGGGCACGACGTCGCCGGGGAGCGGACGGTTCTTGGCGCTCACGATGCCGGCGGTGGCGCTGTTATCGAAGCCGAAGGGCGCGCCGATCGCGAGCACCCACTCGCCCACCTTGAGCGAGCGCGAGTCGCCGAGTTTCACCGTGGGAAGATTGGCCGCCTTGATCCTGATGAGCGCGATGTCGGAGCGCTCATCGATCCCGATCACCTTCGCCGGGTACTCGCGGCGGTCGGTGAGGCGCACTGTCACCTCGCTCGCGCCCTTGACCACGTGCGCGTTGGTCATGATCAGGCCGTCGGAGCGGATGATGAAGCCCGAGCCCTCGCCGTGCATCGGCTCGGGGTGCGGGTTCTGGAACTTGAAGTTGTGGAAGAAGGGCGCGAACGGGCTGTTGGGACCGAAGGGATTGTCGTTGCCGCCGCCGTTATCGCCGTTGTCCCCGTTCTCGTCACCCTGCCAGGCCGTGGACACCTTGCTGGTCACCGTGATGTTGACGACGGCGGGGCCGTACTTCTGCACCATACCGCTGAAATCCGGCAACGCCGCGACGGGGTTGACCGCGGCGGGGGTCGCGCCGGGTGCCGCGGGGGCGGGGGCAACCTGCGCCGCCGTGCTCGCAGCGGCGTGCGCGGCCCCTGAGAAATACAGCGCCCCGACCGGCAGCGCGACGGTTGCCGCGCCGAGCGTGGCGATGACGAGCGGCTTACGGATGAAGGAAACGAAACGCATGGACGGCTCCTCGAAAAGGGGAAACTGCTCCTCGGGCCAACGTTGGCCGGCCCTCATACCGCGCACCATGCGCAGGCAGCAGCGACAGATTTTGAAGGTGGGAAAGGGCGAAAAGTTCCTGGGCGGGGGGCAGGGTGCGCCCGCCTCAGGCACCGTCCGGCGCGGGAATCACTCGCCCAGGCGCGTGTAGGGCCGTGGCTCGGTGCCGAGGGAGGGGGTGAGTCTGGAGAAATAAGCCGCGATCTGCGCAATGTCGTCGTCCTTGAGATTGGCTGCGAATCCCTTCATGACCGGGTTCTTGCGGCCGCCGTGCCGGTACTCTTCGAGCGCCCGCACGATGTAGTCCTCGTGCTGTCCGGCCAGCGAGGGGTAAATGGGGGCGACCGCGACGCCGTCCTGCCCGTGGCAGGAGACGCACAGCTGTGCCGCCTGCGGCACCGTGCCCTCCGGCTTGCCGCTCGAGACCAGGGGCTTGCCCGCGAGATAGGCGGCGACGTCCGTCATGTCCTGCTCGGAAAGCGACTCGGTCTGCGAGTGCATGGTGATGTGCGCGCGGTCGCCGTCGCGGTAGCCGTGCAGCGCGATCACGAGGTAGTCGGGGGTCTGACCGCGCAGCTCCGGCACGCTGTACATGGGGTAGGCGTTCTTGTAGCCCTCGATCCCGTGGCAGCCGAGGCAGGTGTAGGAGACCGCCTTGCCGTGCTGGGGATCGGCCGCCTGCGGCGCCGCGGCAGCCTGGGCGGCGGCGGGTTGCGCTGCGGGCGCTGCGGTCTCGGGCTGGGCCTGCGTCCCGCCCACGGTGAAGCCGGTGAGCGCGCCGGCGGCGATCACCGCGATCGAAACCGCACGCACGTGAGTGGCTCGCCCGCGCCCCATTTCGGTTGCTCCCCGCCCGGTGAAACGGCTCAAAAACGGCCCCGAATCTTACGGACTCGCGGTGCCAAATGCCACTACGAGGCCCCCGGCGCCAGGTCGCGGAAATGGCGCTTGCCGGCCTGTGCCTGGCGGTATTCGTCCTTGCTGAGAATGTTCTCGTCCAGGTGCACTCGGCGGTCGCGAGCACGTAGTCGTTGATGTAATTGACGTCGATGTTGATGCAGATGGCGCCGACCACGCCGTATTCCTTGCGCAGGATCGGGATGGTGGTGCACTTGAAGCGGCGGGCGACGTTGCGGTAGTTGTCGAGGAACTCGCGCGTGTCGTCGCTCACCGATCTGCCGTGACACTTCGCGTACAGCCGCTCGTAGGCGCGCAGGTCCTCGGGCGCGAGTTGCGCACGCACGCCGTTCTGCTCGCCGATGAAGATCAGCTGCCGCGAGGCGCGGACGTCGCGGTTGCCGAGCAGATAGTGAATGCCATGGCGGAAGTCCTTCAGGCTGAACTCGGCGAAATGCTCGGCGGTCGTTTTTTCGGCGATGATAGGCCCATGCGGTCTTCGCCCGCGAGCCTCCGGTGATCGGCCTCATCCAGCGCGTCGCAAGCGCCGAGGTGCGCGTCGATGGCCAGGTCGTCGGCGCCATCTCCCGCGGCGTGCTCGCCTTCATCGCGGTGCGCCGCGATGACACGCGATCTTCCGCCGAGCGCCTCCTCGAGCGGGTGCTCTCCTACCGGATCTTCCCGGACGCGGACGGGCGCATGAATCTCTCGCTCCGTGAGGTGGACGGGGGTTTGCTGCTCGTCCCGCAGTTCACCCTCGCTGCGGACACGAAAAAGGGAACGCGCGCGGGGTTCTCGAGCGCCGCGGAACCGGAGGACGCCCGGCGTCTTTTCGGGTACCTGCTCGAGAAGGCCCGGGGCTCATATCCCCATGTTTCCGCTGGCGTATTTGGCGCCCACATGCAGGTGTCGCTCATCAATGACGGGCCGGTCACGTTCTGGCTCGAGGCGCCGGCAAGCGGAGCGTGAAGGGGTTGGCGGATTTGAGCGAACTTCCGGGCCCGGGCGCTCTCATTTGACCTATGATTCCCTTCTTTTCGGCCGCGGTTGCAGGCCTCAAGTGGAGTGTTGATTTATGGGTATAGGAATGCGCGAGCTGCTGATCATCCTGCTCGTGGTGCTCGTCGTATTCGGCGCCAAGAAGCTGCGGACCGTTGGCTCCGACCTCGGAGCGGCGGTGCGCGGGTTCAAGAAAGCGATGAACGAGGGCGAGGACGAGCAGAGCGCGCAGCAGAAGCAGATCCGCTCCGAGAAGCCGGACGCGGAGTTCGACGAAGTCCGCAAGAGCGACGCCGCCGCCCCCGCCCAACCCACTCAGACCAAGAGCGACCGGAGCGTGTGACCTGTTCGAGGGGCGCTTCTTTGAAGTCCTGATCATCTTCGTTCTGGCACTCGTGGTGCTGGGACCCGAGAAACTGCCGCGCGTCGTCTCCGAGCTCGGCCGCTGGGTAGGACGTGCACGCGCCATGGCGCGGCAGTTCCGCGAGCAGCTCGAGGAGGAAGTACAGCTCGAGCAGGCGCGCCGCGCGGAGAAGCAGACCCAGACTCAGGCGCAGCCCACGACGGTCGAGCCCTCCACCTACCACGGGCCGACGCCGCCGGCACCGCCGCCGCCACCACCGCCCCCAACGCCAACGCCAACGCCAACGCCTCCGGCCGCCGCCGCGAGCCCGAGCGAGCCTGGCCCGACGCCGCGCGCCGATGAGCGAGGAACCTGAGAAGCTCGCCGAGGGGAGCCTGATCTCGCACCTGCTCGAGCTGCGGGACCGGCTGCTGCGCGCGATGATGGCCGTCGGGATCGCGTTTATTCCCAGCGTCTACTACTCGAACGACATCTTCACCTTCGTCGCCCAGCCGCTGCTCGCCAAGCTCCCGCCGGGGAGCAACCTGATCGCGACCGGCGTGATGTCGCCGTTCACCACGCCCTTCAAGCTGTCGTTCTTCGTGGCGCTGCTCGCGGCGATGCCCTACGTGATCTACCAGCTGTGGGCGTTCGTCGCGCCGGGCCTGTACCGCAACGAGCGGCGCTTCGCGGTGCCGCTGCTGCTGTCCTCGATCCTGCTCTTCTATGTCGGCATCGGCTTCGCCTACTACTTCGTCTTTCCGGTGATGTTCCAGTTCTTCGCCGCCACCACGCCGAAGGGCGTGGCGATGATGACCGACATCAACCAGTACCTCGACTTCGTGCTGACCATGTTCTTCTGCTTCGGGGTCGCATTCGAGGTGCCGGTCGCCGTGGTGCTGCTGGTGGTGATGGGCATCGTGCGCATCGAGAGCCTGAAGAAGCATCGCGGCTACGTGCTGATCGGCATCTTCATCGTGGCCGCGCTCCTCACTCCGCCCGATGCGATCTCGCAGTGCTCGCTCGCGATCCCGATGTACCTGCTGTACGAGGGCGGCATCCTCATGGCGCGCCTGCTCTCGCGCGCGCGGAGCGCCGAGGCGGGCGAGAAGGTCGGCGGCGAGGGCTGAGGATCGACACGCTCCTTGAGCCCTCGTGCAGAGGCTCCCGCAGGGCAAAGTTCAATGGGCATTGAACTTTGATCAGTAGAGGCCCTGAATCGAGCCTCAAGGGGCGCAAGTTCAATGGCTATTGAACTTGTCTCCTGAGAGACCTCGCACGCGGGCGCCATTTGCGCACTTAGCCGCGGCTGCGTCAGACTGAAAAACGAAGGGGGCTGCCCGATGGCGCGAGGCCACGCTTGAATCATTCCGCCGCCGCGGGCGTACCGCCGCCCGCACCAGCGCCCGCCCGCACCCTCCTCGGCCAGCCGATGGGGCTCGCGACCCTCTTCCTCACCGAGCTCTGGGAGCGCTTCACCTACTACGGTATCCAGTCGCTCCTCATCCTCTTCATGGTCGCGCCGGCGGCCAAGGGGGGACTCGGGCTCGATGACAAGGCCTCGAGCTCCATCTACGGCCTGTACGTCGGCAGCACCTATCTCCTGGGGCTCCTCGGTGGCTGGATCGCCGACCGCCTGGCCGGCGCGCAGCGCGCGGTGATCGCCGGCGGGATCCTGATCGCCATCGGCAACACCCTGCTCGCTCTCGGCACGACGTCGATTTTCTTCCTGGGTCTGCTGGTCATCGCCATGGGGGTGGGGCTCTTGAAGCCCAACGTGAGCGCCCTGGTGGCGACGCTCTACCCGGAAGGCGGCGCGCGGCGCGACGCCGGCTTCTCGATCTTCTACATGGGCATCAATACCGGCGCGTTCATCGGGCCGATCGTGGTCCCGGTCATCGCCACGGCCTTCGGCTGGCGCTCCGGCTTCGCGCTGTCGGCGCTCGGCATGGTGCTCGGCGTCGGCCAGTTCCTCTGGACGCGGCGCTTCCTCGGCGGCGCGGGGCTTACGGTCTCGCCCGGGCAGCGCGCCTCGTGGACGCCGATCGTGGTGGTCTGCGTGCTGCTGGCCGCCGCCGTGGTGCTCGCCTTGAGCGGCCAGGTGCACGTCGACCCGGCGATGCTCGGCTCGTTCGCCTCCTGGGCGTTCTCGGCGCTCGCGGTGGCGTACTTCGCCTACCTGCTGTTCTTCGCCGGGCTCACCGGCGCGGAGCGCAGGCGTGTGCTCGTCATGGTGGCGCTGTTCGCCGGCTCGGTCACTTTCTGGGCCGGCTACTTTCAGCAGGGCGGGTCCTTCAACCTGTTCGCGGCGCGCTACACCGACATGCACATCCTCGGCTGGAACGCGCCGCCGGGTGTGCTGCAGGGGGCGGACGCGCTGTTCGTCATCATCCTCGCCGGCGTCTTCGCCGCGCTCTGGCTCGCCCTCGGCCGGCGCGACCGCGATCCGCCGGCGGCGGCCAAGTTCGGCGTGGCGCTGCTGCTGCTCGGAGGCGGGTTCCTCGTCATGTACTTCGCCGGCGAGCGCGTGCTCGCCGGGCACCGCGTGCTCTCGACCTGGCTCATCTGCGCCTATTTCCTGCACGTGTGCGGCGAGATGTGCATCTCCCCGGTGGGGCTTTCCAACATGAGCAAGCTGGTCCCGCCGCGCTTCTGCGGCCAGGCGATGGGCATGTGGTTCCTGTCGCTCGCGCTCGGCGGCGTGCTCGCCGGTCAGCTGAGCGGCCAGTACGACGCCAGCCACCTCGAGTCGCTCCCGGCGCTGTTCCTCAAGATCTTCTGGTACGGCGTCATCGCCGGGTTGGTGATGCTCCCGCTGACGCCCCTCACCAGGCGGCTGATGGCGGGAGTGAAATAGCCCGCTGCCGCGCCGTGCGCTCACTCCATGACGCGCACGTCGGTCACGAAGTACTCGGTCTCGCCGAAGCACGAGGTCGGGATCCACTTGTGCTGCTGGTAGTGCAGCGCCATGCGCTTGCCGACGTTGGCGTTGAGCTTCACAGCGACCGCGTCGGTCGGCACGGTGAAGTAAAATTTCTCCGCCACCGTTCCCGGCATGGTCACCATCGCCATCTCGCCTTCCCAGGTCTTGCAGACGAAGCCCTTCTTCGAGAGCTTCTGCACGAAGCCGGCGCGCTCGCCCTCGGCGTAGGACCAGTGGAGCGTGATCCAGGTGAAGCCCGCGACGCCCAGCAGGACGATGACGACCAACCCGACCAGCACCTTGACCATGGCCTTCGACCCCCTGCAGCACGCGCTCGCAGGCCAAGCATAGCGCGCGGCTGCAGGGCGAGGCTAAGATGGCCGCTCGAGGCCGCGCAGAACAGCAACAACTTTTCGAGGGGTTCCTGGCATGAAGACCGAATCGCGCGCCGAGCTGACGCTGCGCGGACTGGCGCTCGGCCTGGTGCTCACCGTGGTGTTTACCGCGGCCAACGTCTACTTCGGCTTGAAGGCCGGACTCACCTTCTCCACCTCGATCCCGGCGGTGGTGCTCTCGATGGCGATGCTGCGCTGGCTCGGCAACACCACCGCGCAGGAAAACAACATCGTGCAGACGGTCGCCTCCACCGCCGGCACGCTCTCCTCGATCATCTTCGTGCTGCCGGGCTTCATCATGATCGGCTGGTGGAGCGGCTTCCCCTACTGGCAGTCGGTGGCGATCTGCGCCATGGGCGGCATCCTCGGCGTCATGTATTCGATCCCGCTGCGCCGCGCGCTGGTGACGGACTCCGATCTCCCCTATCCCGAGGGCACCGCCTGCGCCGAGGTGATCAAGGTCGGGACCGGCGATGTGGCGAGCGATGACTCGGTCGAATCCGGCGGCAAGGGCCTCAAGGCGGTGCTGGTGGGCTCGCTGGTCTCGGCGTTGTTTCTCGTCATGGTGCAGACGCGGCTGTTCCTCGGCGACATCGCCCACAGCTTCCGCTTAGGAAGCGACCGCCAGGCGCCGGTGACCGGCTTCGATTTCCAGCTGTCGCTCGCGCTGTTCGGCATCGGCCACCTGGTGGGCGCGAGCGTCGGCATCGCGATGTGTGTGGGCGCCATCATCGGCTGGGGCTGGGGCGTGCCGCACTTCAGCGCCCTGCACCCGGCCGCGGGGGATGCCGGCGAGTTCGCGCATGCGACCTGGAGCCACTACGTGCGCTACGTGGGCGCGGGCGCGATCGCCGTCTCCGCCATCTGGACGCTCATCAAGCTGGTGAAGCCCGTGATCGGCGGCCTCGAGGGCGCGATCGCTTCCTCGCGGGCGCGCAAGCAAGGCAAAGGCGACACGCTGGCGCGCACCGAGCACGACATCCCCGTGGACCAGGTCGGTCTCGTGTCATTGCTCTGCATCGTGCCGATCTGCTGGCTGCTGTGGAACTTCGCCACCAGCGCAGGTCTTGGCGAGCACGCGCTGCTCCTCACGGTCGGCGGCATCGTCATCGTGGTGGTCCTCGGGTTCCTCGTCTCCACGGTCTGCGGCTACATGGCGGGACTGATCGGCGCCTCGAACAGCCCGCTCTCAGGGATAGGGATCCTGGTGGTGGCGACGACGGCGCTGTTCCTCGTGCTGACCGTCAAGTCCTCGCTACCCCCGGAGATGGGCAAGGCGCTGGTCGCCTACGCGCTGTTCGTGACCGCCGTGGTGTTCAACGTGGCAGCCATCGCCAACAACAACCTCCAGGACCTGAAGACCGGCCAGCTGGTTGAATCGACGCCCTCCAAGCAGCAGTGGGCGCTGGTAATCGGCGTAGTCGCGAGCGCGCTCGTCATCCCGCCGGTGCTGGATCTCGTCAATAAAGCTTACGGTTTTGCGGGCGCCCCGGGCGCCGGAGCCCACGCATTGCCGGCGCCGCAGGCGGGCCTCATCTCCGCCCTCGGCCAGGCGGTGATCCAGAGCGACCCGGAAAAATGGCAACTGATGGGTTGGGGCGCTCTGATCGGCGCCGGCATCATCGCGGTCGACTTCCTGCTCTCGAAGACCACCCGTTCGATGCGCCTGCCGCCTCTCGCCGTAGGCCTCGGTATCTACCTGCCGACGGCGTCGACCCTGATGGTCACCGTCGGGGCGCTCGTCGGCTGGTGGTATGACCGGCGCGCCGACCGGACCGCGAAACCCAATGCGATGAAGCAGCTCGGCGTGCTGCTCGCCTCGGGCCTCATCGTCGGCGAGAGCGTGCTGGCGGTGGTCTTCACGGCCCTGGTTGCTTTCAGCGGCAACCCGTTTCCCATCGGCGTGGTGGGAGACTCGTTCGAGACCGCCTCGGAGATTCTCGCGGGAGTCGCCTTCGTGCTGCTGATCTACTGGGTGTACCGCTGGGCGGAGAATTTGGTTCAGGCGCGGAATACGTCGGTGCTCAGGTAGCGCAACCCCGAATCCACCGCGATCGTCGCGACGGTCGCCTTGGGACCTAGGCGCTGCGCGACGGCGAGCGCCGCCACGAGATTTGCCCCGGTCGAAGTGCCGGCGAACAGGCCCTCCTCGCGCGCGAGTCGCCGTGCCATCGCCTTGGCCTCCGCGGTCGGCACGGTGAGGATCTCGTCGACCTCCGCGCGCCGCCACAAGGGCGGCACGAAGCCGATCCCGATGCCGTCGATGTTGTGTGCGCCCGGAGGGCGTCCCGAGAGTACCGCCGACTCGGCCGGCTCGACCGCGATCACCTGGAGGCGCGGGTTGTGGAGCTTGAGCGAGTGGGCGCTGCCGTGAATCGAGTGCGCGGTGCCGACCGCCTGCACGAAGGCATCGACGCGGCCGCCGGACTGCTGCCAGAGCTCCTCGCCGAGGGAGTGATAGCCGGCCTCGCCGTCCTTGTTGTTGAGCTGGTCGCAGTACCAGTGGTGAGGCAGGCGGCTGATCTCGTCGGCCTTGGCGATCAGCGACTTGATGAGCTTCTCCGTGATCTGCCCGCCCTCGGCCTCAACGTCGGTGATCTCGGCGCCGTAGGCGCGCATGGTGGTGCGCTTGTCGGGACTGAAGGCGTTGGAGAACACAAAGTGCGCCTTGAAGCCGAGAGCCGCGCACACCAGCGCGAGCGAGATTCCGGTGGTGCCGGCGGTGTACTCGACCACCGTGTCGCGCGGCCGCAGCCGCCCGTCGGCGGCGGCGCGCTCGATCATGGCGCGCGCCACGCGGTCCTTCATGCTGCCGGTGGGGTTGGCGGACTCGAGCTTCACCACGACGCGCGCTGAGCCGGACGGCGGCAGACGCGTGAGCTCGACGAGCGGCGTGTTGCCGATCGCCGCGAGTACCCCGGTGGATGCCATGGTGCCCACCTCCTCACACCTTCACAGCGGGCTGCGGCGGCGGTCGTAACGCTCGAAGCCGTGATGACCGATGAGGGCCGAGCCGAGCCACCCCGTGAGCCAGACGATGATCCAGGTGAGCAGCGCCGCTTTGAAGCCCCCGTAGAGATGAAAACCCGGCAGGATCCAGGCGACCAGCGCCACCATGGCGGCGTTCAGCACCAGGAGAAAGAGCCCGAGCGTCACGATGGTGATCGGCAGAGTCAGCACGAAGGCGATCGGCCGCACGACCGCGTTCACCACGCCGAGGAGAAGCCCTGCGAGCAGCAGCGTCTCCAGGTTGTCGATGCGCACGCCGGGCACCCAGCGGGTCGCGAGGTAGAGCCCGCAGGCGGCGAGCAGCGCCCGCAGCAGGAACCCGGTCACCGCGTGGCTCCCGTTGCGGGCTGCGCCTCGGCCAGCACCTTGAGGCGGTTGAGTGCCTGCAGCCACGCGGTCCGCAGCCGCCAGTACTGGGTATCCCATTCGGGCCCGCCCGGCACCCCGGAGCCTAGCAGCCGCACCACCGTGCCGCCCGGCACGGCCTCGACGATGAGATCGTCCGTGAGCACTGAATCGGCGCGGGGGAGGGACGGGTTCGGCAGGTAGATGAGCCGCACGCGCCGGCCCGCCTCGAACACATCGATGTGCGCCTCGAGCTCGGTCACCCGGTCCACCCGGGCGCGGAACAGCCCCCCCTGGCGCGGCTGCAGCTCCGCCTCGGGCGAGCACCAGCGCGCGAGGCTTTGCGGCTCGGTGATCACGCGCCAGACCTTGCCGGCGTCGGCGGCGATGTCGACCCGGTGGGCGTAGCCACGAACTCTCTCGGCCATGGAGCGCATTCTGCCACCGCTCGCTATGCTAAGCAGAGGGGGGATCCATGCCATACGTCCACATCGTGCTTGCGCTGGCGCTGGTCGAGTTCTTCGTCTTCGGCCTCGCGGTCGCCCGCGCGCGGGAGACCTATAACGTGCCGGCGCCGGCCACCACCGGTCACGAGGTGTTCGAGCGCTACTTCCGCGTGCAGATGAATACGCTCGAGCAGCTGGTGATCTTCGTGCCCTCGCTGCTGCTGTTCGCGCGCTATGTGAGCCCCTGGCTCGCGGCGCTCCTGGGGCTCGCCTTCATCATCGGGCGCGCGCTCTATTTCAGGGGCTACGTGCGCGCCGCGAAGGAGCGCCATCTCGGCTTCATGGTGAGCGTCATCCCGAACCTGACGCTGCTCGTGGGAGGCCTGCTCGGCGCAGTCTGGGCGCTGGTGCGCTACACGCCCGGCTGAGCGCGCCTGAGGAAGCCGAGCGCTAGCGGCACGAGCGAGGCGATGATGATCGCGATCGTCACCAGGCCGAAGTGCTGCTTCACCAGCGGGATGTTGCCGAAGAGATATCCGCCCCAGATAAAGAGCAGCACCCACGCGCAGCCGCCGGCGAGGTTCCAGGCGAGGAATCTCGCGTAGGGCATGCGGCCGATGCCGGCGACGAACGGCGCGCAAGTGCGGATGATGGGCATGAAGCGCGAGAGGAAGATCGCGAGCCCCCCGTGGCGCAGGAAGAACTCCTCGGTGCGCCTCAGGTACTCCACCTTGAGCAGGCGGTAGCGGCCCGAGAAGGCGGGCGGCCCGATGGCGCGCCCGATGCTGTAATTCACGGTGTTGCCGAGCACCGCCGCCACCGCGAGCGTGGCGCTCGCGAGAGGGGCCGTGAGCGTGCCGCCCGTATCGACGGCGGCGAGTGCGCCGACTGCGAACAGCAGCGAGTCGCCCGGCAGGAATGGGGTCACGACCAGGCCGGTCTCGGCGAAGATCACGGCGAACAGGATCGGGTAGATCCAGAGGTGATATGCCGCGAGCAGCTCGACCAGGTGGCGGTCGAGATGCAGCACCAGATCGAAGGCCCAGGCCAGCATGGCCCCGAGAATAACAGCGCCCGCTCGGGCGACGCCGGTGTCAGCGCTTCAAGGTACCAAATCGTGAGCCGGGGGCCCGGCCGCGGCGCGTGCCGCGAGCGTACCGCGGGTCTTGAGCGTCGCGAGTCCGGTGTGCACATCGGGATCGCGCACGGCGAGCGGCCGGCCACTCGCTGAGTCCACCTCGTCCGGGTCCTTGGGTCCGGCCTCGACGATGTCAGGAACGATGCCCTTGCCCTGGATCGAGGCGCCCGAGGGTGTGAAGTAGCGCGACGTGGTGAGCTTCAGCGCCCCGCCGTGAGACAGCGGCATGACGGTCTGCACCGAGCCCTTGCCGTAGGTCTTGCGCCCGATGAGCAGCGCCCGTCCGTGATCCTTGAGCGCGCCCGCGACGATCTCGGAGGCGGACGCGGTGCCGCCGTTAACGAGCACCACCAGCGGAGCCCCGTTCAGGAGGTCCCCGCGATGGCTGGCGTCCATGCGGAAGCGCGCCTCGGGGGTGCGCCCGTCGGCGCTGACGATCACGCCCTGGTCGAGGAAGACATCCGCGACGCCGACCCCCGCTTCGAGCACTCCGCCTGGATTGTCTCTCAAATCGAGCACCAAGCCCTTAAGACCCTGCCTATTGTCTCTTTTGAGACGCAATATGGCGTGGCTCACGTCCTGAACGGTGGTCTCCGTGAAGCTCGTGATGCGGATGTAGCCGTAGCCGGGCTCGAGAGTCTGCTCGGCGACGCTCGACACCTCGACCTGCGCGCGGCGGAGTGTGAACTCGAGGAGCGCTGCGCTCCCCTTGCGGCGGATGATGAGGCGGACGGTGCTCCCCGGGGCGCCGCGCATGTGCTCGGTGGCCGCGGCGAGATCGCCGCCAATCTCGACACCGTCGATGCTCACGATCGCATCGCCGGGCTTCAAGCCCGCGCGCTGGGCGGGTGAGCCCTCGATCGGGTGCAGCACCTTGACCGCGCCCTCATCGGGGACCACCTCGATGCCGACCCCCGGATAGGAGCCCGTGGTGCTGAGGCGGATCTCCTCGAACTCCTGACTGTCGAGGTAGGCGGAGTGCGGATCGAGCGCGGTCACCATGCCGCGCACCGCGCGCTCCATCAATACATGGTCGTCGACGTCCTCGACGTAGTCGCGCTTGATGCGCTCGTAGACTTCCGCGAACAGGCTCGCCTCCTCCCAGGGGAGAGTGGCGCGCGGGGCGGCAGCGGGCCGCTCGCTCGGGCGCTCGGCGAGCACGCCGCTGGTGAGCGCGCCACCGAAGCCGAAGGCGGCTCCGGCGACGAGCGCGATCAGTGTCCGTGATCGGCTGGACATGTGCTGGTAACTCCCTTACTCACGGCGTCGCTCCTGCGTACCACATGATGTCGTTCGGTCCCCGTTGCTCGCCGGTCGCGCCCGTCGGCAGCGGCAGCTCGTTCAGCAGCTCGGCGAGCGCGATCGGCTTGCCGATCGCAAAACCCTGGCCATAGTCGACCCCGAGCCCGGCCACGTGATTGCTGATGGCCTCGGTCTCGCAGTACTCGGCCACCGTGATGATCGACATGCTGCGGGCGAGCTCGGCGATGGCGCGCACCATGGACTCGGCGCGCTTGTCCCTGATGACGTCGCGCACGAAGCTGCCGTCGATCTTGAGCATGGTGATCGGCAGCTGCCGGATGCACGACAGCGACGAGAGGCCGGTGCCGAAGTCATCGAGCGCCACGCCGCAGCCGAGCTTGCGGAGCCGGCGCATCAGCTCCTCGGCGCGCGGCAGGTGCGCGACGGTGGCGTTCTCGGTGAGCTCGAAGCAGAACAGGTCCGGATCGAGTCCGCTCTCGCCGACCGACTTGATGAGGAAGTCGGCGAAGCCGTCGTCATCGAGAGATTGGCCGGAGAAATTGATGGTGAAGCCGAGCGCCTTGCCCTCGAGCACCCCGGCGCGGGGCTTCAGGGCCTCGATCACGTGGTTGACCACCCAGCGGTCGATCGTCGGCATCAGCTGGTAGCGCGCGGCAGCGGCGAGGAAGCTGTCGGGGCCCATGGTGAGGCCGTCGTCGTTGACCATGCGCAGCAGCAGCTCGTAGTGCGGGCGGGCGCTCTCGGCGGCGGAGAACGGCAGGATCAGCTGCGCATCGAGCCGCATGCGGTTGTTGTCGATGGCATCGCGCAGCTGCGCGGCGACCGAGATGTCGGCGAAACGGCGCACGATCGAGGTGTCGCTCGCCTGGTAGACCTCGACGCGGTTGCGGCCGCGGTCCTTGGCGGCCTTGCAGGCGCTCTCGGCGGCCGCGAGCACGTGGCCGAGCTCCCCGCCTTCCGGGTCGAGCAGCGCCACCCCGACGCTGATCGAGACCGGCGGGCGGGATTCGCCCGGACCGGGCACGAGTTGCTCGGCGCCGGCACGCAGCGCCTGGGCGAATTTCTCGGCATCCTCGACCGAGGCCGGCAGCAGCACCGTGAAGCGGTCGCCGGAGATGCGGGCGCCGAAGGCCCCGGGCGGCAGGCGCTTGCGGAACAGCTCCCCGAGCTGCCCGAGCACCGAGTCGCCGACGTGCATGCCGGCCTTCTCGTTGATGGCGTGCAGCTGGTCGACGTCGATATAGAGCGCGCTCCACTGCTGGCTGCTCTTGCCGTCGGTGACGACCGCGGCCAGGCGCCGCTCGAAGGCGGGACGCGTGTACAGGCCGCTCAGGGCGTCGTAGCTCGACTCGACGATGTCGAGGGCTTTCCTCGCGATGATGTGCGCGAGGTGCGCGTCGCGCGGGCTGAAGTGCTCCTGGCTCTCGTCGCGCAGCAGCGCCAGCATGCCGATGCAGCGCCCGGCGCGCGAGCGCAGCGCGCAGGCGAGCACGCGGTAGGGGTAGGTGTCGGGGCTCGCGGCGCCGATGTCGTTGACCAGCAGCGGCCCGCTCTGGGCCTGCGCGAGCGTCATGAGCTTCCTGTGCGCCTTCATCATGAAGCGCGCATCAGGCGTGCTGTCGCCGAGTGAGCGCAGCAGCGTCAGGTTCTTCTCCGGAACCAGCAGCGCCCCGGTGCTGGCACGCAGGTGCTCGATGGTCTGCTGCAGCAGCAGCTGCAGGTCATTGGCGCCGTCGGGCGCGGGTACATCCGCCGCGCCGTGCGACAGCACCAGCTCCAGATCGCGGTTGAGAGCGGCGAGCGTGCCGTTCAGCTCCTCGATGTTGGCCTGGGCGATGAACTCGCGCCGCAGACACTCGAGCGCCGGCGCGATCAGTGAGTTGGCGAACGAGAAATCCTGGTGCTTGCGGTCCCCCCCCTCGTTCGGCCGGCACACGACCGCGACGATCGCGAGCAGCCCTCCGGCCTCATCGCGCAGCGAGCAGAGGTAGACGGGGAGGTTGCCGGCGAGCGTACGCAGCTGCCCCGCGCCGCCCTCGCTCGAGCGAGCCGCGATGAGCGCGTCCTCCACCACATTCATGAGGTCGGGGCCGGTCATGGTCTCGGACGACCAGATGAGCTCCCCGGCGACGGAGAAAATCGCGAGGCTCGAGGCACGCGGCAGGAGCGACCGCACCAGGCGGAAATAAGGGTCGAACCGGGCAGCGGAGTGCTCGGCCGGCGTTTCGCTCACTGGGGGCGCGCTCATGGGTCGCGGTCGGGTACCACGGGGGTTGTGTCGGAGCCGGTCGACACGATCGCGCTTATGTCGTCCTTGTTTCCTTGCGCGAGTTGGCAAATGGCGCCCTGAGGCCTCTCGGCAGAGCGCAAAAGATTGACGGTGATCACAAAAGCGCCTCAGCCGGAGGGGGCGTGGCGGAAGACGGACTTAGCGCTTTTCTTACGGGTCCGCGGCCTTGAACCACGGGCGGGGATCGACGGGCTTGCCGCCCTTCCTGATCTCGAAGTAGAGCTCGGTGCGCCCGGTGCCGCCGCTGTCGCCGGCGGCGGCGATGGTCTCGCCGCCCGCAACGCTCTCGCCCGCCGCCTTGTAGAGCCGCTCGTTGTGTCCGTAGAGGCTCAGGTACCCGTCGCCATGGTCGACGATGGCCAGCAGCCCCAGGCCCGGGAGCCAGTCGGCATAGATCACCCGGCCCCCACACACCGCTTTCACCGGCGCGCCCCGCTCGGCCGCGACCAGCACTCCGTCCCAGCGCACCCCGCCCGCGCGCGCGTCGCCGAAGCGCGCGACCAGCTGTCCGCTCACCGGCCAGGCGAGCCTGCCGCGCAGCTTCGCGAACGCCTCGTTGGTCTCGAGCGGAAAGCGCTCCATCGCCGCGCGCAGCTCCTTCAGGAGCTGCTCGAGCCCGGCCTGCTGGGCGCGCAGCCGCTCGAGATTCTGCGCGCGCGTGCGCGACTCGGCTTCGAGCCCCGCGAGCACGCTCGAGCGCTGCTGACGCGCGTGCTCGAGCTGATTGAGCTCGGCGCGCTGCTCTCGCTCGAGGCGGGCGAGCTCGGCCTCCTCGGCGTCGAGCTCGGCGGCCAGCTCGGCGAGGCGCTGCACGTCGTCCTCGATCAGCTTGATCTGCCCGGCGCGCGCGCGGCCGAAGTAGCCGTAGTAGACGAACATGCGCCCGGCGAGCGCCGGATCCTGCTGGTTGAGCAGCAGCTTCAGGGGCTCCTGGCGGCCGATGGTGTAGGCGGCGCGCATCTGGCCGGCGAGATCGGCACGGTTCTTATCGAGCTGCGCCTCGCGCTCGCGCTGCTCGGTGGCGAGCTGGGCGCGGCGGGCGGCGTGCTGGGCGCGCTGGCGCTTCAGGTCGCTCAAGGTGGCGCGTGCCTGGCCCACCGAAAGCTCGGCGCTCTTTAAGTCCCGGGTGAGGCGGTCGCGCTCCACCTGGGCCTCGCTCACCTCGCGCGTGACGCGCTCGATCTCGGACTTGACGGCCGAGAGCTCGGCTTCCGTTTTCCTGGCGTCCGCCTCGGGTTTCTCGGGTCTCGGGCCGGCGGCCGCGGCCAGGGCCGCGGCGAGCGCGGCCGCGAGGGCGACGCTATAATGCGCGGCCTTTTTGGCCCCCGATCCGTATCTGCGCCCCATGAATCGCCTGCTCGAATTCCTCAGCCATCACCCCTGGTTAGGGACCGCCACCGCGGTCGCGGCGGCGCTGCTAGTTGTATACGAGATGCGGGCGCGCGCGGAAAGCCAATTTTCCGTCTCGCCCCAGGAGCTGATCCGCCTCATGAACCAGGGGGCGCTGCTGCTCGACCTGCGGCCCGCGGATGAATACCAGGCCGGGCACCTGGCCGGTGCGCGGCAGATGTCGGGCGAGGCACTGCTCGCCGCCGGCGACACGCTGAAGAAGCACAAGGAGAAGACCGTCGTGGTCTACGACGACAAGGGCACGCTGAGCGGCGCGGCGGTGCGCCAGCTCGCCGCCCAGGGCTTCACGCGCGCCTTCACGCTGCGCGGCGGACTCGCCGCCTGGCGCGCGGACAACCTGCCGCTGTCGCGGGCCTGAGGAGGCGCGCATGAGCGCACCGCAGGTCGAGATGTACGCCACCGACTGGTGCCCGTACTGCCAGCGGGCACGGGCACTGCTCGAGTCGAAGGGTGTCGTCTTCACCGAGATCGACGTGGAGGCGGTTCCCGGAGCGCGCGACCAGATGGCGGCGCGCGGCGGCGGCGACACCGTCCCACAGGTGTTCATCGGCGGCCAGGCGGTGGGTGGGTGCGATGAGCTGCACGCGCTCGATGCCGCCGGGCGCCTCGATCCTTTATTGAAAAACGGAGCCTGAAATGGTGGAAGAGACTGTCGGCGCCACGAGCGCCAATGATGTGCCCGCGGACGCCCCGGTGCTCGCGCTGCAGACCGTGTACCTGAAGGACTGCTCCTACGAGGCGCCCAATGGTCCGCGCGTCGACGGCGCCTGGAATCCGCAGGTGAGCCTCGACCTGCAGACCGGCACGGCGCTCTTGTCGCCGGACCTGCGCGAGGTGGTGCTCACGGTGACGGTGTCCGCCAAGCAGAACGACGTCACGGTGTTCCTGGTCGAGGTGAAGCAGGCGGGCCTGTTCCTGATCCGAAACTTCGGTGAGTCGGACGTGAAGCGCGCGGTCAGCACCGTCTGTCCCGGGGTGCTCTTCCCCTACGCGCGCAGCGTGGTCTCGCAGCTCGTGAGTCAGGGCGGCTTCCCGCAGTTCCTGCTGCCGCCGGTGAATTTCGACGCCCTGTATGCGGCGAACGTGGGGCAGCAGCAGCCGCCACCGCCGCAGACCAACTGAGGGCGGCTTAAGGATCCACCCATGAGCGCACGCGCACCGCAGGATTCGGTCGCGGTGCTGGGCGCGGGCTCGTGGGGCACGGCGCTTGCGATCCAGTTCGCACGCGGCGGGCGCGCCGTGCGGCTCTGGGGGCGCGATGGCGCGCGCCTCGCGGCGATGGCGCGCGCGCGGCGCAATGAGCGCTATCTGCCGAGCGTGCCGTTTCCCGACTCCCTCGAGGTCGAGGCGGAGCTCGCCGGCGCGCTCGCCGGCGCCCGTGACCTGCTCATCGTGGTGCCGAGTCCCGCCTTTCGCAGCCTCCTCGGCACGCTCGCGCCGCTGCTCACGCCCGAGATGCACGTCGCCTGGGCCACCAAGGGATTCGAGCTCGCGAGCGGCCTGCTGCCGCACCAGGTGGCCCGCGAGGTCTTAGGCCCCGCGCGGCGCATCGCGGTGCTCTCCGGCCCCACCTTTGCGCGCGAGGTCGGCGCGGGACTGCCGACGGCGATGACCGTCGCCTCGCCCGATGGCGCTTATGCCGAGGCGCTCGCCACCGAGCTCTCCTCGGCCAACTTCCGCGCCTACACCTCGACCGACATCATGGGAGTCGAGATCGGCGGGGCGGTGAAGAACGCGCTCGCGGTCGGCGCCGGGCTCTCCGATGGGCTGGGCTTCGGCGCCAACACGCGCGTCGCGCTCATCACGCGGGGCCTGAAGGAGATGACGCGCTTAGGGGTCGCGCTCGGCGCCGACGCCCATACCTTCATGGGACTCGCGGGACTCGGGGACCTGGTGCTCACCTGCACCGACGATCAGTCGCGCAACCGGCGCTTTGGGTTAGCGCTCGCCGCCGGCGCGACTCCGGAAGGCGCGCTCGCTCAAATCGGCCAGTCGGTCGAAGGCTACACGGGGGCGCGCGCGATCCGCGCCGTCGCCGCGCGCGCCGGCGTCGAGATGCCGCTCTGCGACATGGTGTACCGGGTGCTCTACGAGCGGCTGCCGGCGAGAGACGCGGTGCGCGAGCTGATGAGCCGTCCGCTCAAGGCGGAAGTCGCTTAAGGCATCGGGCCGCCGCAGCCGCCGTGAAGCGCCCGCGCGGATCCTGCGTTCTTGCGTTCGCACCGCACTCCGGCTGGGCGGCGGCCGTCGCGATCGGCGGCTCGGAGCGCAAGCCCCTGCTGCTGGCGCGCGAGCGGCTCGAGCTCGCGGATGCGTTGCTCGCGGGCGCGCGGCAGCCGTATCACGCCATCGAGCCGCTGCCGCTCGCCGCCGCGAGCGCGCGGCTTGCCACCTTCAGGGAGTCGGCGGCTGCGCTGGCGATCTCCAGCATCCGCGTGCTGCTCCAGACCGCACGCGCCGCCGGCATCGAGCCCATCGCTGCCGGCATCCTCGATTCCTCCGCGCGCGATCCGGGCGCGCTCGAGACGATCCTCGCCTCGCATGCGCTGATCCACACCGCCGACGGCAATCACTTCCGCGAGGCGCTGGCGAGCGCGTGCGTGGCGCTCAAACTGCCGTGCGCGCGCATCGCTAAGCGCGATCTGCCCGCCGAGGCGGCGCGGGCGCTGAAGCGGACAGCACGGGAGCTCACGGCGACGGTGACGCGGCTCGGTCGCGACGCCGGATCGCCGTGGGGCGCCGATCAGAAAAGCGCCGCGCTGCTCGGCTGGCTGCTGCTCGCGCGCGCAGTCTGAGGCTCAGCCCGGGGTGCTGGGGCCGGCGCTGCCCGAGCGCGACAGCAGCCACTTCTCGGCGCCCTCGACGTTGCGGAACACCCGCACCGGGATCCCGCGGTTGACCGCGACGTCCTCGGCGAAGCGCATCACGCCAACCTCGGGATTGAGGTCGACGTAAGCGAGCGCTTCGAGCAGGCCGTGATAGCGCTTGGCTCCCGCGGTCACCATGTTGAAGACTTCCATGGTGCCGAGGCGCGGCCCTTCGAGATTCTCCTCGATCAACACCCGCGGGCAGCGCCGGGCGGCGACCTCGCGGATGACTTCCTGCATGTAGCCCGCCACGGTGTCGGGCGAGTTGCGCCCGGTGACGCTGAAATGCAGGTAGCCGGGCTTCTGCTCGACCTTCAGCTGGTATGACAGCCGCGAATCCTCCTTCGACATGGGAACGAACTCGATGCTGAGCCCGTTCGGCAGCGGCCAGTAAACCGGCTCGCCGGGGCGGTAACCGCGGGCGCCGTACAGACGCAGGCCCGGGAGCGTCGCCATCAGCTCGAAGCGGGTGAAGCCGCGCGCCCGCGCCTCCGCCTCGCAGCGCTCCAGCAGCGCCGCGCCGATTCCGCGGCGTGCGTGCGAGGGGTGCACGAAGAAGGCGCGGATCTTCGCTGCGTCGGTTCGCGGGTCGAGCGGCTGCGGGTCGCGATCGGGGCGCGTATCGCCGCCGAAGAGGGTGCGGCGAAAGCTCCAGCCGCCACAGCCGGCCAGCTGGCCGCCGACCTCCGCGACGAAGTAACTGCGGTCCTCGAGCAGCTGCGTGTCGACGCCGAAGGCACCGCGCAGCGCTCCCTCGATCTGCGCGCGGCTGTAGTCGCCCGCTCCGAGTCCGTGCGCCGAAACGGCGATCAGCGACTCGATCGCCGGCACGTCCGCGAGCGTCGCGCAGCGAATGCGAAAGGCTTCCTGGAGGGTCACGCGCTCAGCTCTCACGGCCTGCGAACAGTCGCGCCGTGACCGCGCCGAAGATGAAGCCGCCGACATGCGCGGCGTAGGCCACACCCGAGGTCGTGGGCTGCTGCACGACCGCGCCGAGACTCAGGAGCTGCAGCAGGCCCCACACGCCGATGAGGAGCGCCGCGGGAACGTAGGTAACGCGCACGAACACCAGGATCACGAGCAGTGAACGGATCTGGTCGTGCGGATAGGTGACCAGGAAGGCGCCCATGACGGCGGCGATCGCGCCGCTCGCGCCGAGATTCGGCACCGTCGAGGCCGGACTCGCGATCAGCTGCGCGAGCGCGGCCGCGAGACCCCCGAGCAGATAGAAGGCGAGATAGCGGCCCCGCCCCATCAGCTCCTCGACCTCGGGGCCGAACGCCCACAGAAACACCATGTTGCCGATGATGTGCGACCAGCCGGCGTGCATGAACATGGCGGTGAGGATCGTGATCCAGTGGTGGCCGGCGACGATGTCGGCCGGGATGACCGACCAGCGCTCGACGAACGCGTCCCCGCCGGCGATCTCCAGGATGAAGACCAGCGCGTTCACGCCGATGATGGCTGCGGTCACGACCGGGAATCCGGTCGGACGGCGGGAGGCGTCGGTGAGCGGGACGAGCATCATGTGGATTACCTCGGCGGCGGATGAGCTTCGGAGGCGCTGCCGCTCGATGCGACCTGTGCCGTCCAGCGCGCGATCTCCTCGATCGATGCGGCCGGCGCGCCGAAATGATTGGAATTGGGCTCGTAAAGCTTCGTGAGCGGCTGGGAGGGAAGCGCGCCGAACATCATCTGCTTCGAGGCGCGCAACGGCGGGTAGTCCCCAGTTGGCGCAATGAAGAGCACCGGTACCTTCGGATCCATGCTCTTCACGGCCTCGAGCTCGTTCATGGCCCCGCCGGGATCGAACCAGCTGAGGTAATTCGCCGGTGTGCACCAGATCGCGTACAGGCCCCTGGAATGTTCGAAGTCGAGCAGCCGGGTCTTCTCGTCCGCCTTGCCGGCGGCCGTGAGCTGACGGGCACGCGATAGCGCCTCGCCCACCTTCTCGCGGTAGGCGGGGCTCGCGACGTTGCCGCCCGGCGCGATCGCGATGATCCCGTCGACCGGGTGCCGGCCGCCGAAATAGAGCGCGAACAGCCCGCCCTGACTGTGGCCCGCGACGAAGACGTGCGCCGCGCCCCTGGCACGCAACTGCGCGAGCGCCGCCTCGACCTCGGATTCCGCAGCCGCCACCGGCGCATCGTAGCTGCGGGCTCCGGACCAGGGCATCTCGAGATTGGCGACGAGGTAGCCCTTCGCCTCGAGGCCGGAGGCGAGTTCCGCGACGTGCCCGGTGGGCGAGCCACCCTTGCCGTGCATGAGGACGATGCCGATCTGCGCCGGCGCGGGTTGGGCGGCGGCAGGGGCGCTGATCGCGACGCCTGAGAGCGAAATGCCGACCGCCCATCCGAGCGCGCGGCCCCCCTGCCAGATCCTCGGGGCATGGAAGAAGCCGAGCGAATCCGCAAAGCCCGACAGCGCGAGCAGCACGAGGATGAGGAGCGGCATGGCGAGGGTCATGTTGATCGGCGCAGCGGCCGACGAAAGTAAACCACGCGCCCGCTTTCCTCAAACCCCGGCGCACCAGGCCGCTCAGGCATGGCGGTCGTTGCCTGAGCGCTCGAGGAAGGCCGCGGTGAGACGCAGCACGTCCTCCCGCCGTTCGCGGTGCGGCACATGGCCGCAATCTTCGAGAATCGCGAGCTCCGACGGCCCGCCGACGCGGCCGGTGATGCGGCGCGGAAACTCCGCCGACCCATACTCATCGAGCTCGCCGTGAATCGCGAGCACCGGGCAGCGGACCCGCGGAAGCTCCCCGTCGAGGCTCCACCGGCGGAACTGCGGCGACAGCCAGACACCGGCCCAGGCGTCGAGAACCCAGCGCGCCTTCTCGCCGTGCCAGCGGCTCAGCCGGGCGAACTGCTCGGGACGCTCGAACTCGGCGCTGGCGGCGCGGATCCCGGCGAGGGTGCGTGGCTCGACGAACGCCTGCGCGGCCTCCGTAATCACCGCGGCGCACGCCTGGCGCTCGGCAGCGGCGATCGCAATTGCCATCGCACCGCCCACGCTGTGACCGAACAGAACGAAGCTCTCGAGGCCGAGAGCATCTCTCAAGGCCGGAAAGAAGCTCGTGGCCTCATCCGTCACGAAGTCCGCCGACGGCCGCCCGGTGCGCGCGCTCGACTTCCCGAAGCCGAGGCGATCATAGGCGATCACCTCGGTGCTCATGGCCTTTGCCAGCGCCTCCGGGAAATCCCGCCATTGCTCGACCGACCCGAGCGAGTCGTGCAGCAGGAGGATCGGCGGATGAGCGCCCGGGCCCGTGCTCCAGCGGCGGACAAAGAGGCTTCCGCCCGGAACCTCGACCGAGCTATCCGACGCCTTCGACGATCCGCAGGTCACGATCGACGGCGTTCCCGAGCGCTCGCAGCGCCTGCTGGTATCCCGGGCTGTCGTGCGCGGCGACCGCCTGCGCGACGCTCGCGAACTCGATGAGCACGGTGCGCTGCTCGAGCCCGCCCTCATAGACACGGGCGGGCATCCCGCGCGCCAGGAAGCGGCCGCCGGCGGCCTCGAGCGCGGGAAGTGCGAGCTTCGCGTAGGCGGCGAGGGCTTGCGGGTCGCGTACCGAGCGGTACGCGGTGATCCAGTAGGCTTTGGCCATGAGCTCTCCGTTACTCGTCGGGTTCCTCGGGCGGCTGAGCCGCGGCCGCCTCGAGCTGCTCGGTCGCGACGGTCGACAACACGGATACGAAGAACCCGACGCTGAGCCCGAGCATGATCACGATCACCTGGCGCATCTGGTAGTCCCAGTTCATCTTGTCCAGGTAGGCCGCGACCGCCGCCAGGAGATAAACGTAACCGACCACCGCGACCGGAATCAGCGCCAGCATGAAGACGGATCTGAAGTGGAACGGCGGGCGCGTCAGCACGAACCAGCCCACCTCGGCGATGAGCAGCGCGCCGAACCAGAGGCGCCACCTGCGAAGGGCCGGGGTCCTGGGAGCGAATAACACCATCGGTGGGTCCAATCCTCAGCGTCGGTCTTCAGTCGAAGCTTACTGCGCGGGCGGTCCTGCCGCTCGCCAACCACGAGACCCCGCGATAGGTATCGGCCACCAGCCAGGCGCCGCTCGCGATTGCGGCGGAGATGAGGATCTCCGACCAGTTTCCCTGAACGTGGGGGTGCGATGCGACCCGCGGCACCCAGACGAGCAGGGTGAAGATCCAGAGCATCGCGGCCTCGAGGCTCGCCGCGAGACGCGCGAAGACGGCGAACAGCATGCCCGCCGCGGCGGCGATGCTCGCGGCACCCGTCAGGTACGTCCATCCGAGCGGGAAGCCCAGCCACTTCGGCACGAGGCTCGCGGTGAGGTCGTGATAGACGAAGTGACTCAAGCCGATCATCGGCAAGGCCGCGATCAGCAGGAACCGCCCGGCGCGCACGCCGCCGGCGCCCACGGCGAGACTCAGGTGCTTTTTCGCCCAGGCGCCCGAGTGCGCGGCGAACAGACACCAGGCTCCGGCCGAGAGCGTGGCGGTCTCGGCAAAGGACTCCCAGCCCACCATGACCTGAGGCGCCCGCAGGAGTGGCGGGAGCTTGAACAGCACGAGCCACAGGAGCATGAGCGCCAGCAGCACGCGGCAGGAGACGACCACGGCCGGGCGCAGCAGCAGCCCGAGGCCGCCCGCGAGCGCTGCGGCCGAGCAGAGATAGATCACGACGGGCCGGCCGGGCAGGCTCTTCGGGATCGCCTCCCAGATCTCGCAGGCATCCCCGTAGATCAACCCCAGGATGCCGATCCCGATGAGCGCGGCGGCGAAGGCGAAGCGGCTGGATCGAATGCCGGCGCCATCCGTCACGGCAATCTCTGACATCGGGTGACGTGCGTGAGGGTCCCGGTCCACAGAGTCATATGGCCGCCCCGGGAACCAGCGCGCACGCGAGCGCCAGCAACGCGAGTCTGATGATGTTCCTGTCTCATAAGAGCCACCGCGGCACCCGCGCCCGGTAGGCGTCCCACTCCCCCCCGAATCGTTGGCGCGCCCAGGGCTCCTCGACCAGCAGGACGCGCAGATGAAAGCCAATCATGAAGAGGAGCGTGTAGATGATCAACGTGCGTGAGCCCCACAGCGCGTACCGGCCGGCGAGTATCAGGCCGGCACCCAGGTACATGGGATTGCGCGAGACCCGGTAGGGACCGCGCAGCAACATCCGGCTTCTAGGACTGCGCAGGGCCGGCCGGGATCTGGACCCCGTCCTCCCCGAAGAAGATATAGCCGCGCGGCGTGCCGAGGAGGCGATGCCACCAGTTGAGGGAGCCGATGCGGTTGATGGTGAGGTAGGGAGCATCGCCGAGATTGCGGCCCGCGTGCGCGCTCGCGGCCCAGTCGGACCGAACCAGCTCGACGGCGCGGATCTCGGCGTCGACGGGGTCGCGAGCGCGAAGTTGCACCAGCCGCAGGAACCCGATGGCCACGGTACCGTCGACCGGCAGCGCAATGCCACGGCCCTGGACGGTTACCTCGTATCTCGGCACCGGCAGCCGCCCCGGACGTCCGTCACTCACCAGCGACTGCTGGACGTCAGCCGCATGAGCTTCCAGCGCAGCTCCCGCGGCGGTCCCTTGAGCTCCACCGCGACCACCCGCCCGAAGTTATCGAGCTGCAGCGATGCGTAGCGCGCGCCGCCGAAGGCGATCAGCTGGCCGAGCTTCTGCCCGACGACATTTCGCTCCACGGCGTTGAGCTCGCGCTGCGCCTCGAGAGCCAACAGGCCGGCATCGGTCTCCGGGTCGTAGCTCACGGACTTCACGCTGCTCCCTTCCAGCTCACGGGCGAGGTCGGTGCGGCCCGTGGCACGCAGCTCCGCGGCCAGGTCGAAAGAAAGCTCGGGAAAGGCGCCGGCGAAGGACGGCATGTTGACTTCCGTCCCGCACCCTCACTTGGAAACCCGGGCCAGGCACTGCCGGGCGCCATCGTTAACCTGCTCGAGGCTCAGCATGAGGCCCTGCTGCGGATCGAACACGACGCCCTCGAATCGCGAGACCAGCACCGATGCGGAGAGGAAGGCGGCGGCGCACTCCTCAGGGCGTGCGTAGCTCAGGGAATACACGATCGGTTTGCTCAACGGCACCACCGCCAGCGCCGGGTATTGCATGGCGAGATCCGAGGCGGATTCCTCCACGAAGTAAAAACCAGTGGCGCGCCCCTGCACCCGCACGGGCAGGAAGCCGTTATGGCGCTGCAGGTCGACCGAGCGCGCGAGGCTCGCGGGCACATGCGCTTCCCACAGGGCCTGGTTCCAGCTCGACCAGTCGGGGGCCTTGCTGGTCGCGAGGACTACGAGCAGCTCAACGGGCACGGATGTCTCCCTGCGCAATGCCCAGCAATGCAGTCAGCCAGACCAGGAGGGGCACGCTCAACACCACACTCATCACGATGATAACGATCGGATCGGTGAAATGAAGCGCCCCCGAATAAGAATGTGGCTCGAGCGATGCGAGGTAGGTCCAGAAGACGTACCGCGTCAGGCGGGCGAGAAAGGCCTGCAGCCCGAAGCAGCCGAGAACACCCACGACCAGGAAGCCCGCCCTGGAGCGAAGCCGCTTCCAGCGCAGCAGCGCCAGGCCCGCGGTCAGCGCGAAGGGCCACAGGAGCCCGACCAGGGCGAGGACGTGCTCCGCCCGCACATGCGACATCAGCGATTCGGTGCCGGCCTCCGACCCTGGCATCTAGGCGCCCGCCATGCGCTGCATTGGATTCCTAAGGCGCGTCGACGGCGGGATCACGCACGAGGCCGCCGGGAAAGCGCAGCAACCTGTCAGCGGCGACGCTGGTGTTGCGCATCGCGGCGCTCCGGCGATCCTCAGGCGCCCCCCAGAACGTAGGTGTTCCACGGGGAGATCGTGGTTTCGGAGACCCATTGAACCGGCTCCGCGCCGGTCGCCAGGGGCCGGACCGCCTCCACGACACGCAGGCCGGCGGCCTCGAACAGCTCTCGGTAATGCGCATCGCCGCACAGGACATCGACCACCGGGCGACGGTCCGGGACGTCCAGCATCACGATCCGAACGCGGTCACCGTCCCGCGCACTGCGGTTGGCGGGGTAGTCCCGGGTACTGAAGGAGGCCCACTCGTGGAGGTAAATGTCCGCCGACGACACCACCACGACGAGCCGGCCGCCTGGAGCCAGGAGACGCCGAAGCTCCCGCAACGCGGCGGTTTTCTGTTCGTCGGTCGGTATGTTGTCGAAGGTAAAGGCCGCGAGGATCAGATCGACCGTGCCGGTGCCAAGGCCCGCGAGGCTGCCGTCGGCCACCTGGCGATAGTCGCCGTGAGGATCCCGGGCGCGGGCCTCAGCGAGCATGATCGGGGAGATGTCCACGCCGACCACTTCGAACGCGAGCTCGCGCAGGAACCGGGTCGATCGCCCCGTGCCGCAGCCAAAGTCGAGAGCCCGCGTGCCACGGACGTGCCTGCGCATGAGCGCGGGCAGGTCGCGAAAGCCGAGGTAATACGTACCCGGGAACTCGAGGTCCGCATAGGCCCGAGCGCGCTCGGCGTCGTCATAGACGTTGCTGAAAGTGTCTGTCATCGCCCGCGGTGCTCACCGCTCACGGTGAGTCTGACAGACCGCGCGGCGGCGGGCGATGGCAGCGCGTGCGCGCTGATCGTCCTTCGGCGGCAGCCCCGGAATCAGAGCTTGGCGCCGGTGCGATAGACGTAGTTCTGCATCTCCTGGAGCTCGCGACTCAGGTTGCGCTGGACGCGGTGCGCCACCCGCATGATGGACCGCATCACCTTGTAGACCACACGCGGCTCGGTTTCGACGAGCGTCTCGAAATCGGCGCGGCTCAGCGAAAGCACTTTGGTCGGTCCCGAGGCGATGAGCGCGCCGTACCGCGGCTCATCATCCATGAAGGACAGCTCGCCGATGAGATCCTCGGGCTTGAGGGTGTGCAACACCGTGCGGCCGTGCACGCTGTCCTTGACGACCTGGACGCGACCCTCGACCACCACGTGCACGAGCGGATCGCGTGCTCCCTCGGGCAGGAGCAGCTCGCCGTCGGCGAGCGTCCTGAAGTGAACGAGCCTGGCCAGCACGGCGCATTCCGAGGGCGCGAGCTCTGCGCCGAGCGGGCTCAATCGCAGGACTTCAAGATCTGTGGCCATGTGCTCTTCCCATCGGGCACCGCGGTGCGCGCGTTGCAGTGACGGTTGCCGATAAAGCTTGGACCACCGACACGGACTGCCAGATCAGTAGATTCCCTGACTATTCAGTGGGCGCGGGCACAGAGCAGGATACTCGGTCGATCGCGCAAGTGCGCACCCCAGCACGGGATCGAGACCTTTGGGCCGGACTGGATGGAGTTCATCCTGTCATCAGGGAAGGAGTCTGACACCGGTGGGCTGCGTGAGCTGAGATGCGAGCGCAGGGTGTTCGATCACCTGTGGGACAGCCGCGCGAAGAACAATGCCGCGACGCACAGCAGCAGCAGCAGCCACCCCAGCGCCGCAATGGCTCCGCCGGGAGTATGAGTGTCGATCTGGTACCCCCGGTACCAGGCACCGTAAGTCAGGTCATCGATCTGCTCGGGGAACCAGATCAACGCCAGCAGCGGGACGACGATGAGTGTGACGACCGCGATCCCCGAGGGAACCGACCACACGCGTACATAGGCCGCGGCAACCACGCCCAGAGACAGGACGCGCGACACGCTCAGGTTCATCGAAGCCGCTTACTGAGCCACCGGCGCACAATTGCAGGCTTCCGCGAGCGGGAGAGCGGCCATCGCCACGAGGAGCAGTTTGGCTTTGCAGCAGGTCATAAGGAGGTATGGCCCTTCCAGAAATTCAGCTCTCGGGAGGCACTATATCAACGTTGGAACTGTTGAAGTCCGCTATGAGCGCCAGGGCTTCAGCGGCGCGCTCCTCCGGCACCATGATGGCGCGAGCGCTGAGCGATCCCGATTGCATCGGCCCGGGAAACAGTGAGCCGAGGCCAGCACTGCTGACGAAAAAGGGGACTCCCCGTGCCTCCAGCATCGAGCAGACGGTCAGAAGCTCCACGTCGGAATCAGGCGTCAGCACACTGACCAGGCTCATCGGCGGTATCTCCTGTCAGGCGAGGGAGCCGTCAGTCGGCGGGCCGTGCAAACAGGAACCGGGCCATCAATACGGTCGAAACCGCCAACAGAACGAGCAGACCGAGGAAAAACACGGCTGCTGCCGGGCGGACGATACCGAATGCTCCGAGCAGTTCGACTGCCGCCATCAAACACAGAACGGCGACAACTGTGGACACCACCAGGGCTTTCAAAACCGCGCGCTCGGAAGGCGACAGCCGCCAGACACCGCTCAGCACCAGCAGCACATCCGCCAGGGTCGCCGTCGCGAGTATCAGGAGCGAAGGCTTCCAGACGGCCGGCTCCGGCACCGAGAAGAACACCAGCACGAATGGCACCAGCGACAGGAAGACCGATTGGAAGCTGAACGCGAGGATGTTGCGGATTCGGAACGCATCGACGGGCGTCCACTGATGGGGCTTGCCGCTCAAGGCAACCAGGATCGCTGAGAAGCCAGCGACGCCGACGGCGACCTGCGCAAGAGTCAACAGGGCATTTGCAATGTCGATGACGAACACTCCCGCCGGCTGACGGCGAACTATCCTACTGCTGCGTGGGGTTCCCCTGCGAATCACTGCCGGATGACAACCACCTGCGCCTCGCGGCCCTCTGCAGCGATTGTCGGAGCGCAGTGCACACGTTGTCACCGGTGTCTAAGAGCGTCGCCAGCGCGCGTTGCGATTTCCCTGCAGAGGTCCTCAGCGTCAGGAGGGCACTCAGTCTTGGCTTGGTGCCGGGTTTGCCTGAGTTCATGCCGATCAGCAGTGGCGTTGATGTGTCGCAGCACGAACGAGTGGAACCCAGGGTTCCGTGCCACGAGAGAAACCAGCTGCGGCAGATACGACCAGCCTTTCGCGAGCGTGTGGACGATGGCGTCGGAATAACCTTCCGCGTAGACGCCGTCGTCCGGGCAGCCGGGCAAGCGCCGCTTGACGAGGTCGTAGATGCCGTTCCAGTCCTGGACCTTGCGTAGTTCGGAAAAGAACTCCTGGTCACTGAGCGGGCACCCCGCAGCGGCGCCCAGAGGAACGGGAGCCGCGACGGCGACAATTGCGGCGGCCCCAATGGCGGCAAAGAGACGAGTCGGAGTGAGCATGGCACTGCGCTTTAACGGTGGAGTTGAGGCGCCGGCCGACCACGTGTCACGGCCGCCTGCAACGATTGTCAGGAGGCAGCCAGCAAGCCGAGATTGGTGTAAAGCACATAAAGCATGATAGCCACGACAACGAGGCCAAAAATCATCGCGGCGCGAATTAGCCTACCCAGAAACGGAAATCGTGAGTTATTAGCACATCGCCACAGAATTATGGTCTGCACAACTCCCAGGGCAAGACCGATGACCAAATACATGGCGGCGATGGGTACGTTTTGTATGTCAACCAACAGCCCGATAAGAGAGTAGACAACGGATAAGCCAAGCCCGTAGACCCAGAAGGCCCGTGCCAGCGAAACCTTCCCGCCCAGCGCGTCGGCTAACCACCGCGGGCGCATCACGGCCCCCTCCAACGATCATTAGGCGGCATCGAACCCGACGCGGCGCCGCCGAGCACAAGCACGTTCGCCAACAACAGAGTGCCCATCGCTGCTTCAGCCCATATCGTCACGTTCATCATCGCTGAGTGGTCGTGCATCGGGGCCCGAGTGTAGTGAAGGAGCCCGCCAAAACCGAGGATGGCGTACAAGCCGAGGATGGTGCGCCCGATTCTGCGATGTGCGAGCGCGTACAGCCGGTAACCGAGCAGGCCTAGCGCCATAACACAGCACCATGCGGCATAGACCTCGGCGCGCGACCAGGAGGTTGGGAGATTTGGGTATCTAGCGAGGTATTCTGCATTGTGTGCGAAGTGCAGGAGCGTCGCCGCGGCGTATAAACCGAAGAGCCAAGCCAGGAGGCCTCTGCTGAGGTTGGTGGTACCGCTGGCGCTCACTATCGATGCCGCCTAACGGTGAAGTTGAGCGGCCGGGCGCGGCGTCAGGCCGCACTTTGGTCGAACGAAGCTCATCACGCGCCTCCTAACCGGCCGAGATGGCGACGCGGGCGCAAACTATCTCCCGCGCCCCGCGGCGCCAATCAAGAAGCGCCTCATGGGCCCCTCCAACGATTGTTAGGCGCTCCCGCACCCACGTCCAGCGCCTATCGGCCGATCGGTCCCACGATTTCCCTCACCCGCACAAGTTGAGCCGTAGGGAATCGCTCATGGACGATCTGCATGACTTGTTGCACGAACTGTTGCGTGCTTACTGACGGCACTGTCGGGCTCCCGGAGCGCAATTCGTTAATCTCCACCAGGATGCGTTGCTGACGAAAGTACGCAAAAATAACCACATTTCGGGACGGGGTGTGTCCGTCATTTGCGAGCGTTACGGCGCATTGATAAATGCTCGGCTGCAGCTGCAGATGTAGCTCTGCCGTCAGCGCATCTGTCAGATTGACGCAATCGCTCTCCGACGGTCGCTCATCAAACAACACGTTGTAATAGACGCCCGGGAGCTCTACGCACCCAGCGATGAGGCCCGCGCTTAAACCAATGGCCACGCGCAAACAATATAGGCGCCGGAGAGTGCGGACCACGCGGGGGCGCCTAACGGCGAAGTCGAGGGACCGGCCGATCACGTGTCACGGGCGCCGCGGGCCCGCAATGTCCACTGGGTCGCGCCGCGCCCCCGTGCGGCCGATCAGGCGCCGAGGGCGCACACTGGCTTCGCGCGCCCGCGGCGCCAGGCCGCAGACGCTTCACGGCCGCCGCCAACGATTGTTAGACGGCTGGCATGCCAGTCCATAGGAGACAGTGACTAGCGCCGGACAGAGCAATCGATCGAATAAGAGAAGCGCAACCGCTGTCGGATAGGCGACGAGAGCAAGATATCCCAAACGAGCGGCCAATGTACAAACGAGCGCGGTGATTGAGTAACGAGCGGCACCGGCGAATGCCAGTCGCAACTGGATGACAAGCAAGATGCCGACAACCTCGAAGCCGAGTGCGTTCGTCAGAAGAAGCAATGCGCGAAGTTCGGGGTTAACGATCAGCGCGAGCGCTGCGATGACCAGAAGCGCCTGGAGAACGCGGCTGAAAGGGACCTTTGTCGGAGCGGTCATTCGTGCAACAGCCGTCTAACGATGAAGTTGACGGGCCGGACGACCACGCCAGCCAGCAGGCGCCTCACGGCCCCCTCCAACGATTGTTAGAGGTCAACCGTGATGCCGCGCACGTCGAAGCAACTAACGCGCCGAGTACCACAGTCACCTCCAAGACGAGAGTGCGAATGTATGCGGCGTGATCAACCTGACGCCATATATCTGGGACCGCCATGAGGTCTGCGGCAACTAGCCAAGCCGCAGCGAGTGCAGCAACTACTATCCATGTCCTTCGGAACGCCAGCGCAATGAGCACCGCGACCGGCGAAAACAACAGACCGGTCAACAGGAAGCTCACCACCGCGTGTAGGAAGAGAAGGCCCGCCAGACCGCCGAGGTGTTTAGCCGCATGCAACAAATCGGGTTGAAGTAGATAAACAGTGGCCAGCCCGAACAGCCAGCGGTGGAGCCACGGATACAGCAGAACAGCGGCGATAGCGGCGGCCAGAACGAAGGCACTGCGCCTCATAGATTGACCTCTAACGGTGAAGTTGAGCGGCCGGACGACCGCGTGTCCAGGGCGCCGCGGGCCCGGAATGTCGACTGGGTCCCGCGGCGCCCCAGTGCGGCGCATCACGGCCCCCTCCAATGATTGTTAGAGGTCAGCACCATGGTGTCTCGCATAGCTGTCAAGCAAGCTGCGGATCATCTTCTGGTACGGGACCTTCGAGCGGGCCGCGTGGCGCTTAAAGAAGTCCACGCTCCTCTTGCTTAGTGAAATAGTGATCTTTACGCCGTCGTCGCGCAGCACCAGCCGGTCGGGAGGAGGCAGGAAATCCTCAACCACCTCCACTCGTCCCAGCGGCTCATCTCGGTACTTTCGATTGCGCTTCATAAATCCGCTTTCCTCGGCGCCAATATCCCGCGCCTATGATTCGAATCACTTCACCGCGGTAGGTAAACCGTACTGTAAGGACGCCGTCAGCGGTTTGTCCGAAGCAATAGAACCGCGGCTCGCCTTTACTGTGGGAGAGATCCTTGGCGATGACGCGCGCCGGGTCCAGGAAGGCAAGCTGCGCTTCCACAAATGCGACGCCGTGCTTTCGCCGGTTTTGCGCGTCCTTGACCGGATCCCACTCGAAGCTTGGGCTCACCGTGGAAAGTATAGCCGAGGTATGGGTCTCTCGCCATACACCAATATGGGCGCAGGCGCAGGCTGACCTCTAACGGGTTAGAGGTCACCGCGAAACCTGGGCGTCGTAGCCGCATCTCGCGCATTTCGAGCAAGTTAACACCCAGGCCAGCCATCCCGACACGGCTTCGTTACTCCAGGCATAGAACAGAAGCCTCAAGCGACACTTCGGACAGTAGACAGCAAAGCAGCCCCATACAAGCGAGAAGGCCACAACCAGAAGCCCGAAGAGCCCCGGAACGAAGCGGACGAAATTGGGCACCACAAAGTATGCGAACCAAAGTGCGGCTCCGACCCAAGTGAGCGCGAAAAATGCCTGTAGCCACTGCCGCTGAGGCCAAACCAAGGTGCCGGGCCGAAAAAACAAAGGTGACCTCTAACGGTGAAGTTGAGGGGCCGGCCGACCACGTGTCCAGGGCGCCGCGGGCCCGCAATATCGACTGGGTCCCGCGGCCGCAAACCACAGGCGCCTCACGGTCCGCTCCAACGATTGCTAGACGACTGCCGTCGGCGGACCTCAAAGGCGCTCTGCCAGCGGTATCCGATCCAAAATGAGACGCCAAACAACACCACCGCCAATACGAGTGCCGGAACCGGGTCATGAATTCTGAAAAAGACGAAGAGAGCGCTGGCCGCGCCAATTCCGGTAACCAGGGTGAACCGCCACATGAGTACGGCGTTCAGAAGGCCAAGCAGAGCGTTTACGACGTCGAGCACCATTGAAGCAGGCGTCTAACGGTGAAGTTGAGGGGCCGGACGACCACGTGTCACAGGCGCGGCGGACCCACAATTTCGACTGGGTCCCGCGGCGCCCCAGTGCGGCCGATCAGGCGCCGAGGGCGCACAATTTCTCCTGCGCCCGAGGCGCCAGGCCGCAGGCGCATCACGGCCCCCTCCAACGATTGTTAGGCGGCGATTCATCCGCTCGGAGAAATAACAACCAAGCAACGAAAGGAGCCGAGTAAAACACCATGACTGCGACTAGAACGAGCTCCAGACCTGTGTTCAAAACGGCTGTAAAAACTTGGAGCGAACTCCAACCGACGTGATTCAAAATGTGAGCCGCAATGCTTAGGAAAACGGTATAGAACCAAAGTGCGAAGAAGGTCCCGACGAAGAAGAAGAGTTCTTCCTCCGAGTCAAACTCACGGCCGTACTTTCGGACAAAGAGCAATGCCGGAAGGTGTACGCAAAGCACGCCCGCGATCAAGCCGCCAGTTATCGGGGCGGAAAAACCCCATAAGGTCTTGATCGCCGCTGCGACGAGCACGACAGCGGTGGCCGTAACGAAGGACAGCGCGATGTAGCGCGAAACCTTTGCGGCGGCAGCAGGTAGCAAGACGAAGAGAGGCACTTGCCGTCGCCGCCTAACGGTGAAGTTGAGGGGCCGGACGACCACGTCTCCAGGGCGCCGCGGGCCCGCAATCTCGACTGGGTCCCGCGGCGCCCCAGTGCGGCCGATCAGGCGCCGAGGGCGCACACTGGGTTCCCGCGCCCGAGGCGCCAGGCCGCAGGCGCATCACGGCCCCCTCCAACGATTGTTAGAGAGCACGTTCACCGGTTGGACCAGTACCCGGGCTTCCGCCGGTGATGTGCCACGGCAATGACTTCGACGAAATCGGCGCGCTCTAGATAAACGACGCTGAAGGGAAACCGATGCAAGAGATATCGCCGAAAGCGGCGGTGTAACCGCGGCCAGCGCCCAGGAGCTTCCGCGATACTCGCTATGGCGGCGTCCAATTCCAAGCGGAACGCCTCAGCAACGGTCGGATTGCGCGCGGAGTACCAGGCGCGTGCGCCCTCGGCCTCGTCTGCAGCCAGTGGATGGAGCCGAACCGGGTGGCTAGCCACGCGACGCGCGCGCTAGGCGTTCCTTCACCGCTTCCCAAGGAATGCTTTGCACGGCGCCTGATTCGAGCTCCTGGGCGCGACGTTCGAGTTCAACCCGCCACGCGTCCTCGACACCTTCCTCGACCTCAGCATCGAGGCTATCAATCAGCGCGCCGATCAGATCGGCCCGCTCCCGTTCAGGCAGAGCCAGTGCCTTGCGCAATATATCGTCTCTCGAAGCAGCCATGGCCAAAGCTTACTCCCGCGCCGAACGAAGAGATACGTGACCTCTAACGGTGAAGTTGAGGGGCCGGCTGATGCCGCAGGCCGCAGACCTCTAACGGTGAAGTTGAGGGGCCGGCCGACCACGCCAGCCAAGGCGCCGCGGGCCCGCAATCTCAACTGGGTCCCGCGGCGCCCCAGTGCGGCCGATCAGGCGCCGAGGGCGCACAATCTCTCCTGCGCCCGAGGCGCCAGGCCGCAGACGCCTCACGGACCCCTCCAACGATTGTTAGATGGCACGACGAGCACTAGGTGCAAGCCTCAAGCTGCTTGATAAGTGCGGGCAGGTAAGTTTGGTCAATCATGAGCCTGAAGCTCAAGCGATTGCCGGTTCCTGCAGTGTCCATGGCGCTTCCTGACACTGCGACATGCCCAAGGTGATCGACCTCAAAGCGGAGCTTCAACTGTCCTTCAATGGGCTCAAAGGCGACCGTGCCGTCCAGCTTGCGATAGAGCTCTGCGACATCGTCACGGAACCGCTGCAGCTCGGCGAGTAGGAAGTTGGCCGGGAAATGCCCCGTGAATCCTCCAAACGGCTGCAGAGGAGCCGCGGGCGAAGAACCCGCGGCGACAGGTGCGAGCTCTTCAGCAACCCCTTGCGCCGCGGCCGGCCAAGGCGCCGCGAGTTCTGGCACTGAGCGGGCACCTTATCGAACCACGCCGCGGCGCCCCTCGTGATGAACCTCACGGCCCCCTCCAACGATTGTTAGAAGGCAGCGTCGCGTACCGTATCCGTGTTTGGAATGTCTGATCGGAATAGAGATAGACCGGCAGCTTGAGCTTTGTGACAGTGTTGAACGCGAACTTTATTTCTGCGGGAGGTCGCCCGTTCAGCGCGACAGGGGCAAAACAGACCTCCCGGGGGTTGAGCGAAGCCACCGTTTGCGTGAGGTTCTCGGCGGTAGCGGCCTGCCCGTTCACCGTGATGAAGCCGGCTGCGTCCACATAGATTCTCACAGCAGTATCTGGACAGTGTACGTGCGTATCGGGGCTTTGAGCGATAACGCCGGGCGACGCCAGGTAGAGTGCTCCTAAGACGCAGCCGCGCCTGAATCGAGCGCCACAGAAAAATCTCGCGACGGCTTCCATGCTGTCCTTCTAACGGTGAAGTTGAGGGGCCGGCTGATGCCGCAGGCCGCACACAGACCAAACGAAGGTCATCAGACGATCCCCAGGCGGCTGCAGAGGAGCCGCGGGCGAAGAACCCGCGGCGACAGGCGCGAGCTCTCGCAATCGCTGACGCCGCGGCCGGCCAAGGCGCCGCGAGTTCTGGCACTGAGCGGCCACCTTATCGAACCACGCCCCGGCGCCCCTCGTGATGAGCTTCACGGACCCCTCCAACGATTGTTAGACGGAGCCCTAGTGACCACCGTGGCCTCCACCATCACCGCCCGCGTCATGCCCACCGTGGTCGCCAAAATGACCGTGACCCGAATACACGTCTCCGCCAGAAGCGTCTGAGCTATAGCCGGTCAGATCGTTGCGACGACGACGTCGGCCAGAGAGGAACCAAGGCGCGATCACGACAAGCGCCAAGCAGATGATGACGAGGACCTTTGCGTACTTGGTGAGCAACAGGGCGCCCGTCTAACTACTTTTGTACGTCATACGACGGCCAACGTCCCTGAAAACGCCAGCGAATCCCTTCCGTTCCCTCTTCCAGCACCAGGCCAAGCTTATCTGACCCAAATGGCGTGAAGAATTGCGTCAAATGCATCCGATTGTCC
>DASPSF010000051.1:0-29924 GCA_035624075.1 Steroidobacteraceae bacterium | reverse complement strand
CTGTCACCGCGGCTGGGGGGTGTCGGTCATCATCGGCGTTGCCGGCGCCGGGCAGGAAATCAAGACCCGGCCCTTCCAGCTGGTCACGGGACGCGTCTGGAAGGGAACCGCCTTCGGCGGCGCCCGCGGACGCAGCGACGTTCCGAAGATCGTCGACTGGTACATGGATAAGAGGATCAACATCGACGACCTGATTACTCATGTGATGCCGCTCGAGAAGATCAACGACGCCTTCGATCTGATGCATCGGGGCGAGTCGATCCGCAGCGTCGTAAGGTACTGAGTGCGGGATTGCGAGGGCGGCTGGCGGCGATCGCCGGGCGCGGCGGGAGCGCTGCTGCTGAGGGCGCTTCTGCTGGCCGCCGCCGCGGCCGCCCCCGCAGCCACAGCGGAGCGGCTCTACGTGTCGGACGAGCGCGGTGGCGACGTCGTGATCGTCGATCCGCGGCAGCAGCAGGTGCTGGGGCGCATCGCGGTCGGCAAGCGGCCGCGCGGTATGGTGATCTCGCCGGACCGCAGGCGGCTGTACGTGGCGCTCACCGGCTCACCAGCCGCCGGCCCCGGGGTGGATGAGTCCAAGCTCCCGCCGCCCGATCGCCGTTACGACGGCATCGGCGTGATCGAGCTCGCGTCGCAGCGCCTGGTCAACACCTACCCAAGCGGCATCGACCCGGAGACCTTCGCGCTGTCGCGCGACGGCAAGATGCTCTACGTTTCCAACGAGGACAGCGGCCAGCTCTCGGCGCTCGACGTGACCCAGGGGAATCTGCGGGTCACGGTGGCGGTCGGGACCGAGCCCGAGGGTGTGGCCGTGAGTGCCGACGATCGCCTCGTGTACGTCGCCTGCGAGACTTCCAACGCGGTTTACGTGGTCGAGGCGGCCACGATGCGGGTGCTGGCGCAGATCCCGACGCAGAAGCGCCCACGGGCGATCTACCTGTCCCGGCGCGCGCACCGCGGTTACACGAGCGACGAGTTCGGCGCGGCACTGACGGAGTTCAGCACTGAGGACTACCAGGTCGTCAGGACCATCGATCTCGGGGATCCGAAGGTCGTGCGTCCCATGGGACTCGCCTCGCCGGATGGCGGCCGACGGCTGTACGTCACGACCGGAAGGTTCGGCAAGCTGCTCGAGGTCGACACGGAATCCGGGCGGGTCGTCCGTGCGATCGACGACATCGGCGCGCGTCCCTGGGGCATTGCGCTCAGCGCCGACGGCCACACGGCTTACACCGCCAACGGACCCTCGGGCGATGTTTCGATCATCGATCTCAAAGCCGGGCAGGTGAAGGCGCGGGTCAAGGTCGGCGGCAGTCCCTGGGGCGTCGTGCTGGCCGAGCCGCCGGGCTAGCGGCGCTGTTAGCGCGCGCGGCGGCTCACGGAACGACGTGCGAGCTGCCGAGGTCCTTCCAGTCGTAGCGCGGTACCTGGACCCACTGCCCGTTCTTCAGCTCGGGCACCTTGTGGACCCGGGTCTTCTCCACGGTCATGGTGCCGTTCTTGTCGATGATCCAGAAGTCGATGTCGTAGATCTGGTCCTTGGTGCCGGCGGCGCGGAAGTCAGTGCAAGCGAAGTATTGCCCGTCGTCCAGCTGGCGGATCGGCTGATGGGTGTCGATGAACTGCAGCTGCAGATCCTTGCCGGTCTTATCGTCCTTGAGCTTGAAGATCCCGTGGTTCTTCGCCTGTTCGGCGAGCGCGCCCTGCTCGACGGCCGACATCACCTCCCAGCCGCGCTTGACGGCGAGGTGCCCGGGATGCTCGGAAGCTGGAATCCACCACCAGGGAATCGGATCGCGCGCCATCAGCACCCACTTGCCCTCGCTCTGCAGCGGCGCCTTGTAGATGCGGATCTCCTGCACCTTGAGGAGACCGTCGGCCGGCGCCACCCAGAAGTCGATCAGCCAGCGCTTACCAGCATCGGCCGGGTCGTGAAACTTCACGTCGGGGAAGAAGCCGTAGCCGTCGATGGTGCGCGTGAAATCGATGCCGTCGTAGGCGAGCTTCAGCTGCGCGCCGTCGAGCGGATCCTCGAGCGCGAACAAGCCGGCGTTCGCCTTCAGGTTCGCCCCGATCACCCCTTTGACGACGGTCTCGGCATCGGTGCTGGAGAAGTTCTGCATGGCCTGCTCGGTCGACTGCACCGTGCTCGCGGCCATGAAGTCGCGAGCCTTCTCGAGGTTCGCCTGCGGGTTCTGGAGGAAGGTCTTCCTCGCCGCCTCGCTGCTGAAGCAATAGACCTTGCCGTCCTTGTCGGTCCAGGTCACCGAGCAGTTGGTTTCGACGTGTCGCCCCTCGGCGAGCCCTTCGGCGCACTGACCGTCGAACTCGGCCTGCGAGGGCGCTGGCGCCGCGCCGGCGGCCAGCGCGGCCATCGGCAGCCAGGCGAGCGCGGCAAGGAGGGGGCGGGTGTTGCGTGTCACTGGGCGAAGCTTTCCGGGCGACGGGCGCGCGAGCCCGGCGCAGCTGACCACATGCTACTCCTCGGCGGCAGTGCTGTCCGGGGACGCCTTGAGCTTTGTCCGAGCGGCACGCGTTACTTGAAGCGCAACCGCACGCCGGCCCAGAACGAGAGAGGTTGCGCCGGAGAGATCGCGTTGCCGTTGCTCCAGTTCGCCGGATCGGGAATGAACGTTCCGTTGGCATTGAAGGCGCTGGTGGTGAGGAAACCCGCGGTGGCGTATTCACGGTCGAAGAGGTTGACGACGCGGGCGAAGATCTCGGCGTGCTCGGTGAGCTGCCAGGTCGCATGCAGGTTGACCACCGCGTAGCCGGCGATCCAGCCGGCTCCCGAGATATAGGCGCCGGCACCGTTGGTGCCTCCCGCCTGGTTGGCGTTGTTCTCGTCGCCGTGCAGGTAGGAGCCGGAGGCCGCCACCACGCTGGCGCCGATCTCCCAGCGCGAGGCCAGCTGGTAATCGAGCACCAGACGGCCCGTATGGCGCGGAATGAGCGGGATGCGGTCACCCGGCCGAACCAGAATGTTGCCGTTGGCATCGGCGCTGCTGTTGGCTGCGGCGCTGACCGCGAAGGTCGACTGGAAGGTCGCGTCGACGAAGCTGTAGGCCGCATGCCAGCTCCACGGCCCCTGCCGGCCGCCGAGCGCCAGGTCGATTCCCTGGCGGCGGGTGCTGCCGACGTTGTCGAAGTAGCCCGCGTTGGTGGCGGTGGCGACGAACTGGATGTCGTTGCTGTTGACCGTGCGGAAGAGGTCGGCACTCCAGGTCAGGCGCTGTCCCGGCAGGCTGCCGCGCAAGCCCGCTTCGGCCGTGCGCGCCACGACCTGCGCGAGACCGGGGTCGCTGGCGAAGTCATTCGGCAGACCGCAGGGCGAGGCCGGATTGGCACAGCCGAGCTCGATCACCGTCGGGGCGCGGCTCGCCTCGTTGTAGTTGGCGTAGTAGGTGAGGGCATCGCTCGGCGTCACCGTGAAGCCGAAGGCGGGATTGACGCGGCTGAAGGTGTGATCGCCGCTCAAGGGACTCGGCTCGCCGAAGCCGCTGCCGAGATCGCCGACGTCCGTGTCGACGCTGTAGCCGCCGAGCGTCTCGCGGTTGAGGTTGTAGCGTACCGAGAGCATGAAGTGCAGCAGCCTCCCGGGCGAGAAGGTATCGGTCGCATAGAGGCCGTAGATACGGTTGCTGCCCGTCAGGGAGATCACCGTGGGATCGTTGAACGGGCTCGGCAGGTAAACGAGCATGCGCTCGGCCGTCAGCCCGCCGTACTGGTATTCCTGCACGAAGGTGTCGTCCGCGTCGCTGTAGTCGGCGCCGACGATGGCCTGGTTGCTGCGGCCGAAGAGGTCGCGCGAATCGGTGAGCTGCAGTCCGAGCCCGCGGGTGCGCTGCAGGAGCTGCGAGGTGGCGTTCTGCCCCGGCTCGCAGTAGCTGAGCGCGGCGAGGCTCGCTGCGCTCGCGCTGCAGTCGAACGGTGGCCCGCTGTAGCTGCTGTCCAGGTAGGTGTCGTTGACGTTGCCGTTGATGGCGCCGGTCGCGAGGCGCCGGTAGTAGACGTTGCCTGAGAGCAGCAGGTACTGGGCGAGGAACTGCGTGCCGGTGAGGTTGGCGAAGCTCAGGAGATTGCGCGTGTAGTCGGGTGTGTAGCTCGCTTCGCGCCGGAAATCGAGCATGTTTTGTGGCGTGGCGCCGTTGCCGTAGAGGCTGGTATCCGCATACGTGTAGCTGAGGTCGAGATCGGTGTTCTCGTTCTGCCAGCCGACCTTGCCGAAGCCCTGATAGACGCGGCTCGGCGAGAAATCACGCCAGCCGTTCTCATCGAAATACTCGCCGCTCAGGAAGTAATCAAAGTTGCCCGATTCGCCGCCGGTCTGCCCCTCGAACGAGCGCCGGCCGAAGGACCCGCCATAGCCCTCGATCTCGGTCCCGGGGTCATCGTGCCCGCTCTTGGTCCGCACCGAGAGCGCCCCGCCGAGCGTATTGAGCCCGAACACCGGGTTGGAGCCGGACAAAAGCGTCACCGTCGAGATCGCCGACTGCGGGATCAGGTCCCAGTTGACGGTGTCGCCGAAAGACTCGTTGACGCGCACGCCGTCGAGGTACACCGACAGGCCCTCGGGCGTGCCGAGGAGCGGCGAGGCGGTGAAGCCGTGGTAGTTGATGTCCAACTGAAACGGATTGTCGGCGCTCTCGCTGACACTGACGCCGCTGAAGTTGCGGTTGAGGTAGTCGGCGAGGTTCAGCGTCTGCTGGCGCTGCATGGCGCTGCTGTCGGCGGTCTGCACGTTCGCCGGTATCTGGTTGAGCGGCAGACCGAGTCCCGCGAGCGGTGTATTGGCGATCACCGTGACCTGCGGCAGCTCCGCGACGGTGGCGGGGTTGGAGGGCGCCGAGCCGGGCGCGTTGGCGTCGGCGGCCAGTGGGACGGAGGTCCGGGCGGCGAGCACGCAGCCGAGAACACCCGAAGCGAGGCGCGGCCGGCCGATGAACACAAATTATTATAGCCCGCCCGCAGGTGCGTGCTACCGTTGCGCCCCCATGCGGCGATTCGCTCCCACGGTAACGGCGCTCGCGCTCAGCTGCGCCGCCCTGGCGCAGGCTCCGGTGCCTTCCCAGGTCGAACAGGCCGCCCGCACCTACATCACGCGCGCCGCACTCGAGGCGCCGATCCGCTTCCTCGCCTCCGACCTGCTCGAGGGCCGCGGGCCTGCGACGCGCGCCGACCAGACGACCCGGCTCTACCTGCAGACGCGCCTCGAGGGCATGGGATACCGCGGCGCCTTCGCCAACGGCGAGTGGCAGCAGCCGCTCGACATCGTCGGCATCCGCTCGCAGCTTCCGCAGCAGTGGAGCTTTCAGGGCAAGAACGGCCGCGTGGATCTCGCCTGGCGCGACGACTACATCGGCCGCAGCGGGCTGCAGAGCGAGAACGTCTCGATCGGCGACGCGGAGCTGGTGTTCGTCGGCTACGGCATCCAGGCGCCCGAGTATCAGTGGGACGATTTCAAGCGAGCGCGGCTCGCCGGCAAGATCCTGGTGATGATGAACAACGATCCCGACTGGGATCCGAAGCTGTTCGCCGGCAAGCGGCGGCTCTACTACGGCCGCTGGGATTACAAGTATGAGAGCGCCGCACGGCAAGGGGCCGCCGGCGCCATCATCATCCACACGACACCGTCTGCGGGCTACCCGTGGCAGGTGGTGCAGAGCTCATGGGGCGGGGAGCAGTTCGAGCTGCCGGACGCCGGCGAGGCGCGCGTGCGCCTCAAGGCCTGGGCGACCGAGGAAGCCACGCGGCGCCTCATGAAGGCCGGTGGCTTCGACTACGACAAGCTGATCGCCGCGGCACGCTCGCGCAGCTTCAGACCGGTGCCGCTCGGGGTGCGCACCTCGATCGCGTTCACCAACAGGCTCTCGCGCTCGCAGACCGCCAACGTCGGCGGGCTGCTGCCGGGGAGCGACCCGAAGCTCGGCGCCGAGGTGCTGATCTACTCGGCCCACCACGATCACTTCGGCATCGGTGAGCCGGATGCGACCGGCGACCGCATCTACCACGGCGCGGTCGACAACGCCTCGGGCTGCGCACAGGTGCTGGCGATCGCCAGCGCTTTTGCTGCGCTTCCCGAGCGGCCGCGCCGCTCGGTGCTGGCGCTGTTCGTCGCCGGCGAGGAGCGCGGACTGCTCGGCTCGGGCTATTACGCGCAGCATCCGAGCTTTGCGCCCGGACGGATCGCGGCCGACATCAACATCGACGGCGGCAGCATCTTCGGCCGCACCCGCGACGTGAGCCTCATCAGCATGGGCAAGTCCTCGCTCGATGAGATCGCGGTGGCGGTGGCGAAGTACCAGGGCCGGGTAGTGATGCCCGACCAGTTCCCCGACCGCGGCTACTACTACCGCTCCGATCAGTTCTCGTTCGCCAAGATCGGCGTGCCGGCGCTGTTCTTCAATGAGGGCACGGACGCGATCGGGCGGCCCGCCGGCTGGGGCAAGCAGCAGCACGAGGAGTGGGAGCTGAGGAAATACCACCAGCCGGCGGACAAGCTCGACGACAGCTGGAATTTCGACGGCATGATCGAGGATGCGCAGCTGGACTTCATGGCCGGCTGGCTGATCGCGCAGGCCGATGCCATGCCGGCCTGGAAACCGGGCGACGAGTTCGAGGCGGCCCGCAAGCGCGCGCTGGCCGCCGTGGGCGGCGACTGAAGCGGAAGGCACACCATGTTCGAGCGGCTCGAGCTCATCACGGCCGATAGCATCCTCAGCCTCATGACGGCGTTTCGCGCCGATCCCGATCCGCGCAAGGTGGACCTGGGCGTCGGCGTGTACCGCGACGATCGTGGCGAGACACCGATTCCGGCCGCAGTGCGCACCGCCGAACGCAGCCTGATCGAGCGTCAGACCACCAAGAGCTATGTGGGACCGGCTGGGAATCCGGGCTTCAACCAGGAGGTGGCGCGTCTGGTGTTGGGGAGCGAGCACTCCGCGCTCGGCGCGAACCGGGTGCGCGTCATCCAGACTCCCGGCGGCTGCGGCGCACTGCGCCTCGGTGCGGAGCTGATTCGTTACGCCTCGCCCGAGTCGGTGGTGCACGTGAGCGACCCGACCTGGGTCAACCATGTGCCGCTGCTCTCGGGGAGCGGACTGAAGCTCGAGCGCTACCCGTATTACGATGCCACGCGCGGCGCGGTGGCGTTCTCCGGGATGCTGGCGGCGTTCGAGCGGCTGCCGCCGCGCGCCGTCGTGCTGCTGCACGCCTCCTGTCACAACCCGACCGGCGCCGACCTGTCGCAGAGCGAGTGGCGTGAGCTGCTGTCGCTGGTGAAGCGCCGCCAGCTGCTGCCGTTCATCGACATGGCCTATCAGGGGCTCGGCGAGGGGCTCGATGCGGATGCCTTCGGGCTGCGGCTCTTCTGTGCCGAGCTGCCGGAGGTGCTGTTCGCCGTGTCGTGCTCGAAGAACTTCGGGCTCTACCGCGAGCGCGCCGGAGGGCTTGGCGTCGTGTGCGAGTCGACGGCGCAGGCGGATGCCGCCATGAGCCAGCTGGTGCGCCTGGCGCGCGGGCTGTGGTCGATGCCACCGGATCACGGCGCCGCCATCGTCCACGGGGTCCTGACCGATGCGGCGCTCAAGGCGCAGTGGATCGCCGAGGTCGATGCCATGCGCGCGCGCGTCCAGGGGCTGCGGCGCGAGGTAGTCCGGCAGCTCGCCGAGCACTGCCCCGGCCGCGACTTCGGCTACATCGCGCGCCAGCACGGCATGTTCTCGCTGTTCGGCATCACGCCCGAGCAGGTGCGCGAGCTGCGCGCGCGCCATCACGTCTACCTGGTCGACGACAGCCGCATGAATGTCGCGGGCCTGCGGCGCGAGAATCTCGAGTATTTCGTGCGCTCGGTCGCCGCGGTGCTCGCAGGCGGCGCGGGCCGCTGACATGAGCGCAGTGGTGCCGGGGCTCACGGCGCTGCGGACGCAGCTGCGCGAGGCGACGCTGCGACCGGAAGCCGGCGCTTCCAACGAGCTGATTGCCGACCTCAGCGCGGTGCAGGCCGCGCTCGCCGGCGCGCGCGCGCGCGCCGCGCGCTGGGTCGAGGTAGCGCGCGCCGATCAGCGCTCGCGGCCGCTGGTCGACCGGATGCTCGAGCAGTTCCCGCTCGACAGCGCGCAGGGCAGGGCGCTCATGAGCCTGGCGGAGGCGCTGCTGCGCACGCCCGATGCGAAGCGCGCCGATCAGCTGATCGCCGAGCGGCTCGCGGCCATCCGTGATGCAGGCGTCCGCGGTGACACCGATCTGCTGCTGCGCACGGGGTTCACGCTCCTGAGTGCCGCCGGCCGGCTGCTGCCCGAGGTCTCGGCCGAGCTCTCCGGAGAGGTCTCGGCGGCGAGTCTCACCAGGCCCGTGGTCGCCCCGATCGTGCGCGCGGCGCTGCGCCAGTCGATGCAGACGCTCGGCCATGCCTTCATCGTCGGCGAGACGATCGACGCGGCCCTCAGCCGCTCGCGCTCCGAGCCGGAACTGGCGCTGTGCTCCTTCGACATGCTGGGCGAGGGCGCGCGCACCGAGGCCGATGCGACGCGCTACCTCGAGGACTACGCGCACGCCATCGACGCACTCGGTGCCCAGCCGCCCGGCACGGTGCACACGCGCTCGGCGATCTCCGTGAAGCTGTCGGCGCTCGAGCCGCGCTACACGCTGCTACAGAGCGAGCTGGTGCACGAGCGGCTCAGCCCGCGGATGCTCGAGCTCGCGCGCCTTGCCGCCCGCGCCGGTATCGGCATAACCATCGACGCCGAGGAGGCGGACCGGCTCGACCTGTCGCTCGACATCGTCGAGACGCTGGCGCGCGATGCCGCGACGCGCGGCTGGGAGGGGCTCGGGCTCGCGGTGCAGACCTACGGCCGGCGCGCGCCGCTGGTCCTCGACTGGGCGGCGGAGCTCGCGCGCGACTCGGGTCGCCGCATGACCGTGCGCCTGGTGAAGGGCGCCTACTGGGACAGCGAGATCAAACGCGCGCAGGAGCGGGGACTCGCGAGCTTTCCGGTGTTCACTTCCAAGGCCGCCACCGACGCGTGCTACCTGGAAGGTGTCAAGCGCCTGTTCGCCGCGGGCGAGCAGCTCTATGCCCAGTTCGCCACTCACAACGCCTATACCGCGGCGGCGGTACTGGCGCTCGCGCCCGCCGGCGCGCGCTACGAGTTCCAGCGTCTGCACGGCATGGGGGACGCCCTGTACGCGGCGGCGCGTGCCGAGCTGCCGGACCTGCCGCCGGTGCGCGTCTATGCGCCGGTCGGCACGCACGAGGAGCTGCTGCCCTACCTGGTGCGGCGGCTGCTCGAGAACGGCTCCAACAGCTCCTTCGTCCACCAGTTCATGAACCCGCAGATTCCCGTGGAGCAGGTCGTGCGTGATCCCATCTCGTCCCTGAACGACGCCTCGAGCGGCGCGCCGCGCGTGCGCGAGCCCGCGGCGCTCTTCGGCGCGGAGCGCGCCAATTCCGCCGGCGAGGACTTCGGCGATCCCGCCACCCTTGCGCTCCTCGAGGGCCAGCTGCGCGCACACGCCGGCGAGACCTGGACCGGCGGCCCGATCCTGAGCGGCCGCGCGGTGCGCGATGCGAACGTCGCGGTGGTCTCTCCTGCCAGGACCGCGGAGACCGTCGGCTTCACGCGCGATGCCACGGCGGAAGAGATCCGTGAAGCGATGACGGCCGCGGCGCGCGCCCAGCCCGCGTGGGATGCCACCCCGGCGGCCGAGCGCGCCGCGATTCTCGCGCGCGCGGCGGATCTGCTCGAGGAGCGGCGCGGTGAGTTCCTGAGCCTGCTGGTGCGCGAGGCGGGCAAGACGCTGCCAGATGCGGTGGCGGAGCTGCGCGAGGCGGTCGATTTCTGCCGCTACTATGGCGCGCGGGCCCGCGAGCTGTTCGGCGCTCCGGAGGTGATGCCGGGCCCCACCGGCGAGCGCAACACACTGTCGCTTCATGGCCGGGGTGTGTTCGTGTGCATCAGCCCGTGGAACTTCCCGCTGGCGATTTTCACCGGCCAGATCACGGCGGCGCTCGCCGCCGGCAATGCGGTGGTGGCGAAGCCCGCGCCCGCGACCCCGCTGATCGCGCATGCGATGACGCGCCTGCTGCACACGGCGGGGGTGCCGGCCGCGGCTCTGCAGCTCACGCCCGCCGACGGACCGGCGTTCGGCGAGGTCGCGCTCACCCATCCGGCACTCGCCGGCGTGGCGTTCACCGGCTCGACCGCGACCGCGGCTACCATCAATCGCACGCTCGCCAACCGCGACGGCCCGATCGTGCCGCTGATCGCCGAAACCGGCGGCGTGAATGCCATGGTGGTCGATGCAACTGCGCTCCCCGAGCAGGTGGTCGATGACGCGATCACCTCAGCGTTCACCAGCGCGGGCCAGCGCTGCTCGGCGCTGCGGGTGCTGTACCTGCAGGAAGAGATCGCCGATCGGGTGATCCAGATGCTGACCGGCGCGATGCGGGAGCTGCGCATCGGCTCGCCGGCGGAGCCGGCGACCGACGTCGGTCCGGTGATCTCCGCGGCCGCGCGCGCGCGCCTGGCGCGTCATGCCGAGCGCATGCGCGTGGAGGCGAAGCTGCTGTACGCCTGCGAGCTCGACCCGGCGCTCGCGGCGGCCGGACATTACTTCCCGCCGCAGATGTTCGAGCTGCGCTCGCTCGATCAGCTCAAGAGCGAGGAGTTCGGACCGATCCTGCACGTGGCGCGCTATCGCAGCGATCAGCTGCCGCAGGTGCTGGCGGCGATCCGTGGCACGGGCTATGGACTCACGCTCGGCGTCCACAGCCGCCTCGAAAGCGTCGCGAGCCACGTGTTCGCGTCGCTCCCGGTCGGCAACACCTACGTGAACCGCAACATGATCGGCGCGGTGGTCGGTGTGCAGCCCTTCGGCGGCCAGGGTCTGTCGGGCACCGGCCCGAAGGCCGGCGGACCTCACTACCTGCTGCGCTTCGCCAACGAGCGGACGCTCACGATCAACACTGCCGCGATCGGCGGCAACGTCGAGCTACTGGGAGACCAGCATGGCTGAACACAAGACCAGGTGCTTCTGTGGTGCCGTCGAGTTCACCGTCAGCGGCGAGCCGGCTGCGATGGGCTACTGCCATTGCGCATCGTGCCGGCACTGGTCCGCGGGACCGGTGAACGCGTTCACGCTGTGGCAGCCGAGCGCCGTCAGGGTGACCAAGGGAGCCGACAACATCGGGACCTACAACAAGACTCCGGTGAGCTACCGCAAGTGGTGCAAGACCTGCGGCGGCCATCTCTTTACCGAACACCCGCCGCTCAAGCTCACGGACGTGTTCGCGGCCATGCTGCCGACGCTCAAATTCACGCCCGGCGTGCACGTCAATTACCAGGAGACGGTGCTGCGGATGCGCGACGGGCTGCCGAAGCTCAGGGACTTCCCGAAGGAATTCGGGGGCTCGGGCGAGACGCTGCCGGAGTAACTCCGAGCGCTGCGGCGTGTCAGGCGCCGGGGCGCGTGCGTGATGTTCCTCGGGACACAAGTTCAATAGTCATTGAACTTCGCCTTCGGAAGGCCCGATAGAGGGCCTTAAGGAGCCGGAGTTCAATAGTCATCGAACTTGGCCTCCGGGAGCCCCGATTCAGGGCCTTCCGGGACCAAAGTTCAATGTTTGTAGAACTTATGCGGAATTGAACCTCTCACGCTCCAGCTCATACTGGGCCCGTGCTGAAGGACACGCTCAGTCCCAAGTTTCGGTCCTCGAGGAGAGCGGCCTGCTGCGCACCTGGAAGGACGGTCCGGAGCGTCTGTACAGCCTCGTGCCCGATGGCTTCAAGGAGGCTGCAGCCTGGCTGCACCACATCCGCTGGACCGAAGAGCTAGCTCGTTTGGCCGGGACCGGTCGTGATGCCCGGCTGCAGCTGCCCGAGCAGCGCCTCGAGCGACTCCACCGGCGCCGAACAGCTGCTCCCGCGGCAGATGTAAGCCACCGCCGCACCACGCGGCGTCTTGTCCGCCAGCGCCGGCGGCAAACCGGCGGCATCGGCCGGAATGGCTAGCACCAGCCGCCGCGGCACGAACATGCGCGCGAGCTCGCGCCGCCAGGCCTCGATTGCCGCCGCTTCGCCGCGCAGGATGACGATCTCCGGCGGCTGCAGCAGCTCCTCGAGCGCAGTGACCAGCGTGACGTGCGACACCGGGTACTTCTCGATGGCCGGCCATGCTGCGCGCAGCGTGCGCTCGGCAGCCGTGAGATAGCGCGGCTCTCCGAGGAGATGTCCCAGGCGCTGCAGCGTGAACGCCGCGATGCCGTTGCCGGACGGGATCGCATCGTCGCTGAACGTCTTGGAGCGATGGATCAGCTGCTCGTGGTCGTCGGAGGTGAAGTAGAAGCCGCCGTTCGCCTCGTCGGCGAAGTGCCCGAGCACCACTTCCGTCAGCTGCCGCGCAAACTCCAGCTCCCCGGCGCGGAAGCGCACCTGCTGCAGCTCGAGCACCGCGTCGACCAGGTAGACGTAGTCGTCCAGGTAGGCGTTGAGATGCGCGCGCCCGTCCTTGTAGGTCGCGAGCAGCCGGCCGTCGCGCCAGAGTGCGGCGCGGACGAAATCGAGCGCACGGCTGGCCGCAGCCGCGAGCGGCTCGGCGTTGTGCACGCGCGCGGCAATCGCCAGCCCGCGGATCATGAGCGCGTTCCAGGAGGTGAGAATTTTCTCATCGCGCGCAGGCCGCACGCGCTGCGCGCGCAACGCGAGCAGCTTAGTGCGGGCGCTCTCGAGCAGCGCGCCGACCTCGGCGGCGGTGCGCTGCACGGCCGCCGCGATCTGCTCCACGGTCGCGGTGACGTACAGGTGCCAGCGGCCCTCGAAGTTGGGCGGTGAGTCGAGGCCGAAGCGCGGCGCGAACACCGCAAGCTCCTCAGCGCTCAGCGCCTGCCGGATCTCCTCGCGGTCCCACACGTAGAACTTACCCTCATGACCCTCGGAGTCGGCATCCAGGCTCGAGTAGAACCCGCCCTCGGGGGACTGCATCTCGCGCAGCGCCCAGCGGGCGGTCTCGAGCACCACCTGGGCGTAGAACACATCCGCGCTCGCCAGCGAGGAGTTGGCGTACACCGCGAGCAGCGCGCCGTTGTCGTACAGCATCTTCTCGAAGTGCGGGATCATCCAGCGCTCGTCGACCGAATAGCGGCAGAAGCCCCCGCCGAGCTGATCGCAGATGCCGCCGTCGCCCATGCGCCGCAGCGTGAAGCTCGCCATGTAGAGCGACTGCAGCCCGGCCTCGTCGCCCGCCGGGCTGGCGCGCCAATCGCGCAGCAGACGCTCGAGGGCCTTCGGCGCGGGAAACTTGGGCGCGCCGCCGAAACCGCCGTAGCGGCGGTCGAAGGTGCTCGCGAGCTGTGCGCGGCACGCCTTGAGCGGCGCGTCGGTAAGCTCAGTGCCGGCCGGAGCGGGCGGGTAATTCATGTCGGCGAGCGCGGTCACCAGCGCTTCGTTCTGCGCACGCAGCTCCTTCTCGTGCGTCCGGTAGAACTCCGCCACTCGCTTGAGCAGGTCGCTGAAGGCGGGCAGGCCATAACGCGGCTCCTTCGGGAAGTAAGTGCCGCCAAAGAACGGGCGCTGATCGTCGTGTGTCAGGAACATCGTGAGCGGCCAGCCGCCGCCGCGCTGGGTGATCATCTGCTGCGCGATCTGGTAGATGCGGTCGATGTCGGGGCGCTCCTCCCGGTCGACTTTGATGTTGATGAAGTTGTCGTTGAGGAGCCGCGCCGTGGCCTCGTCCTCGAAGCTCTCCTTCTCGAGGACGCTGCACCAGTGGCACGCGTTGTAACCGACGCTGAGGTGTATAGGTTTACGTTCCAGGCGCGCGCGTTCGAGAGCCTCAGATCCCCACGGATACCACTCGACTGGATTGTGAGCGTGCTTGCGTAGGTACGGGCTCGTCTCCGAGATGAGGCGGTTCGTGTAGCTCGGCTTGTCTTGTCTATCCGAACGCTCGGTCTGCGTCATGCTTCCAGGTCCAGCCTTTGTGTCGTGGGCGCTTGCCGCTCTTGAGTTCGTGCATGTGAACTACGGTCAGCCCGCAGGCGCGACAAAACGCGGCGAGGTTTGTGATTCTGACGACTGCCCCGCCAGGTGCGACGAATCCCTTGTGTATCTTGGCGGGCAATCTGGTTCTGCCCAGCGCGTGAGTCCATCCACGGTCGCAGACGATCCGCCCATTCGCCACGGCGGCCATATGAGCAGCGTTGAGGCCATTACGACTGCAAAACTCCGCGAGGTTTCGGATCGGGGGAACGGGCCGTCCTTCCGGGTCAATGAAGCCGGCATGAGTCTTGATGTACTCACGTTGGCGAACGCTGTTGGTATGCGTCCAGCCTTTGTACGATTTCAACCTGGAGACCCCCTTTGAAAGCCGGCGCATCGAGGGAAAATCCAAGTGGTTTTGCCGGCAGAAACTGCTGAGGTTGACGATCGTCACCGGGTCTCCGTTCGGATTGCGGAAACCCGACCAGGTTTGCCCGATTCCGGCACCGGCAGTGGTCGCCAGCAGTTTGACGTTGAATCCTTTTCGGCGATCGGCGCAACCGGTCCGATCGATCCAATACTGCTCTCTCAGCAGGAGCTGAGATGGATCGGCGAACTCCAGCACGGTGAACTCAAAGTTTGCGGCGCCGTAGCGCGTCCAGGCGCTCTGCAAGTGCGGGTTGCCGTGCAACCCCTCGGCAAGTTGTTGGTGGTGTCTGTACCAGCGATTCAGGAGGTTTACCGCACTGCCGATATAGATTCTACCGCTGCGTTTGCAGCGGATCTGATAGATGCCGGACCGTTTCCACATCGACTGTATTGGCTTCAGCTCCGAGGATATGAATCATAGCGCGTTCCCTCACGTCGCGATGTGCGGTACCGACGAGGGTCTCTGTAATGCTTACGTAAGGGGCTGCGCGCCGTCGGCCTTGAGCTGCGCGTTGAGGCTCGCCAGCGTGCCGCTCTTGAATTTCGCCCACTTTGAGAGCGCCGCGTCGAGAAGCGCCCGGTGCCGGAGATAGCCGCGCTCCGCGTCGGGAGTCGGCGCGGCATCGGCGCCGTCCACCGCCCGTGCGAGCTCGCGGAACGCGTCCTGCAGATATCGCAGCCCGCCGACCGTCGTCGGCGGAGGACCAATCGAGTCCGGTGAGCGCTTCTCGGGGGCGAGGTCGGCGACCGCGAGCAGGCCTTTATCGGCGGCTGCGAATGCTTCGGCCACGGCGCCGCCGGCACCTTTGCGGCGCTCGGCGATGAGCGCGTGAATCCGCTCAGCCTCCTTGAGCGCCGCCGCGATCTCGACGCGTGCCGCTTCGATCTCGCGCGCGAGCGCGAACTGCCGCGCATAGGCGGCCGGCGGCAGCGTGACGCGCGGGTCGGGGGCGACGCTGAGCGTTTGCCGATAGACGCGATCGCCGGCCTTGAGCTCGACGCGGTACTCGCCCGGCGGTGCCCACACGCCTTCCTCGGGCTCCTCGGAATCGTCCGCGGCCAGCCCGGCGCGCGGCGGGTAGTGCAGATCCCACACGAAGCGGTGAGCTCCGGTACCGGCGCCGGGCGGCGGCGGCACCGCAATCCACTCGGGCGCAGTCACCACCTTGGAGAGATCGGGTTGCGTCGGCTGGTCCTCGCTCGAGAAGGTGCGCACGGCCGTGCCGGTGGCATCGTAGACGGTCAGCTGCACCGCGCCCGTCACGGCGGCGTCGAGCACGTAGTCGAACCAGGCGCCGGGCTTCGGGTTGGCGCCCATCGGCTCGTCCTTCGGCATCGGCGTGCCGACGAAGCCGGTGGGGCGCACACGCACCGCGTGCGCCGGCGGCAAAAGACGCGTGCGGCCGCTCGCATCGTCGGCGTACGCCCGCAGTGGCGCGATGTCGTCCATGATCCAGAAGCCGCGGCCATGCGTTGCGACCACGAGATCCGCGCCGTGCACCTCGAGGTCGCGCACCGAGGTGCGCGGCAGGTTCTGCTGCAGCGCCTGCCAGTGGGCCCCATCGTCCAGCGACACATAGACGCCGTGCTCGGTGCCGCAATAGAGGAGGCCGCGATGCGCGGGATCCTCGCGCACCACGTTGACGGAGTTGTGCACGCCGTCGGCGATCCCCTCGGCGATCAGCGTCCAGCTCGCGCCGCCGTCGTGCGTGCGATAGATGTAGGGCCGCGGATCATCGAGCCGATGCCGGTCGACGGCGAGGTAGGCGCTGCTCGAGTCGAAGTGCGAGGGCTCGACGACGCCGATTTTCGCCCAGGCCCCGAGCGTGGCCGGTGTGACGTCCTGCCAGTGAGCGCCGCCATCGGGAGTCTTCCATACCAGCCCGTCGTCGGTGCCCGCCCAGATGAGGCCGGCGCGCAGGGGCGAGGGACCGATCGCATACACGACGCCGCGGCGCGGCCCGTTGCTGTCGTGATCGGCGAGGGTGGCGGCGTCGAGGTTGGCCGGTGCTCCGGGATCCGCTCGGGTGAGGTCCGGGCTGATCGCCTGCCAGTGCGCGCCGCGGTCGGTGGTGCGGAAGATCCGCTGAGTGCCGAAGTAGAGCGCCTGCGGTGCGGCCTTGCCGAATACGAGCGGCAGCGTCCAGGTGCCGCGATAGAGCCCCGGCCACGCCAAGCCCGGGGTGATGCTCTGCTTCTGGCCGGTGCGTGTGTCGAAGCGGTCGACGCGCCCGCCGAAGATGATCTGCGGATCGGACGGGTCGGGCGCGATGTTGTCGCTCTCGCCGCCGACCGCGCTCTCGCGGAACTCGGTGAGATTGATGCCGTCGATGTTGTCGGTGCGGCTCGGGATGCCCGCCGCGCCCGAATCCTGCTGCGCGCCGTACACCCAGTAGGGGAAGCGGTCGTCGGTGATGACGTGGTAGAACTGGCCGGTCGGCTGGTTGAACCACGAGCTCCAGGTGGCGCCGCCATCGAGCGACACCACCGCTCCCTGATCGACGCCGAGGATGCGGCGCTGCGGGTCGCGCGGATCGATCCACAGCTCGTGATAGTCGTCGCCTCCCGGCGCGCCCTTGACCGGGAAAAATGTCCGCCCGCCGTCGGTCGAGCGGTATACGCCGGTGTCGCAGGCGTAGACCACGTCCGGGTCGGCGGGGTCGACCGTGACGCCGCCGAAATACCAGCCGCGCTTCCAGATGCGCGGGTCGGCGCTGACGCGCATCCAGTTGGCGCCCGCATCGTCGGATCGATACAGGCCGCCGGCGTCGGCGTCGATGAGCGCGTAGACGCGCTCAGGTCTCGATGGCGCGACGCCGATGCCGATGCGGCCCGGCCGCGGCGGCAGGCCGTGGCCGGCGAGCTCCACCCAGCTCTCGCCGCCGTCGTGCGACTGATAGAGCCCGCCACCCGGTCCGCTCGAGGGCGGGTAGACGTTCCAGGGCGGCCGGCGCGTCTGCCAGAGTGCGGCATACACGACCCGCGCATTGCCCGGCTCAAACGCCAGGTCGATCGCGCCGGTGTCGGCGTTCCTGTAGAGCGTGCGGTGCCAGCTCGCCCCGCCGTCGGTCGAGCGGAACACGCCGCGCGTCTCGTTGGCGCCGTACGGATGTCCGAGCGCGGCCACCAGCACGACGTCGGGGTTGGCGGGATCGACCAGGATGCGGCCGATCTGCTGTGAATCCTCGAGCCCGATCGCCTGCCAGGTGCGGCCCGCATCGCGCGAGCGGTAGAGCCCGATGCCCTGGGCGATGTCCGAGCGCATGTCCGCTTCGCCGGTGCCGACGTAAATGACGTGGCTGTCGGACGGCGCTACTGCGAGCGCGCCGATCGAGCCGACCGGCGCCGAGTCGAAGATCGGCGCCCAGGTGCGCCCCGCATCGCGCGTCTCCCACACGCCGCCGTTCACCGCGCCGAAGTAGAAGTGATGCGGCTCGCCTGGCACACCCGCGACCGTCAGCACTCGCCCGCCGCGGAAGGGCCCGATGGAGCGCCACTCGAGGGGCTTGAGCAGCGCCGCGTCGAGCGGCTCGGCCGCCGCGCGCGCCGGCAGCGCACACACACCGGATACAGACACCAGGAGCGCCACGACGCTGCGCGCTAAGGACACGTTGCACCTCGAAGCAAAGGGCGCAATTGTATACTTGCCGCCCCCTGGGGCAGCGGATCCTCGTGTGCAAGCCAGCCTGGTCCTGAAACGCGGCGAAGAGCGGCGCCTCGCCGCCGGGCACCCATGGGTGTTCAGCAATGAGATCGACACCGACAGGACCCCGCTCAGTGCCTTTGCGCCCGGGGAGTTGGCCCAGCTCACCACCCACCGCGGCGGCTTCGCCGGCTACGCCTACGTCAATCCGCACGCGCTGATCTGCGCGCGGATCCTGTCGCGCGATGCCGCGCACCCCGTCGATCGCGCCCTCATCGAGCGGCGCCTGCGGGCGGCGCTGGCGCTGCGCACGCGCCTGGGGGCTGCTCCTTATTACCGCTGGGCGTTCGGCGAGTCCGATGGGCTGCCGGGCCTGGTGCTCGACCGCTACGGCGACGTCGTCGTCGGCCAGATCGCCACCGCCGGCATGGAGGCGTTGAAGGAGGAGGTGGCGGCGGCGGTGCGCGAGGTGCTGGCGCCGGCCGGGCTCTACTGGAAGAACGACACCGCGGCGCGCGATCTCGAGCAACTGCCGCAGGAAGCGCAGCTCGCCTTCGGCACGGTGCCGGACGAGCTGACCGTGATGGAGTCGCAGCTCGGCTTCACGGCGCCGCTTGCGCACGGGCAGAAGACCGGCTGGTTCTATGACCAGAGCGCAAATCGCGCGCGCCTCGCGCGCTACCTCGCCCCAGGTGCCCGCGTGCTCGACGTGTGCTCCTACGTGGGCGCCTGGGCGATCACGGCGCTGCGTGCGGGAGCTGCGCGCGCCGTGTGTGTCGACTCCTCGCAGGCGGCGCTCGAGTTCGCCGCGGCCAACGCCGCGCGCAATAAACTCGAGCTCGAGACGCTGCGGGCGGACGCCTTCGAGGCCCTCAGGACCTTGAACGACCAGGGCGCACGCTACGACGTGGTGATCCTCGATCCGCCGGCGTTCATCAAGCGCAAGAAGGACATTCCGCAGGGTCAGGCCGCCTACCGCAAGCTCAATCAGCTCGCGCTCGGGCTGCTCGAGGATGAGGGCCTGCTGGTGTCGTGCTCGTGCTCCTATCACCTCGCTGCCGAAGAGCTCATGGCCGCCATCCAGCTCGCCGCGCGCCACAGCGGGCGCTTCGTGCAGATCCTCGAGGCCGGCGGGCAATCGCCCGACCACCCGGTGCACCCGGCGATTCCCGAGACGCGTTACCTCAAGGCGTTCTTCTGCCGCGTGACGCGCGAGCTCGCCTAAACCGCTAAACTAACGCGCCTCATGCTGAAGTTCCCCGGCTTCGATCCGATCGCGTTCCACCTCGGCCCGATCAAGGTGCATTGGTACGGGATCATGTACCTGCTCGGCTTCGCCAGCGCCTGGTGGCTGGCGCGCCGGCGCGCCGCGGCGCCGCGCTCCACCTGGAAGCCCGCCGACGTCGACGATCTGATCTTCTTCGGCATGCTCGGCGTGATCCTCGGCGGGCGCATCGGTTACGTGCTGTTCTATGGCCTCAAGTTCTGGGCGGGCGACGTGTGGTATCCCCTCAAGATCTGGGAGGGCGGCATGTCCTTCCACGGCGGCCTGCTCGGCGTGGCGGCGGCCATGGCGCTGTTCGCCTGGCGCCGCGGGCGCAGCGTCGGCGACGTGTACGATTTCACCGCGCCGCTGCCGCCGCTCGGGCTGTTCTTCGGCCGCATCGGCAACTTCATCAACGGCGAGCTGTGGGGCAAGACCACCACCGTGCCGTGGGGTTTCGAGGTGAACGGCCAGGTGCGCCACCCTTCGCAGCTGTACGAGGCGGCCCTCGAGGGGCTGCTGCTGTTCGCCGTGCTGTGGTGGTTCACGTCGCGGCCGCGGCCGCGGCTCGCGCCGTCGGGCCTGTTCCTCATCATCTACGGCACGGTGCGCTTCCTGATCGAGTTCGTGCGCGTGCCGGATGAGCACATCGGCTATCTCGCCGGCGGCTGGCTCACCGAGGGCCAGCTGCTGTCGTTGCCCATGATCATCGCCGGAGTCGCGCTGCTCGGCTGGGCCTATCGCAGCCGCACGCCCTCGGGCAACTTCGCCGCCGGGCCGGCATGAAGCAGTATCTCGAGCTGCTGCGCCGCATCCGCACCGAGGGCGTGCGCAAGGAGGACCGCACCGGCACCGGCACGCTGTCGCTCTTCGGGCATCAGCTGCGCTGCGATCTCTCGCAGGGATTTCCGCTGGTCACCACCAAGAAGATCCATCTGCCGGCGGTGATCTATGAGCTGCTGTGGTTCCTGCGCGGCGATACCAACACCGCCTGGCTGCACGAGCACGGCGTGACCATCTGGGACGAGTGGGCCGACGAGCGCGGCGAGCTCGGTCCGGTGTACGGCCGGCAGTGGCGCGCCTGGGGCGCGGCCGACGGCCGCACCATCGACCAGATCTCCCAGGCGGTCGAGCGGCTGAAGCGCGAGCCCAACTCGCGCCGCAACCTGGTGAGCGCCTGGAACGTGGGCGAGCTCGAGCGCATGGCGCTCGCGCCCTGTCATCTGCTGTTCCAGCTGTACGTCGCCGCCGGCCGGCTGTCGCTGCAGATCTACCAGCGCAGCTGCGACTTCTTCCTCGGCGTGCCCTTCAACATCGCGAGCTACGCGCTGCTCACCCACATGCTCGCGCAGCAATGCGACCTCGAGCCCGGGGAGCTCGTCTGGACCGGCGGCGACTGCCACCTGTACCTGAATCACCTCGAGCAGGCGGACCTGCAGCTGTCGCGCGCACCGTACCCGCTGCCGCATCTCAGACTGCGGCGGCGGCCGCCCAGCATCTTCGACTACGCTTTCGAGGACTTCGAGTTCGTGGATTACCGCCATCACCCGACCATCAAGGCGCCGGTGGCGGTATGAAGCCGTCGATCGAGGTGCGTGCTTCCCCCCTGCACGGGCTCGGCGTGTTTGCGCTCGAGCGCATCGAGCGGGGTACGCGCGTGATCGAGTACCTCGGCGAGCGCATCTCGCACCAGGAGGCCGATCGGCGCTACGAGGGCAAGAGCGCCGACGACAACCACACGTTCCTGTTCATCGCCGACGACACGACGGTGATCGACGCCGGCGTCGCGGGCAACGAGGCGCGCTTCGTCAATCACGCCTGCCAACCCAACTGCGAGTCGGTGATCGAGCAGGCACGGGTCTTCATCGACGCGATCCGCCCGATCGCGCCCGGGGAGGAGCTCACCTACGACTACCAGATCCAGCGCGAAGCCGGCGATCCGCCGGACATCGACGTGATCTTCGCCTGCCACTGCGGCTTGCCGGGCTGCCGCGGCACCATGATGTGGCCGCCGCGGCGGGCAGCGCGGGCGCGCACGCGCCGCGGCCAGAAGCGTCGCTGACGGCATGAACCAGGCGCGCCCCTTCAGGCTGGCTACCGTGGTGGCCGCGACCGGCATCGTGTACGGCGACATCGGCACGAGCCCGCTCTACACCATGGAGGCCGCGCTCGGCGCCGCCGGCCAGTTCGATGTCGAGGCGGTGCTCGGCGTGCTGTCGCTCATCTTCTGGGCGCTCACCATCTCGGTGAGCCTGAAATACCTCACGGTGATCATGCGGGCCGACAACCAGGGCGAGGGCGGGATCCTCGCACTGTTCGCGCTCGCGCAGCGGCGCCTCATCACCGGCAGCACCTGGGCCAGGGTGGCGGTGGGGCTCGCGCTCGCCGGCACCGCGTTCTTCTTCTGCGACGCGCTCATCACGCCGGCGATCTCGGTGCTGAGCGCCGTCGAGGGCCTCGAGGTCCTGAGTCCCGACTTCAAGCGCTGGGTGATACCGGCCACCATCGCCGTCATCACCGTGCTGTTCGCCCACCAGCACCGCGGCACGGCAGCCGTGGCGGCGCTGTTCGGCCCCATCATGGTCCTGTGGTTCGTCGTGATCGCGGTGATCGGCGCGGTTCCGATCGCGCGCAACCCGCAGATCCTGGTGGCGCTCAATCCGGGCTACGGACTCGCGCTGCTGCTTCACCGGCCGCCGGTGGCGCTCGCGATCATCGGCGCGGCCTTCCTCGCCATCACCGGCGGCGAGGCGCTGTACGCGGACATGGGCCACTTCGGCAAGCGGCCGGTGCGCTTCGCGTGGTTCGCGCTGGTCGGGCCGGCGCTGGTCATCAACTACTTCGGCCAGGGGGCGCTGCTGCTCGAGCTCGGCAAACCGGTCGAGCACCCGCTCTATCACCTGGTGCCAGCGGCGGTGCTGCCGTGGCTGGTGATCCTGGCGACGTTTGCGACGGTCATCGCCTCGCAGGCCACGATCTCCGGCGCATTCTCCATGGCGAGCCAGGCGGTGCACCTCGACCTGCTGCCGCGACTCAAGGTGCTGCAGACCTCGGCGCTCGAGCAGGGCCAGATCTACGTGCCGATCGTCAACTGGCTGGTATTCCCCGCGGTGATTCTGTTCGTGGTTGGCTTCGGCTCATCCGACGCACTGGGCGGCGCCTACGGTGCCGCCGTGGTCGGCACCATGGCGGTCACGACCGTCCTCGGGGCCTTCGTCGCCGCCACGCAGTGGAACTGGCCGAAGTGGCGGGTCGCCGGGGTCTTCGGCCTGATGCTGGTCACCGACCTCGCCTTCGTCGCCGGCAACATGACCAAGGTGCCCGCCGGCGGCTGGATCCCGCTCACCCTCGGCGCGATCCTGTACTTCATCTTCATGACCTGGCGCAGTGGCCGCCTCGAGCTGCGCGCGGCACTCGCCAAGCTCGCGGTGCCACGCAGCGAGCTGCCGAAGCTCGTGGCCGGCGTGCAGCGCGTCCCCGGCACCGGGGTGTTCCTCGCCAGCAACTCGACGCTGGTGCCGTCGGCGCTCATCCGCAACATCGAGCACAACGGCGTGGTGCATCAGCGGGTCATCATCCTGAACGTCGAGATCGCCGATACGCCGCGCCAGGATCCGGCCGGACGGCTCAACATCGAGGAGCCGGTTCCGGGCGTTTACTACATCACCGCGCGCTTCGGTTTCATGGAGACCCCGGACGTCGCCGAGGCGCTCAAGGCGTGCCGCACACGCGGGCTGCGCGTCTTCACCGAGGACAGCTCGTTCTTCGTCGGCCGCCACGTGGTGCGCGCCCGCCCGCTGCCCGGCGTGCGCGGCGTGCAGCGGCGGCTGTTTGCGCGCATGCAGCAATACAGCACGCAGGCGGCGGAGTTCTTCCGCATGCCCTTCCGTGACGTCGTGGTCCTCAATACCGCGGTGGAGATCTGAAAGACGGCTTGTAATAATGCCGTCACATGAGCGAGCCGGAGCGGCCACTGATCTCACTGATCGTCGCCATGGCGCAGAACGGCGTCATCGGCCGCGACAACGCGCTGCCCTGGCGACTGCCCGAGGACCTGAAGCGCTTCAAGGAATTCACGCTCGGCAAGCCGATCCTGATGGGGCGCAAGACCTTCCAGGCGATCGGCCGCCCGCTTCCCGGGCGCGCCAATCTCGTGCTGACGCGCGACCGCGACTGGCGCGCGGCCGGCGTGATCCCGGTGCACTCGGTGGAAGAGGCGCTGCTGCAGACGCGCACCTGCGACGAGCTGGTGGTGATCGGCGGTGCGGAGATCTACAAACTGCTGCTGCCGTTCGCGCGGCGCATCTACCTCACCCACGTGCACGCCGACATTCCGGGCGACACGTATTTTCCCGCGTTCGATCCGGCGCAGTGGGACGACCTCGACTACCATACCCAACCGGCCGACGAGCGCCATGCGCATCCGATCACCTTCGTGACGCTCGAGCGGCGCAACTCGCCTTCCGCCCCCCGGCCGCATTGACGAGATTTTGAAGATGCCGACGCTCCGCACCCCAGTCTTGTTCGTCTGTGGCGCGCTCCTCACCAGCCCAGCCGCCTTCGCGCAGGATGCGTCGGCACTCGCGGCACTTCGGGCGGCCTGTGCGGCGGACGCGCAGCGGTTTTGCGCCGGAGTTCCGGCCGGCGGAGGCCGGATCATCGCCTGCCTCAAGGAGCACCGGGACTCGCTGTCAGATCAGTGCAGGCAAGCCGCACAGGCCGCGAGCGGCGGTGGCGCCTCAGCATCCGGCGCTGCGCCAGCTGCCTCGCCGTCTGCCGGAGCCGCCGCGGCGGCTTCCCTGCCCGCGGCGCCTCAAGCGACCTCCGGCTCGCCGCCCGCGGTCGGCACTGCGGCGAAATCGTCGCAAGCGTCCCACGGCGGCTCGAGTGCCAAAGATGCCACGCCCGGCGGGTACCTGCGCCTGAAGCAGGTGCAGATCGTCGCCCACGTGGCCGATCCCTCTCTCGGCCCGGGCACGACTGACATGCCGGCCGAGGATCTGCTGATCCCATCGACCTGGGACTTCAAGGGGAGTGTGGCCGCCAACAGTCAGGAGGGATGCTTCTCGGACTTCTATGCGGTCGCGTGGCAGGCCACGAGCCCCGACGGCGAATCGGCGTTTATCGGCGCCCCCAACTACAGCTGGCAGTACACGGACGACCCGGCTGCCTATCGCAAGCTGACGGATCCCACGCGGCGGCAGCTGGGCGTCGGAGGCAAGCCGTGCCCGGTGGACAAGCCGATCAACGCGGAAACCTATCTGCGCCAGAAGATGCTCGACCCGAGCGCCAAGGTCGTCTCGGCCGAGGCATTCCCGGAGCTCAACCGGGTGGCGCGGCTGCAACTCGGGCTGCCGGCGGATGCGGCCGGCGACAACAGCGGGACTCAGACCGACGCCGTTCGCGCGCGCGTCGAGACCGAGGCCGACGGCAAGCCGGCCGAGAGTTGGGTGACGGTGGTGGTCGTGACGCGCGCATTCCGCCAGGGACGCGGGACCTTCTACGACTGCCACGCGATCGATGCGATGGTGTTGAAGACCCCCAAGGGCAAGCTCGATGGCAACGACAAGCTCCTCAAGGTGATGATGAGCTCGATTCATCCCGAGCCGAAATGGCAGTCCTATTCGGCCGGATTCATCGCCAAGCTGTACCAGGTCGAGGCGCGCAAGGAAGCCGCCATCGACTCGGCGATCGCCGCATTTCAGCAGCACGTCGCCCAGACCATCATGGGTGTCACGGCGAGGGCGGCACAGGGGGCCAACCAGGCAGCACGCGGGGAGGACCAGATCGTCCGTGGTGTACAGACGTTCCGCGATCCGACGACCGGCAAGACGATGGAGCTCAGCAATCTCTACGATCACGCCTGGCTCAACGGCTCCAATGAGTACGTGATGAGCGACGACCCCAACTTCAATCCGAACGGACACCTCGGCGGGGACTGGAACCAGCTGCAGGTGGTTCGACCCGCGCCCTGAACCTGGCCCTCGCTACGCGATCGGCGGCAGCCGCTCGCGTATCAGCTGCTCGGCGCGGCTCAGATCGGGGCCGGCGCCGGTCGCGGCTCCCTCCCCGGGATCGAGCTCCTCCAGCAGCTGCGCCTGCACCCGGCCGCGGCGCAGCGCCTCGGCGTAAGGAATCTCCGGGTGGAACATCACCATGGAGTAGCGCGGGATGAAGCGGTCGGGGAAGCGCCGCTCGAGCGTCAGGCCCAGGGCCTTCAGGCGCAGGAAGCGCGCATCGAGCACCGTGTCGCGCATCTCGATGTAGTTCTCGAGCGCCATCTGCGCAATCGCCTCGGTGTTGGGGCGGCGCGCGCGCTCGAGCTCCGCGAACAGCATCTCCCAGTCCTCGTGCTGGTCGAGCAGCTCATCCAGCACCCGGCAGTCCTCGAAGGCGGCGTTCATCCCCTGGCCGTGAAAGGGCACGATGGCGTGCGCGGCGTCGCCGAGCAGCAGCACCTTGCCCTCGAGCTGCCAGGGAGCGGTGTGCACGGTGCCGAGCTGGCCTTGCGGATGCTGCGCGAACTCCGCGAGCAGATGCGGCAGGAGCGGTACGGCGTCGGGGAACTGCTCGGCGAAGAAGCGCGCGACCGCGGCGCCGCCGCCGAGGGAGGCGAACCCCTGCGCTCCGGCACGCGCGAGGAACAGCGTCGCGGTGAAACTCGCGTCCGTGTTGGGCAGCGCGATCAGCATGAAGCCGCCGCGCGGCCAGATGTGCAGCGCGTGAGCCTCGAGCGCCGGCCGGCCGGCGAGCGGCGGGACGGTCAGCTCCTTGTAGTCGTGGTCGAGCCACTGCTCGCGCACCGTGACCTGGCCCCCGGCCGCGAGGCTGGCGCGCACCGCCGAGCCCGCCCCGTCGGTAGCGATTGCAGGCGCGAGGTCGAGCTCGTGCTCCGTGCCGCTCACCGCATCGCGCAGACGCAGCCGGTTGCCGCGCGTGTCCACGCCGGTGCACTGCTGGTTGAAGCGCACCGTCACGTTCGGATGCCGCAGCGCCTCCTCGATCAGCACACGATTCAGATCGGCGCGGCCCACCGAATAGATGACCTCGTGCTCGCGCTGCCCGTAGGGCTGCAGCGCACTCGCGCCCGAGCGCTCGTGCACCATGCGCCCGCGCATCGCGATCATGAGCGGACGCACCTGCTGCATGACTCCGGCCTGCTCGAGCGCGCGGATGCCGCGCGCGGCCAGTGCCAGGTTGATCGAGCGGCCGCGCTCAGGCGCCGCCTGGCGCGGATCGGGGCGGCGCTCGTGCAGCGTCACGGCCAGCCCGCGCCGTGCCAGCAGCACGGCGAGCAGCGCGCCCGCGAGCCCGGCGCCGATGATGTTGACGTGCTTGCCGGCGGCGCTGCTCACGCGCCTCCCCAGAGCACGCGCGTGAGACGCTCGGCGAACAGTGCCACGTCCTCGAAACGGTTGTAGAGCGGCACCGGCGCCACGCGGATGATGTCCGGCGTGCGCCAGTCGCAGATCACTCCGGCCCGGCGCAGATGCTCGAAGACCCGCTTACCCGGGCCGGCACCGCCCACGATGCGCAGCGACAGCTGACAGCCGCGCGCGGCCGGCTCGCGCGGCGTGAGGATCTGCACCTGCGACTCGAGCGGACGCAGCAGCTCCTCGAGAAAAGCGGTCAGGGCGAGCGACTTCTCGCGCAGCCGCTCCATGCCCGCCGCCTCGAACAGCCCGAGAGAGGCGAGCAGGGGTGCCGCGGCGAGGATCGGCGGATTGCTCACCTGCCAGGAGTCGGCGCCGTCGGCGGCGTGGAACTCGGCCTCCATGAGGAAGCGCGTGTCCTCCTCGTGGCCCCACCAGCCGGCGAGGCGCGCGCCCGGCAGCGCGCCGCGGTGCGCGCTCTTCGGCAGCGCGCCGGTGTGGCGCTCGTGCACGAAACAGCCGCCGATCGCGCCCGGGCCGCCGTTCAGGTACTTGTAGCTGCACCACACGGCGAAGTCGGCCGCGCTGTCGTGCAGCGCGAGCGGCATGTTGCCGATGGAGTGCGCCAGGTCGAAGCCGGCGAGGCAGCCGTGGGCGTGCGCGGCGCGCGCGATGCGCGCGATGTCGAAGGCCTGGCCGGTGCGGAACTGCACGCCGGGCCACCAGACGAGCGCGATCTCGCGGCCGCGCTCGCCGAGCAGCGCCTCGATGGCGCGCTCCTCTATCAGGTCGGCGCCGGCCGCGGGGGCGAGCTCGATGAGATCGTCATGTGGGTCGAGGCCATGCCAGGCGATCTGCGAGGCGACCGCGTGCCGGTCCGAGGAGAAGGCGCCGGCCTCGATCAGGATCCGCCGCCGCTCGCCCACGGGGCGATAGAAGCTCGCGAACATCAGGTGCAGATTCACGGTGAGCGAATTCATCGCCACCACTTCGCCCGGCCTGGCGCCCGTGAGCAGCGCGAGCCCGCTGCGCAGGTTCTGGTGATACGGCACCCACGGGCGGCGCGCATGCTCGTGACCTTCGACGGCACGCTGCGCCCATTCGTCGAGCTCCTCGATGACGAGCTCGCGCGCCGCGAGCGGCTGCAGCCCGAGGGAGTGGCCGCAGAGGTAGACGAGTGGCGCGCCGCGCGCGTCCAGCGGCAGCGCGAAACGCTCGCGGAAGCCTCGCAGTGGGTCCGCGATGTCGCGGGCGCGGGCGCGCGCCAGGATCTCCGCGCCGATTGCGCCCGCGCTCATGAGGCGATCGGGTAGAGCAGCGGCCGGCTCGGCACCGCATCGCCGCCGAGCGCGGGCAGCTGCAGCTCGAGCAGGCAGGCGCCGTCACGCGCCTCTTCCGGCACGAAGGCGAGCTCGGTGACGGTGGCGCCGGGCCGCGTGGCATCGGCGAGCGCGCTGGACGCGGGCGGCAGGCCGAAGAATATCCGGTGGGCGGTGAGGCGCCCTTCATCCCGCGCCCGGTCGATCGACGGCAGGTCGACGACCAGGTGTGCGATGCCGCGCCCGATGAGGAGCTCGGCCGCCTCGCGCGTCAGGTAGGGCGGCGTCTCGGCCGAATAGTCGTGCACGCGCTTGTCGGCGCGGTTGGGCCGCGTGCGCACGATGAGCGCACGCGCCTCGAAGGGTGGGCGTTGCGGCCAGGCGCGCTCGAGGGCGCGCCGCGTCACCAGCAGGTCGCCGCTGCGCGGCTCGGGATCGCTGCCCTCGGCGCTGGCGCCGGCAGGCTCCGGGTCGACGGTGACCAGCAGCGCCGGCAGGAGACCCAGAGGGGCGACGCGGTTCGCATCGAGCCGCTCGCGGGTGAGGTGTCCCACGCACTCGGTGTGGGTGCCGTTGCAATGCGGGGTGAGCGAGATCACTTCGCAATTGCAGCTCGCGCCGCGCGCCACGCTGCCCGGAAAGCCCGGTGCCTCGAACGGGCGCGCGCTGGCAGGCGGCGCGCCGAAGTGGCGCGGCTGCGGCCCGGCGAAGTCCAGCTCGAGCGCGAGGCTCACCGGGTGCGCGAGGTCGACGCCAACCTCGAGGCCGCCGAGCGCGATGCGCGCATTCATGGCTCAGGCGCGCTCCAGCACCGCGCCGCAGCGCGTGCAGGTGCGCCGCTCGAGGCTCGAGTAGAAGCGCTCGAACACCGGCGCGAGCTCTTTCTCGATGTCGCTCAGCTGGAAGAACTCCTCGTACAGGCGATTGCCGCAGCGCTCGCAGTACCACTGGAAGCCGTCGAGCTCGCCCGCGCGGCGGGTGCGTTCGATGACCAGACCCACGGTGTTGGCGGGCCGCTGCGGCGAGTGCGGCAGGTTGGGCGGAATCAACAGCACCTCGCCGGCGCGGATCGGCACGTCCACGGCGCGGCCGTCCTGGATGGTTTTCAGCACCATGTCGCCCTCGAGCTGGTAGAAGAACTCCTGGCCCGGGTCGACGTGGTAGTCCTTGCGCGCGTTGGGGCCACCCACCACCATGATGATGAAGTCGCCGTCGCGAAATACCCGCTTGTTGCCCACCGGGGGCCTGAGTTGCGCCCGGTTGGCGTCGATCCACTGCCGGAAGTTGAATGCAGCCAGGGATTGCATGTGTCCTCCGCCTGTTTCGCGTATGGTACGCGTTGCGGCAAAGCGAGGAGAATCCCATGGAGGCGAGGCTGGCTGGGGGCTTGACGGCGCGCGCCGCGGCGCTCGCTGCGCTGCTCACGCTCGGCGCCTGCAGCCACCTGCACTGGCCGTGGCACCATGCGCCCCCGCCATCGCCGGCTGCGGTGCACGCGCTCGAGGTGAGCGGCACTGCGGCGCCCGCGCAGTACTGGAAGCGCAACACGCTGCTCATCGACCTGAGCGGCGTGAGCGGCTCAGGCAGCATCGTGCTCACGCCGGCGGCCGGCAACCCCTGGCCGGTGCGGCTCGCTTTCCGTGTGCAGCCGGGCGCGTTCGGCGCGCTCGAGGTGCGCGGTGCCGCGCGCGAGGTGCTGCCGATCGACTCCTCGGGCGTGAAGCCGATGGACCTCGAGCTGCCGCCGGGGATCTACCTCGCGGGCACGCCGCAGATCAGCGTGTCGTGGGGACCTGGGTACGTAGCTGAGCCCTAGTCGTCGGGCTCCTGGTAGCCCCGGCAGGGTACGCTCACCGGGGGGCGCGCTTCATCGAGGTCGAGTGCGGTGAGCGCTCCACCCCATACACACCCGCTGTCGAG
>DASPSF010000042.1:0-162368 GCA_035624075.1 Steroidobacteraceae bacterium | reverse complement strand
CGCATAGAACTGCGTCGAGCCGAGCTGGTAGCGCGACGTCGTGTCGCGACTCATCGCCGCCGCCGCACGAGCCGCGCGGTGCGCCTGCTCGAGCGTGCTGGCATCTTCCTCGAGCGAGACCAGGGTGTCCGCGACGTTCTCGAAAGCCGACAGCACCGTCTGCCGGTACTGCGCGACGGCGGCCTCGTAGCTCGCCTGGTACTGGTGCTTCCGAGCCACGAGCGCGCCGCCGTGAAACAGCGGCTGCGTGAGGGAGCCGCCGATGTTCCAGGCGGCGGAGCCGGTCTTGAATAGCTCGCTCGCCTGGACGGTCTCCGAGCCGATGGAGCCGGTGAGGTTCAGCTGCGGATACATGTTGGCGGTAGCCACGCCGAGCTGTGCGGTCGACTGATGCAGCAGCGCCTCCGCCGCCTGCACGTCGGGGCGCTGGCGCACCAGCTTCGACGGCACGCTGAGCGGCAGCTCCGCGGGCAGCGTGAGCTGATCGAGGGTGAAATCTGGGACCGTGGCATCGTCCGGGGTGCGACCGACGAGCACCGCCAGGCGATGCTGCGCCTGGGCGAGCTGCTTCTCGAGCGCCGGCAGCTGCGCCTCGTTGTCGGCGACCTGGGTCTGCTGCGCGAGCACGTCGGAGCGCGAGGCGGCGCCCGCGTCGAATTGCCGCTGCACCACCTGCAGCTGATCGCGCTCGCTCGCGATGATGTCGGCGAGGGCCGAGGTCTGCGCATGCAGCGAGGCGATGTTGACCGCCGTGGTGATGACGTTGGCGGTGAGCGCCAGGCGCGCCGCCTCGAACTCCCAGCGCTGGTACTGCGCCTGGGCGCGCAGCGCCTCCACCTGGCGGCGCGAGGCGCCGAAGAGATCGAGCCGGTAGGTGACGCCGACCGAGGCGTCGAACAGGTTGAAGATCAGGCCGGGAATCTGCGGCTCGCCGACTACCGCGCCCGGCTCGCGCTGCCGCTCAGCGAGTCCCTGGGCGTCGACGGCGGGCAGCAGCAGCCCGCCGCGCTCGGCCTTCCAGGTCTCGACCGCGGTGAGCAGCGTCGCCTGCGCGGCCTGCACGCTCGGGCTGTCGGTGAGCGCCTGGCGCACCAGCTCATCGAGCGGCTGCGAGTGAAACAGCGTCCACCAGTCCGCGGGAATGTCGCGCTCGGTGCTGAAGGTCTGGGCGGTGCCGCTCGCGCCCGGAGCCGCGACCGTGCCGGTGGGCTCGGGCGCGCGCGTGTAATGTGTGGTGGCGGGCGGGGCCGGCGCGTGGAAGTCGGGTCCGACGGCGCAGGCCGAGACCACCGCGGCGGCCAGCACAGTCAGAGAGAGTCGGCGTGCGCTCCGTGTCATCGCGTGCTCCCGCACTGATCGGCCTCCCGCAGCAACGCCCTGGCGAGCCGGGAACGCTCCTGGGGGGTATAGGGCGACAGGTGCAGCAGCTCGGCGAGCAGCAGCCCCTGCACGGCAAGCAGCAGCATCGCGGTGCGCTCGAATCCGCCCGGCAGCCTGGAAAACTCATCGAGCAGCTTGCGGTACTCCGCGCGGCAGCCCGCCATGAGCTCCGGACTGTCCGCGGAGGCGGCCACCATGGCCGCGCCGACCGCCGGGCGCTCCGGGTGCAGCTCGAGCAGGACGCGCACCCGCTCGCTGAGCCTCTCGGCGCGCGCAGGCCTGAGCGCGCGGCGCGAGCTGCCGTTGCCACGGCGTGCTCCCTTCCCGGTGCGGCGTGCGAGTCGCTTCGCGACCTCGGCATCCACGTCCTGGAAATGCCGCGACAGCATGCCCTCGAGCAGCGCCTCCTTGGAGGGAAAGTGATACAGGAGCCCACCTTTGCTGACGCCCGCAGACCTTGCCACGGCATCCAGGGTCAGGTGGGTTGCGCCCGACTCGACCACCACTCGCTCTGCCGCGTCGAGCAGCCGGTCGCGCGCCGGGCGCAGCGGAATGGGTTGGCGGAAGTACATACAGTGTCGGGCGCAGCCGGGAGCTGTACGCGGTCGATCCCCTGGATTTCGACGAGGCGGGAGACCCTACCGTCTGGACGGTCCACAGGCCATCTCCCGATCGGGATAGTCTGACACGTCGCCTTCGGCGGGTGTCAGTTTGATGAACGCCGCGCCTGCTGGCGAAAGAACGCCCAGATGGTCTCGTTGGCGTCGAGCGCCTGGCTGACGCGGCCGACGACACGCGGACCCAGGTACGGCTCACCCTTCGGCCAGGTGTGGCCGCCGCCGCGGATCTCGTAGAGGCGCACCTCGCCGCCGTCGGCGCAGCGGGCGCTGCGCGGCACTGCCGAGGTGCCGTCCGCCGGGTTGGCCTCCAGGACCTGCTGCGGCTCGAGCGCACCGCAATGATCGAGCGAGAGCCAGCGGGCCGCGCTCTGCTCACTGGAGAGCACCGTGCCGTCATCCACAGCACGCGGATCACACCGCCTTTCCACGGCATGATGGGATCGTCGACTCCGTTCATGATGAGCAGCGGCATGGCGCGCGCCGGGTGGCACGCCCCGTCGAGCTCCACCGCCATGTTGGCGGCGACCGGCGCTGCGGCGGCGAATACCTCGGCCGCATCGCAGGCGAGCCGGTAGGACATCATGCCGCCATTGGAGATCCCGGTGACGTAGAGTCGCGTGCGATCGATGGGGTGCAGCGTCGCGAGCTGCCCGGGCAGGGTGCGCAGGAACCCGACATCATCGACTGCGGCATCCGCGGCCGAACGGTTGGCGCCGCGTCCGTCGTTCCAGCCAAGATCGATGCCGTCCGGATAGACGACGACGGCGCCGTCGCGGTCCGCGATGCGGTTGAAACCGCGCCGTGTGAGCCACTCCATGCCGCCACCGGTTCCGCCGCCGCCGTGCAGCACCAGGACGACGGGCAGAGGCTCGGCGTGTTTGGGCGGGACGTAGATCCGCAGGGTTCGCTGCTCGCCGTCGTGCACCAGTGAGTAGCACGCGGCCTCATGACTCGTGTCTTTCCGCCGCGCCGTCAGGCAGTCGTCCGGGTGGACCGATGCCGCAGGCAGCAGGCCCGGGGCAGCGAGCGCCAGCGCCAGGGCGGCGAGCGTGGCGGCGAACGGACGCTGCATGATCGCGCGGCGTCCGCTACGGTGGCGTGGGTCCCTCGCTGACCCGCACCAGGTCGGCGGGTCGCAGCCATTTGCGGAACGCGGCCTGCACCGCCGGCGCCTCCAGCTCCACGAAGTGGCGCGCCGCAATCGTCGGCTCATCGAGCGGCAGCCCCAGGTCGCGCCGCCCGAGAATTCCCTGGGCGATCTCGGCGACCCCGGCCTCGGAGAGCGGAATCTGCCGCAGCAGGTGGGCCTTGACGCGCGTCAGCTCGTCGGCGCCGACGGGTGTCTCCTGCATGGTGGTGAGCTCGCGCGCCACCATGGCGGCGGCCTTGACGACGTTCTGCGGGTCGCTCGCGTATTCGACCAGATAGACGCTGCGCGTACGGCCCGCCTGCAGCAGCGACTCGACACCGTAGACCAGCCCCGCGTTCTTGCGCAGGTCGATGCTGAGCCGGGTCGAGTAGAAGCCGCCCCCGAGCACCGCGTTGCCGAGCTCCAGCGGGTAGTAGTCGGCGTCGGCGCGCGTCAGGGCGAGGTTCTGGGCCAGCACGACCCGGTCCTGCACCCGGCTCGCGTCGGGGACCGCGATGACGCCGGCCTGATTCGGCGGGGCGGCGGGCAGCTCGAGCGGCGGCGCGGGGCCCAGCGCGCTCCAGGCGCCGAAATAATGCGCGACCGCGGCGGCGGCGGCCGCGGGCTCGACCTTGCCGATGATCACGATCGTCGCGAGGTCCGGGCGGAACACTTTCTGGTAGTAGGCGCGCACCGTTGCGTCGCTGAGCGAGCGCACCGACTCGGGCGTCGCCATGCGCAGGCTCGGGTCGTCGGCGGGAAAGAGCGCCGCGCGCAGTGAATGCTGCGTGAGGAACCCCGGGCTCACGTTGCGGGCCGCCACGCCCTGCGCCACCTGGGCGCGGATCACCTCGAGCGCGGCCGGCGGCAGCGCCGGATGCAGCTCGTTGTCCGCGAGCAGCTCGAGCGCCCGGTCGAAATGCTCCGCGAGCGATTGCACCGAGAAGTCGGTGCCGGCGTGCTCGCGTGCGCCGATGGCATCGAGTGCACCCTGAAACGCGAGCCGGTCGAGCCGCTCGCTGCCGTAGGGCAGCAGCCGCTCGAGTACCTGGCTGACGCCTTCCTGCCCGGCGAGCTCCTCGGTCTCGGGGCGATTGCGGATGTGGCCGTAGACGCTCACCGTGTCGCTCACATCCGTGCTCTGCACGATCAGCGTGAGCCCGTTCGGCAGCGTGCTGACTGCCGGGTGAAGCGTGGAAGGCGGCACTTCGAGCCGCGCGAGTGCCTTGGCGGCCCACGAGGGCAGCGCGGTTCCGTGGGCCTCACCGAGCTCGATCGCCTCGTGTCCGCCGAAGCCTCCGCCGCCGGGAACCGGCCGACCCGAGCCGCGCGGCAGCATGACGCCGGTGACGGCGTGCTCGAGGTCGAGGTATTTGCGCGCGACTCGATTCACGTCCGCAACCGTCACCTGCTCGATACGCTTCAGGTCATCGTCGGGAGACTCGAGCCCGAAGATCGTGACCGCATCCGACCAGACCGCGGCGAGCTCGCCGATCGAGTTACGCTGCAGCTGGGCATCGCTGCGCTCCTGGAGCTTGGCCGCCTCGACCAGCTCGGCGGGCACGCCCTGGCGCGCGACCCGCGCGAGGATCGCGCGCACCTCGCTCTCGAGTGCTTCGGGCTCGCTCCCCGCCGTGAACGAGGCCACCGCATAGGCGAGCCCTGCTTCCGGTAACGGGTCGAGGGAAAACTCCGCGGCAATCGCCTTGCCCTGCGGCACGAGGCCGTAGAGATCGAAGCGCCGGTTGCTGAGCACATCCGAGAGCACCTCGAGCGCGGCGAAGTCCGCGGAACGCGGGCCGGGCGTGCGCAGCGCGACCATCAGCGTGCCGCTCGGGCGGTCGGTGTCGACGGTGAACGAGCCCGGCGCGACCGGGCGCGGATGCACCGCCGGACGCGGCGGCAGTTTCTTCGGGCGGATGTCGCCGAACAGGCTCTGCACCTCGGCGAGCGCGCTCTGCGGGTCGACATCGCCCGCGATCACCAGGACGGCATTGTTCGGCGCGTACCAGGTCTCGTGGAAGCTCTTCAGCATCGCGGCGGTCGTCTTCTGGAACGAGGGCCGCGTGCCGAGCGCATCGTGCGCATACGGCGTGCCGGCGAACATCCGGGCGCGCAGCTTCGAGTACAGCACATACTCGGGCTCGGAAAGATCCTGCGCGACCTCCTGCTCGATCGCGCCCCGTTCCTGGCTCCACTCTTGAGCCGTGTTGAGCGCCGCGCGCATGCGCAGCGCTTCGATGTGCAGCGCCACGTCGAGGTCCTCGGCGGGCACGGTAAACAGGTATTGCGTCAGCCCTTCGCGCGTGTCGGCGTTGAAATCCCCGCCGAGCACGCCGCCGATGTCGGCGAGCTGATCGGCGGTCAGCCCCGGGCTGCCGCGGAACATCATGTGCTCCTCGGCGTGCGCGGTCCCGGGGAAGCCCGGCGGCGCTTCGTCCGAGCCGACCAGGTAATTGACCGAGGTCGTCACTACGGGCGCCAGTGAGTTACGCACCACGATCACGCGCAGGCCGTTCGCGAGCGTGGTGCGCAGCACCTCGCCGTCGGCGGCCGGGGAAGCGATGGGCGCGGCGGCGGCCGCCAGGGCGAGCGAGGCGATGAGGAGAGGCCGCATGGCGCTTTGTTCCGCTTTCCCGGGGGTGCGCAGTATAGCGAAGCACGCGGACGGCGATGGCCGCGCCGCGGACGCTGCCATCTTCTGCCACAAAGCATCCGCTCCGCTGACCCCTTTGCATCACCGGCGCGGCCCGCGAGCGCGCTGAACTATCTCTGGTACCGAAACCCACCCACGAGAGGAGGCAACATGATTACGCGCAACTTGAGACACGCAGGGCTCGGCCTCGCCGCCGCGGCCTGCCTGGGCAGCTCGGCCGCCTGGGCGGGAACCGACACCGGGCCCGACAGCAACGCCAGGGCGGAGGACATCGGCATCGTCACGGGACTCGCCGTCGGAGCGGCGGCCGGTGGGCCGATCGGCGCCGTGATCGGCGCCGCCGCCGGCGGTCTGATGGGCGATCGCTATCACAAGAGCGAGGCTGAGCGCGCCCGGCTGGCCGCGAACCTGACCGAGCTCAACGGCTCGCTGACAGAGTCGCGCAGCCACGGCGCGCAGCTCGAGCACACGCTGTCGGCGGTCGACGCCGTCGGCATGGATGTCAGCTTTCGCACCGACGACGTCTCGATCAAAGTCGAGGACATGGGGCCGCTGCTGAAGCTCGGGGCGCTCGCCGCGACCGTCCCTGACGCGAAGCTGCGCGTCGCCGGATTTGCCGATCCGCGCGGCGCTGCGGCTTACAACGAGGACCTGTCGCAGCGCCGCGCCGAGGCGGTGGCCGCTGCGCTCGTCTGCGGCGGCATGAGCCGCGAGCGCCTGATCATCGAGGCGCATGGCGCGAGCGAGTCGACCAGCGCGGCTGGCGACCTCGACGCCTACGCGCTCGATCGGCGGGTCACGGTGCGGCTCGAGCGCGGCGCGACGGCAGCGCCGGCGGTGACGGCGGCCGCCGGCCAGGGCGCCGAGGCTCCCGGAGGCGGCCAGTGAGGGGCGCGGCGGGGCGGCGCCAGGTGATGCCGCGGACCCTCGGGTCCGCGGCGCACCTTCGCGCTAGAATTTCCTGCTCCCCAGTACCTGAGCGGCGCCCCCATGAACACCTCCATCATCCGGCTCGACGGCACCCTGGAAGCGGACGTCTCCGAGCCGCCGGCCGACCGCCTGCTCGCAGGCGCCCCGGAGCTGCGCGTGCAGAACTACTACACCGACGGCACGCAGCAGTTCTTCGCCGGGCGCTGGGCGGCGTCACGCGGCAAATGGCGGGTGCGCTACACGGAGAACGAGCTGTGCGTGATGACCGCCGGGCGCGTGGTGATCGAGAGCGCCGCCGGTGAGCGCCACACCTTCGGGCCGGGCGATGCGTTCGTCGTGCCGGCTGGCTTCTCCGGCACCTGGGAGGTGCTGGAGGACTGCAGCAAGATCTACGCGATCTTCGAGCCGCCTCACACCTGACATAACGACGCCCGGCGTTGAACCTCGTCGCAGATCCGCGACCGCTTGCTTCACCGCGCGCGGCGGCGGTGCGAGTCTCAGTCTGCGCTTGATTCGGGTCGTGTCGGCCCGCGGAGGTGTCTGGTGCAGACGATAACCGTGGTCGCGTCGCGTAGCGGCGCTTTCGGCTTCTCTGAGACGGAGCTGCTGATCGGCAGCGCGGTGGTGATCGCGCTGGTCGCGTGGGCGGTGCTGTCCCGCGTCAAGAACTTCGGCGGCAAGCCGCAGGCCTGAAGCCTCGCACCGGGCCGCTTTGGCCCGCGATGGCGCGCAGCCTCGAGCGGCGAGCGCGCCGCTTCCATCCGCAGTAGTTACTGCGCGCGCAGCACTTCGCTGAGCGTGCCGAAGATCCTTTCGATGTGCGTCCGCTCGACGATGAGCGGCGGCGACAGCGCAATGATGTCGCCGGTCTGGCGCACCAGCACGCCGCGCTCGAAGCACTTCTGGAACACCTCGAAGCCGCGCGCTCCCGGCTTGCCGGTCTGGGAGCTGAGCTCGAGCCCGCAGATCAGCCCGTAGGTACGCACGTCGATCACGTGCGGCAGGCCCTTCAGGCCCTGCGCCGCATCCTCCCAGTCCTTCGCGAGCGTGCGCGCCCGCGTCAGCAGGCCCTCGCGCTCGTAGATTCCGAGCGCGGCGAGGCCGGCCGCACAGGCCACCGGGTGCGCCGAGTAGGTGTAGCCGTGGAACAGCTCGATGCCGTCCGGGCCCTGCATGAAGGCCTCGTAGATGGGTTTCCCCACCAGCACTGCGCCCATCGGCACGCAGCCGTTGGTGATTCCCTTGGCGAGCGTGATCATGTCGGGGGTCACGCCGAACTCCTGGGCGGCGAACGGCGAGCCGGTGCGTCCGAAGCCGGTGATCACCTCGTCGAAAATGAGCAGGATCCCGTGCCGGTCGCAGATCTCGCGCAGGCGCTTCAGGTAGCCGCGCGGCGGCAGCAGCACGCCGGTCGAGCCCGCGATCGGCTCGACGATCACGGCGGCGATGGTGGAGGCGTCGTGCAGCGCGACGATCCGCTCGAGCTCATCGGCGAGCTCGACGCCGTGCTCGGGCAGGCCGCGCGAGAACGCGTTGCGCGCCAGGTCATGGGTGTGCGGCAGGTGATCGACGCCCGGGATGAGCGCGGCGGACCACATCCTGCGGTTGGGTGAGATGCCGCCGATCGAGATTCCTCCGAAGCCCACGCCGTGATAGCCGCGCTCGCGGCCGATCAGGCGGGTGCGCGCCGCATCGCCGCGCACGCGGTGATAGGCGAGGGCGATCTTGAGCGCGGTGTCGACCGATTCCGACCCCGAGTTGGTGAAGAACGCGTGATCGAGGCCGCTCGGGGCGATCTTCACCAGCTCGTTGGCGAGCCTGAAGGCTCCCGGGTGCCCCATCTGGAAGGGCGGGGCGTAGTCCATCCCCTCGAGCTGCGCGGCGACCGCCGCGGTGATCTCGCGCCGGCCGTGGCCGGCGTTGACGCACCACAGGCCCGCCACGGCATCGAGAATCTCGCGGCCGTCGGTGGTCCAGTACTGCATGCCGCTCGCGCGCGCGAGCAGGCGCGGCTTCGCCTTGAACTGGCGGTTCGCCGTGAACGGCATCCATAAAGCTTCGAGGTCGCTGCGGTTCAGCGCGTCAGTCGAGGCGGCCATGGGCTTCTCGGACCTTGGGGGTGGGGCGCCGGATGATAAATAAAGTGGACAAAGCAGGCCACCCGAGCCCATATTTCGCGCCCCTCGTCTAAGATCCTAAACATCATGAGCATCGACGTCGGCGCACGGCTGCGGAGCGTGCGAGTGAGCTTCGGGTTGTCGCAGCGCGAGCTCGCCCGCCGTGCGGGCGTCACCAACGGACTCATCTCTCTTATAGAGCAGAACCGCGTGAGCCCGTCGGTCAGCTCGCTGAAGAAGGTGCTCGACGGCGTGCCGATGGCGCTCGCCGAGTTCTTCACTCTCGATCTCTCCGCCGCTCCTCAGGCCTTCTTTGGGGCGGAGGAGCTGGTCGAGCTCGGCAACCCGGAGGTCTCGCAGCGGCTGGTCGCCGCCCAGCGTCCGGGCCGGCAGCTCACGCTGCTGCACGAGCGCTACGCGGCGGGGGCGGCCACCGGCGATGACATGCAGGCACACCGCGGCGAGGAGGCCGGCGTCGTGATCCGCGGCCGCATCGAGCTCACCGTCGGCGGGGCGACGCGCGTGCTCGGGCCCGGCGAGGCTTATTATTTCGCGAGCCAGTTGCCGCATCGCTTTCGCAACGTCGGGCGCGAGGCGTGTGAGATCATCAGCGCCTGCACCCCCCCGACCTTCTGAAGGACTCGAAGCGTCCCATGAATGCACCAGCTGCTCAGGTCTCCTGGCAAGAGCGTGCCCGCACGCTCTCCTTCCGTACCCAGGCCTTCATCGACGGGCGCTATACCGATGCCGCCTCCGGCGCGACCTTCGATTCGGTCAATCCCGCAACCGGCAAGCTCCTCGCCCGCGTCGCCTCCGGCGATGCCGAGGACATCGACCGCGCCGTGAAGGCGGCACGCACCGCCTTCAATGCCGGCAGCTGGGCGCAGCGCGCCCCCGCGGAGCGCAAGAAGATCCTGCTGCGCTTTGCCGAAGTGATCGCGGCGCGCCGCGACGAGCTCGCGCTGCTCGAGACTCTCGACATGGGCAAGCCGATCACCGACAGCCTGAAGGTCGATGTTCCGGCCGCGGTGCGCTGCCTGCGCTGGTACGCCGAGGCCATAGATAAGGTGTACGACCAGGTGGCGCCCACGGGGCCCGGGGCGCTGGCACTCATCACGCGCGAGCCGATGGGAGTGGTGGGCGCGATCGTGCCCTGGAATTACCCGCTGCTGATGGCGGCGTGGAAGTTCGCGCCGGTGCTGGCCGCGGGCAATTCCCTGGTGCTCAAACCCTCGGAGAAATCTCCGCTCACCGCGCTGCGGGTCGCCGAGCTCGCCATCGAGGCCGGTATTCCGCCGGGGGTGTTCAACGTCGTGCCCGGCTTCGGCCAGACCGCCGGCAAGGCGCTGGCGCTGCACATGGACGTCGACTGCGTCGCCTTCACCGGCTCGACCGCTACGGGCAAGCAGGTGATGCAGTATGCCGGCCAGTCGAACTTGAAGCGCGTGTCGCTCGAATGCGGCGGCAAGTCTCCCAACATCGTGCTCGGCGACTACCCGGATCTCGACCGGGCTGCGCAGGCCGCCGCGGACGCCATCTTCTCCAACCAGGGGGAGATGTGCTCGGCGGGCTCACGCCTCCTGGTGCACGAGAGCATCCGCGACGCGCTGCTCGAGAAAGTGCAGGCGGCGAGCCGCCAACGCCAGCCCGGCGACCCGCTGGATCCCGCGACGCGCCTCGGCGCCATCGTCGATGAGACGCAGATGAAGCGCGTGCTCGGCTACATCGACTCGGGCCGGCGCGACGGCGCCCACGTGCGCTTCGGCGGACGGCGGGTGCGCGAGGAGAGCGGCGGGTATTTCGTCGAGCCGACGGTGTTCGACGAGGTCGCACCAAGCATGGCGATCGCGCGCGAGGAGATCTTCGGGCCGGTGCTGTCGGCGATCACCTTCAAGACCGTGGACCAGGCGCTCGCGATCGCCAACGACGTGATCTACGGCCTGGCCGCTGCCGTCTGGACCCGCGACATCACCACCGCGCACCGAGTGGCGCGCGCGCTGCGCGCGGGCACCGTGTATGTCAACTGCTACGACGCCGACGATCTCACGGTGCCGTTCGGCGGCTACAAGCAGTCGGGCCTCGGGCGCGACAAATCGCTGCATGCGCTCGAGAAGTACACCGAGCTCAAGTCGACCTGGATCGACCTGTCGTGAGGCGTGCCCGCACCGCTACTTAAGTTGCTCGCGAGCGCGCCGCGCGGGCTGTCGGATCTGCTGGTACGCGAGCTCGCGGGCTGCGGGGCCGGCGAGCTGCGCGAGCGCTCGACCGGCGTCGCCTTCACGGGCACGCTCGAGAGCGCCTATCGCGCCTGCCTCTGGTCGCGCACCGCCAACCGCGTGTTCCTCGAGCTCGCCTCGTTCGAGGCGCGCGACGCGGACGAATTTCACGCCGCGGTGCGCCGCATCGACTGGACCGCGCAGCTCGCGCCCGGCGCCACGCTGGCGTGCGACTTCAGCGGCCGCCATCCGGCGATCACCCACACGCACTTCGGAGCCTTGAGGCTCAAGGACGGGATCGTCGATGCGCTGCGCGAGGCGACCGGTTCGCGCCCCGACATCTCACTCGAGCGCCCCGGCGTGCGCGTCCACGCCCACGCCCACGGCACCCGCATCACGGTGGCCATCGATCTCGCGGGCGAAAGCCTGCACCGGCGCGGCTACCGCGGCGCCGCCGGCGAGGCGCCGCTCAAGGAGAACGTCGCCGCCGGCGTGCTGCTGCGCGCCGGATGGGACTCGCTCGCCGCGCAAGGCGCGGAATTTCTCGATCCCCTGTGCGGCTCCGGGACTTTGTGCATCGAGGCTGCGCTGATCGCGGGCGACCGCGCACCGGGCCTGACGCGCGAGTACTTCGGGTTTCTCGGCTGGCGCGGCCACGATGCGCCGCTGTGGGAGCGCCTGCGGGCCGAGGCGCGCGCGCGCGCCGGCGCCGGCGAGGCCAGCCCGGCCACCGTGCGCGGCCGGGATCGCGATGCTCACGCCATCCGCACGGCGCGCGAGAACGCCGCCCGCGCCGGTCTCTCCGGCCGCGTTGAGCTCGAGGTGGGTGCGCTTGCCGATGCCGCGCCGCTCGCGGGCCGCGGTCCGGATCGGCCGGGGCTGCTCGCGACCAACCCGCCTTATGGCGTGCGGCTCGAGGACCGCGAAGGCGCGCGCGCCGTGCATCGCGAGCTCGGCGCCGTGCTGCGGGCGCGTTTTGGCGGATGGAGCGCCGCGGTGCTCACCGGGGCGCCGGAGCTCGGCATGGAGCTCGGGCTCCGTGCCTACCGTACTCACACTCTCTGGAACGGCCCGATCGAGTGCCGGCTGCTGCGGATCGAGGTGCGGCCGGAGAGCGAGCGTGAGCCCGGCACGCTCGGCAAGGGAGTGGCGCACCTCAAGGACACCTCGGGCGCGCGCATGTTCGCCAACCGCCTCACCAAGAACCTGAAGCGCTTGCGCGCCTGGGCCGAGCGCTGCGGAGTCTCCTGTTACCGGCTCTACGACGCGGACATGCCCGAGTACGCCTTCGCGATAGACCTCTACCGCACCCTGGATCCGGGGGAGGACTGGCTCTACGTGCAGGAGTACGCGGCTCCCGCCGAGATCGAGCGCGAAGCGGTGCAGCGCCGCCGCGGCGAGGTGCTCGCGAGCCTCCCCGGGGTGACCGGGGTTCCGCCCGAGCGCCTCCGCGTACGCACCCGGCGCCGCACGCCTCGCGGCGAGCAATACGACAAGCTCGGGGAGCATGAGCGGTTTCACGTCGTGGCCGAGGCGGGTCTCAGGTTCCGGGTCAATTTCGACGACTACCTCGACACCGGCCTGTTCCTCGATCACCGCCTGACCCGGGCGCGCTTGCGCGCGGCGGCCGGAGCGAGGAGCTTCCTCAACCTGTTCGCCTACACCGGCACCGCCACGGTGTATGCGGCGGCGGGCGGGGCGAGCACGACCCTCTCGGTCGATCTCTCGCGCACCTATCTCGATTGGGCGCAGCGCAATCTCTCGTTGAATGGCTTCGCGGGTCCCGCCCACGGCTTCGTGCAGGCCGATTGCCGCGAGTGGCTGGCTGCGGCGCGAGAATGCCCGGCGCGCTTCGATCTCGTCTTCCTCGACCCGCCGACCTTCTCGAACTCCAAGCGCATGGAGGGGGTGCTGGATGTCACGCGCGATCATCCGCAGCTGATCGATGCGAGCGCGCGCCTCCTCGCCCCCGGGGGGCTGCTGGTGTTCTCGACCAACGCGCAGCGCTTCAAGCTCGCCGGGGAGCTCGGCGAGCGCTATTCGGTCGTCGACGTCTCGGCGGCGACGCTCCCCGAGGACTTCGCGCGCAATCCGCGCATTCACCGCTGTTATGAGATCCGGGCTTTACAGGGCGCCGGCGCTCAGGTAGGAACGGAGAGCCCGGTACACGGGGGCTAAGGGGAGAGTCGCGGATGGTTTCTCAGGGTCGCGCCAGGCCGCCGGTCGTGGCAATCGTCGGAGCTACTGGCGCCGTGGGCATGGAGATGATCGGCTGCCTCGAGCGGCGGCGTTTTCCGCTCAGCGAGCTGCGGTTGCTGGCCTCGGCCCGCTCCGCGGGCAGGAAGCTCGAGTTCCGCGGCGAGCCGCTCGCCGTTCGCGAGCTCACCGAGGCGAGCTTCGAAGGAGTCGACCTCGCGCTGTTCTCCGCCGGCAGCTCCGTCTCGAAGAAGTTTGCGCCGGCGGCCGTGCGCGCCGGCGCGATCGTGATCGACAATTCCTCGGCCTTCCGCATGGACCCCGCGGTGCCGCTGGTGGTGCCGGAGATCAACCCGCTCGCCGCCCGCGAGCACCGCGGCATCATCGCCAACCCCAACTGCACCGCGATCATCTCGATCACGCCGCTCTGGCCCATTCACCAGGCGAACCGCATCGTGCGGCTCGTGATCGCGAGCTACCAGTCGGCCTCGGGCGCGGGGGCTGCGGCCATGGAGGAGCTGCGCGAGGCGACCCGCGCCTATCTCGAGGGCCGTGACTACCAGCAGCGGGTGCTGCCACACCCTTACGCCTTCAACGTCTTCAGCCACAACACGCGCGTCGACCCCGTGACCGGCTACAACGAGGAGGAGATCAAGGTCAGCGAGGAGGCACGCAAGATCTTCGGCGATCCGGAGCTGCGCGTCTCGGCGACCTGCATCCGCGTGCCGGTGCTGCGGGCGCACTCGGTGGCGATCACCTTCGAGTGCCAGCGGCCGATCGCGGCGGAGGAGGCCCGCCGCCTGATCGCCGGCGCGGCGGGCGTGAAGCTGGTCGACGACCGCGAGCGTAACTACTTTCCGATGCCGCGCGATGCCTCGGGAGGCGACCCGATTCTCGCCGGGCGCATCCGCCAGGATCTTTCCGACCCGAGCGGCCGCTCGATTGCGCTGTTCGTGGCCGGGGACCAGCTGCTGAAAGGTGCCGCGCTCAACGCGGTGCAGATCGCCGAGATCCTGTGAAGGGGATGAGCGCGGGGACTTCCTCGGAGTACTCCTGGTATTGACCGGGGAAGGTCTCGCGCATGAAGCGCTCCTCGGTGCGCGACTTGACGTAGAGCGCCGCGGCGATCACCCCGGCACCGAGCGCGGCGCGCAGCGTTCCCGAGCAGATGGCGGTGCCGATCAGGCCGGTGATGAGGCCGGTGTAGATCGGGTGCCGCACGTAGCCATAGGGACCGGTGCGGATCAGCTCGTGATCCTCCTTGACGGTGACCGTGCCGCTCCAGTTGGCACCTAAGTGCACGCGGGCCCACACGGCGAAGGCGACGCCCGCGACGAGCACAGCGAGCCCGATCCAGTAGCTGAGCAGGGAGCGCGGCCAGAGGCGCAGATTCATGAGCGGCCACCACGGCAGCCGGTCGGAGGCGATCAGCACGCCGCCCGCGACCCCTATCAGGATGTAGAGCAAGCGGGGCCCGAGAGGCTCGCGGCGCGCCGTCTTCTTGGTGCCGAACGCCGAAACCAGCCAGAAGAGCGCCCAGGCGCACCAGATCCAGAAGATGAGGTGACGGTAGAGGAGCGGATGGTGCGCCGTCACAGCAGGTCCTTCAGCCGGTAATACAACATCGCCAGCACCAGCGCCGGGCGGCGCAGCGCCGCGCCACCGGGGAACTTGGCGTGCGGGATGCGTGCGAACACGTCGAAGCGGGACGCGGTGCCGGCGACCGCCTCGGCGACCAGCTTGCCGGCGATGCCCGTGAGCGCGATCCCGTGGCCGGAGAAACCCTGGAGGAAATACACATTGGGCGCGAGCCGGCCGAAATGCGGGGCGCGGTTCAGGGTAATGTCGACGTCGCCGCCCCAGGCGTAGTCGATGCGTACGTCCTCGAGCTGCGGAAAGACGCGCAGCATGCGCGCGCGGGTCGCGGCGGGCGCGTCGAAGGACCTGAGGCCCGAGTAGTTGACCCGCCCGCCAAAGAGCAGGCGGTGATCGGCCGAGCGGCGGAAGTAGTCGAGCACCCAGTTCATGTCGGAGGTGGCGGCGTTGTTACTGATGAGCGCGCGGGCCCGCGCCTCACCCAAGGGCTCGGTCGCCACGATGTAGGTCGCGACCGCCATGATTTTCGAAGCGAGCGCGGGCGCGGTCGCGCCGAGGTACACGTTGCCGCACAGCACCAGGTGGCGCGCACGCACCTCGCCGCCGGCGGTCGCGACGCGCACCCGCGAGGACGCGGCGGCCGAGTAACTGGTGGCGCGGCTGCCTTCGAAGATGCGCACGCCGAAGCTCTCGGCCGCCGCCGCCAGCCCCAGCGTGTAGTTGAGCGGGTGCAGGTGGCCGCTGTTCGGATCGCAGAGCGCTCCGAGGTAACGCGGGGTCGCAAGCAGGGTCATGAGCTCCGCGCGCGGCACATAGCGCACGCTCGGGTAGCCGTACTTTTCGTGCAGCTCGGTGATCTCGGCCTTGAGCTCGCGCTCGTGCCGCGGCTTGACCGCGGTGAGCAGGTAGCCGTTCACCCAATCGCAGTCGATGCGAAAGCGCTCGATCAGCGAGCGCAGGAGCGACAGTGCCTCGACCGAGACGTCCCACACGGCGCGGGCATCCGCCGCGCCGATGAGGCGGGTGAGCTTGGCCTGGCCCGCGGCGACCCCGAACAGCGCCTGGCCGCCGCTCCTGCCCGAGGCGCCCCAGCCGGCCCGATGCTCCTCGAGCAGCACCACGGAGAGGCCGCGCTCGGCGAGGTGCAGCGCCGCCGAGCAGCCGGCGATGCCTCCCCCGACGACGCACACGTCGCAGTCGACCGAGCCCTGGAGCGCTCGCCGCTCGGGCGCCGGCCGCGCGGACGCTGCGTAGTAGGAGTCGACGTAAGCCGGGCGTCCCATCGTCAGAGGGCCTCCGCTCTGTTTAAGATATTTTGACGCCGCCTGGGGCGCGCGGGCTGCGCAGGATAGCGAGCCGCGGCTGGCCTCGGCAAATTCCCGCTGCCCCCAGCCGGCCGGGAGCGGCTCTTATGCCCCCCGTTAAGCCCTTACCCCACTTGCGGGGTGCCTGGCAACCTGAGGCTTCCACACGCGGCCTGTGTTCAAATAGCTCCCATTCCGGAGGTTGAGATGGCAGGAGTTGTTTAAAATATTAAACACCTGCCGGCATAAGCCGTCATGGCATCCGCGCGCCCGCTCATTGGTATTCCCGCCGACCGGCGCATGGTCGGCCATCACCCGTTCCACATGGTCGGGGAGAAATACGCCCGCGCGGTGATCGATGCGGCGGGCGGCGCGCCGGTGCTGATCCCCTCGCTCGCCGAGGAGCTGCGCTTCGAAGAGCTGGTCGAGCGGCTCGACGGACTGCTCTTCACGGGCAGCCCCTCGAACGTCGAGCCTCATCATTACGACGGTCCGCCGAGCGTCCCCGGGACGCTGCACGACCCGGCGCGCGATGCCACGACGCTGCCCCTGATCCGCCACGCGGTCGAGTCGGGCGTGCCGGTGTTCGGCATCTGCCGGGGCTTCCAGGAGATGAACGTCGCCTTCGGCGGCTCTCTGCACCAGAAGCTGCACGAAGTTCCGGGCCTGCTCGATCATCGCGACGACGAGACGCAGCCGCTCGATGTGCAGTACGGGCCGGCGCACGACGTGACCCTCGAGCCCGGTGGATTACTGCGCTCACTCGCCGACGGCGATCGCATCCAGGTGAACTCGCTCCACAGCCAGGGCATCGAGCGGCTCGGGCCACCGCTGGCGGTGGAGGCGCGCGCTCCGGACGGCGTCATCGAAGCGTTCCGGGTACGCGCGGCGGCGACCTTCGCGCTCGCCGTGCAATGGCACCCGGAGTGGAAGGTCATGACGAACCCGTTCTCGCGCGCGCTGTTCGCCGCCTTCGGCCAGGCGGCGGCCGAGCGCAGCAGGCAGAAGTGAAAGGCAAGCCCATGGTGAGTGAGATCCGGCAGTTTTTCCGCGATCACGGCATCTCGGAGGTCGAGGCGATCATCCCCGACATGGCCGGCATCGCCCGCGGCAAGATCATGCCCGCGGAGAAGTTCGCCGAGGACGGCGGCATGCGTCTGCCCGAGAGCGTGTTCCTGCAGACCGTGACCGGGGATTACCCGCCCGAGACCGGGGATGCCATGAGCCCGGCGGAGATCGACATCGTCCTCAAGGCCGACCAGAAGACGGTGCGCCGCGTGCCGTGGGCGGCCGAGCCCACCGCGCAGGTCATCCACGACTGCTTCTATGCGGACGGCCGCCGCGTCTCGATGGCACCGCGCCACGTGTTGCGCAACATCCTCGAGCTTTATACGCAGCGCGGCTGGGAGCCGGTGGTCGCTCCCGAGCTCGAGTTCTATCTGGTCGAGCAGAACAAGGACGCCGACTATCCGCTCAAGCCGCCGGTGGGGCGCTCCGGGCGCGCCGAGCCCGGCCGCCAGTCCTACAGCATCGCCGCGGTCAACGAGTTCGATCCGCTGTTCGACGACATCTACCAGTTCTGCGAGGACCAGGACATCGAGATCGACACGCTGATCCACGAGGACGGGCCGGCGCAGATGGAGATCAACCTGATCCACGGCCAGCCGCTCGATCTGGCCGATCAGGCCTTTCTCTTCAAGCGCACCGCGCGCGAGGCGGCGCTGCGCCACAAGATGTACGCGACCTTCATGGCCAAGCCGCACGCCAAAGAGCCCGGCAGCGCCATGCACATCCACCAGAGCGTGGTGGACGTGAAGACGCGCAAGAACATCTTCTCCAACCCCGACGGCACGCCCTCGACGCTGTTCTTCAACCACATCGGCGGACTGCAGCGCTACCTGCCGGCCGCCATGGCGCTGTTCTGCGCCAACGTGAACTCCTATCGGCGCCTGACGCGCTACCTGTCGGCGCCCATCAACGTGCACTGGGGTTACGACAACCGCACCGCGGGGCTGCGGGTGCCGATGTCGGATGCGCAGGCGCGCCGCGTCGAGAACCGCGTCGGCGGCGCGGACGCCAACCCCTACATCGCGATCGCGGCCTCGCTGGCCTGCGGTTACCTCGGCATGACCGAGGGCATCCAGCCCTCGGATCCGATCGTCGGCAGCGCGCACGACCTGCCGTTCGGCCTGCCGCGCTCGCTCGATGAGGCGCTGCGCGAGCTGCGCGAGTGCGAGCCGCTGGTCAAGCTTCTCGGGGAGCCGTTCATCGAGGCGTTCACCATCGTCAAACAGGCCGAGTACGAGGTGTTTCTGCAGGTGATCAGCTCCTGGGAGCGCGAGCATTTGCTGCTGAATGTTTAGTTGTTTGATTGGCGAAAAATGCCTGCGGCATTTTTCGCGGGCCAGCCGAACAGCACCTACGCACCCGCGGGCAAGAGGCGCGCCTCTTGCCCGCTGCACCAAGGGCGTTTTTTACGCGGGTCAGCCTATATATAAGGTCAGCCTATATATAAGAATGAGTAGCGTGCCCGGACTCCGGCCCCTGTACCTCTGCGCCGTGGCGCTGCTGGCCAGCGCCGCCGGCTGCTCGGGCCCGAAGGCGCAGGGCCCGCAGGCCTCGGAGTCCGAGAAGGTCCTCAACGTCGACAACTGGTCCGATTACATCCAGCCGAGCGTGATCACGGATTTCGAGAAGGAGTACGGCATCCGCGTCAACTACGACGTGTTCGACTCCAACGAGATCCTCGAGACCAAGCTGCTCACCGGGCATACCAACTACGACCTGGTCGTGCCTTCGGGCCCGTTCCTCGAGCGCCAGATCCAGGCCGACATCTACCAGAAGCTCGATAAGAGCCAGCTGCCGAACCTGAAGAACGTCGATCCGGACGTGACGCGCGCGGAAGCGCTCTACGACCCGGGCAACCAGTACAGCGTCGACTACATGTGGATCACCTCCGGGGTGGGCTACAACACCGCGGAGATCCGCGCCCGCATGCCGGAGGCGCCGGTCGACAGCTGGCGCATGGTGTTCGACCCGGCGGTGGTGGCGCACTTCGCCGATTGCGGCGTCTCGATCCTGGATGCGCCGTCCGAGGTGGTTGCCACGGTGCTGCTCTACATCGGCCGCAACCCCACCAGCAATTCTTTCGAGGATCTCAAAGCCGCCGAGGCGGTGCTCAAGTCGATGCGGCCGTACGTGCGCTACGTGGACTCCTCGCGCTATATCGACAACCTCGCCAACGGCGACATCTGCCTCGCCATGGGCTGGTCGGGCGACGTCAAGCAGGCGCACGACCGCGCCGCCGAAGCGGGCAAGGGGGTGGACCTCGCCTACGCGATCCCCAGGGAGGGCGCCATCGCCAACTACGACGTCCTGGCGATCCCGGCGGATGCGCCGCACGTGCACAACGCGCACCTGTTCATCGATTTCCTGCTGCGGCCGGAGGTTGCCGCCCGCAACTCCAACCTCATCAAGTACGCGAACGCCGTGATTCCCTCGATACAGCCGCTCGACCAGGCGGTGGTGAGCGACCCGGGGGTCTACCCGCCGCCCGAGGTGCGCGCCCGGCTGACTCCCGAGCGCCCGCGGCCCCCCGATTACCAGCGGCTCCTCACCCGCATGTGGACGCGGTTCAAGACTGGAAGGTAACGTTCTGCCGTGAGCCCGCAACCTACGCCCGCCGGCACCGAAGCCGTGGCCTCCGCCCCGGACGCCGCCTACGTCCGCGTCAGCGACGTCAGCAAGAAGTTCGGCGATTTCACCGCGGTCGACCACGTGTCGCTCGATATCCGCCGCGGCGAGATCTTCTGCCTGCTGGGAGGCTCGGGCTCGGGTAAGACGACGCTGCTTCGGATGCTGGCCGGCTTCGAGACACCCACCACCGGGCGGATCGAGATCGACGGGCAGGACTTGAGCCACGTGCCGCCCTACGAGCGCCCCGTGAACATGATGTTCCAGTCGTACGCGCTCTTCCCGCACATGAGCGTCGAGAAGAACGTCGGCTTCGGCCTCGAGCAGGAGCACCTCGGCCGCGACGCCATCCGCCGCCAGGTGGGCGAGATTCTCGAGATCGTCAAGATGAGTGGCTACGGCGCGCGCAAGCCGCACCAGCTCTCCGGCGGCCAGCGCCAGCGCGTGGCCCTGGCGCGCGCGCTGGTCAAGCGCCCGAAGCTGCTGCTGCTCGATGAGCCGCTCGCCGCGCTCGACAGGAAGCTGCGCGAGCACACCCAGTTCGAGCTCCTGAACATCCAGCAGCGTCTCGGGGTCACCTTCATCGTGGTGACGCACGACCAGGAGGAGGCGATGACGCTCGGCACCCGGCTCGGGGTCATGAACCACGGCCGCATCGTGCAGGTCGGCACGCCGAGCGACATCTACGAATCCCCCGCCTCGCGCTTCGTCGCCGACTTCATCGGCTCGGTCAACCTGTTCGAGGGCCGGGTGGTCGCCAACGGCGCCGATGGCCTGTGCATCACCAGCGCCGACCTCGGCTGCACCGTGCGCGCCGAGCGCGCCGCCGGGAGTGAGCACGGCGCGACCGTCTGGACCGCCATCCGGCCGGAGAAGATCCAGATCTCGCGCGCGGGCGCCGGCGGCGCCGACGGGGCGCAGAACGAGAACCTGGTGGCAGGCACGGTGAAGGAGATCGCCTACATGGGAGACATGTCGATCTACCTGGTGCGCCTCGACTCGGGCAGCATGCTGCGGGTGACGCTGCCGAACGTGCTGCGTGGCGCCGAGCGCCCGATCGCGCGCGAGGAGCGCGTCATGCTCTCGTGGCACGGCTCGAGCCCGGTGGTGCTCACCGAGTGAGCCTGCGCATGCGCTTGAGCCAGGCAATGGGCCGGCGGCTGATCGCGGGGGTGCCGACGCTCTGGCTGCTGGTGCTGTTCCTGATCCCGTTCCTGATCGTGTTCCGCATCTCCTTCTCCGAGGTGCGCCTCGCCATCCCGCCGTACACGCCGCTCCTCAGCTGGCACCACGGCGCGCCGCACTTCGAGGTGCACTGGTCGGCGTACTCGTTCCTGTTCACCGACCCGATGTACGTGAGCTCGTACCTGTATTCGCTGAAGGTGGCCGCGGTCTCGACGGTCTGCTGTCTCCTCATCGGCTACCCGATGGCTTACGCCATCGCGCGCTCCGGGGCGGCGACCCGGCCGCTGCTGCTGATGCTGATCGTGCTGCCGTTCTGGACCTCGTTCCTGCTGCGCGTGTACGCCTGGATCGGCCTGCTGAAGAACAACGGCGTGATCAACAACGTGCTGCTGTCGCTCGGTGTGATCCATCACCCGCTGGCGCTGCTGCAGACCGACTTCGCGGTCTACATCGGCATCGTCTATTCCTACCTGCCGTTCATGATCCTGCCGCTGTACGCGAATCTCGAGAAGCACGATCCGGCGCTGCTCGAGGCGGCGGCCGACCTGGGCGCGCGGCCGGCGCGGGCGTTTGCGGCGATCACCCTGCCGCAGTCGATCCCCGGCATCGCCGCCGGCTCGCTGCTGGTGTTCATCCCCGCGGTCGGCGAGTACGTGATCCCGACGCTGCTCGGCCGCCCCGACCAGCTGATGATCGGCCGGGTGCTGTCGGATGAGTTCTTCGAGAATCGCGACTGGCCGGTGGCGAGCGCGGTCGCGATCCTGATCCTGCTGCTGCTGATCGTGCCGATCCTGCTGTTCCAGCGCCTCGAGCGCCGGCAGCTCGAGGCCGCGCAATGAAGCCACAGGGCCTGCTCACGCGCATCGCACTCGCTCTCGGCCTGGTGTTTCTCTATGTGCCGATCGTCTCGATGATCGTGTTCTCCTTCAACAACTCGCGCCTGGTCACGGTGTGGGATGCCGCGCATTCGCCCACTCTCAAGTGGTACGGGGTGCTGCTGCACAACGAGCAGATCCTCACCGCGGCGTGGCTCTCGATCCGCATCGCGCTCACCGCGGCGAGTGCCGCCGTAGTGCTCGGGACGCTCGCCGGCGTGGCGCTGGCGCGCCTCGGCGCTTTTCGCGGGCGGCTGCTGCTGGCCGGCATGGTCACCGCCCCCATCGTCATGCCCGAGGTCATCACGGGACTCTCGCTGCTGCTCCTGTTCGTCGCCCTCGGGCAGCTGATCGGCTGGCCGAAGGGAGTCGGTGCGGTCACCATCGCACTCGCCCACATCACCTTCTGCATGGCCTACGTGACGGTCGTGGTGCAGTCACGCCTCGCCGGTTTCGACGAGTCGCTGGAGGAGGCGGCCATGGACCTCGGCGCGCGGCCGCTCAAGGTGTTTTTCCGCATCACGCTGCCGCTCATCCTGCCGGCGATCGCCTCGGGCTGGCTCCTGGCGTTCACGCTCTCGTGGGATGACCTGGTCATCACGCAGTTCGTCGCCGGCCCCGGCTCGAGCACGCTGCCGATGGTGGTGTTCTCCAAAGTGCGCTTCGGGGTGACCCCCGACGTGAACGCGCTCGCCACCATCCTGGTGCTGCTGGTCGCGACCGGCATCGCCATCTCCACCGTGTGGATGGGTTACCAACAGCGCCGGCGCGAGCGCGACCTGCAGCTCGCCGCCGCCGCCAATCTGTGAGGAGCGCACCCGCATGTCACGCAACGTCCTCGGAATCGATGTAGGCGGATCATCGATCAAGGCCGGGCTGGTGGACGTCGAGTCCGGGCGCCTGAATGGCGGACTGATCTCGGCGCACACCCCGCGGCCCTCGACGCCGCAGGCGATGATGCCGGTGCTGGCCTCGCTCGCGGCACGCCTGCCGGGAGCGGTAGGGGGAGTCGGCATCGCCTTCCCGAGCGTCATCAAGCAGGGCACGACACGCACCGCCGCCAATGTCGATCACGGCTGGATCGGCACCGATGGGGCGGCGCTCGCCGCCCGCGCCTTGAGCCGGCCGGCGCTGTTTCTCAACGATGCGGACGCGGCCGGGATTGCCGAGATGCGCTGGGGGGCGGGGCGGGGGGTCGCGGGCACCGTCATCATGGTGACGCTCGGCACCGGCATCGGCACGGCGCTGTTCTGCGACGGCAAGCTCTATCCCAACACCGAGCTCGGACACCTCGAGCTCAACGGCATGGATGCGGAGAAATGGGCCTCGGCGCGGGTGCGCACCGCCGAGAAGCTCGACTTCCCCGCGTGGATCATGCGGGTGAACGAGTACCTGAAGCGCCTGCACGACCTCTTGTGGCCCGACCTCTTCATCCTCGGCGGGGCGGTGAGCGAGCGCTTCGCCGAGTTCGCGCCGCTGCTGCGCTCGGAGGCGCAGCTGCGCCCCGCGCACTTCGCCGGCCAGGCGGGCGTGGTCGGCGCGGCCATGGCCGCGGCCGAGGCCGAGATCTGATGAGAGCCAGCAAGCTGCCCGATGTCGGCACGACGATCTTCACCGTCATGTCGCGCCGTGCACGCGAGCTCGGCGCGCTGAATCTCGGCCAGGGGTTCCCGGATTACGAGATCGATGCGCGTCTGACGGAGCTGGTGGGCGAGGCGATGCGCGCCGGCCATAACCAGTACGCGCCCATGGAGGGGCTGCCGGCGCTGCGCGCGCGCATCGCGGCGAAGCTCTCCGCCTGCTACGGCCTCGACACCGATCCCGACAGCGAGATCACGGTGACGCTCGGGGCGACCGAGGCGATCTTCTCCGCCATCCAGGCGGCGATCGGCCCGGGGGATGAGGCGATCGCGTTCGATCCCGCCTACGATTCCTACGAGCCGGCCGTGCGGCTCGCCGGCGGGCGCTGCGTACGCCTGCCGCTCGAGCCCCCGGACTTCCGCTACGACTGGGACCGGGTGCGCGCAGCGCTCAACGAGCGCACCCGCCTGGTGCTCCTCAACAGCCCCGCGAACCCCGCCTGCACGGTGGCCGGCGCCGCTGATCTCGAGGCGCTCGCGCAAGCGATCCGCGGCCGGGACGTGGTAGTGCTCTCGGACGAAGTCTACGAGCACGTGGTGTTCGACGGCGCCCGCCACCATTCGGTGCTCACGCACTCCGAGCTCGCGCCGCGAAGCTTCGCGGTGTTCTCTTTCGGCAAGACCCTGCACGCGACCGGTGTGCGCATCGGTTATTGCGTCGCGCCGCGGGCGATGACGACGGAGCTGCGCAAGGTGCACCAGTTCAACACCTTCAGCATCGCGCATCCGCTGCAGCACGCCATCGCCGCCTATCTCGCCGAGAAACCGGATGGCTGGCGCGGGCTCTCCCGGTTCTTCCAGGCCAAGCGCGACCGGCTGCGTGCCGCGCTCGCGGGCACCGGCTTTCGCCTGCCGCCCGCGCAGGGCACCTACTTCCAGCTGCTCGATTTCAGCGAGTTCGCTGCTCCCGGCGATCTCGCCTTCGCCGAGCGGCTGCTCACCGAGGCCGGCGTCGCCACCATCCCGCTGTCGCCATTCTATGCCGCGCCGCCGCCCTTGAGCTGCCTGCGCCTGTGCATCGCCAAGCGCGACGACACCCTCGATGAGGCCGCCTCGAGGCTCGCGGCGTTCGCTGCGCGCTTCGGCAGCAAATGAGTCATGACAGAACTGCGCATCACGCTGGTGCAACAGCCGCTCGTATGGGGCGAGCCGGCCGCCAATCGCGAGCGTTTTGCGGCGCTGCTCACGCCGCTCGCCGGCAGCACGGATCTGGTGGTGCTGCCGGAGACCTTCACCACCGGCTTCAGCATGGAAGTCGAGCGGCTCGGCGAGCCGGCCGGGGGTCCGACGGCCGTATGGCTCGGCGATCTCGCCGAGGAGCTCGACGCGGCGATCACCGGCAGCGTCATCACGGCCGACGGCGGCCGCTACTTCAACCGGCTGCTGTGGGCCGAGCCGGGCGGCGCACCGCCGCGGCACTACGACAAGCGCCATCTGTTCCGCATGGGACGCGAGCATCAGCACTTCACCCCGGGCACCACCGCCTGGACCGTACCGTGGCGTGGCTTCAGCATCTGTCCGCTGGTGTGCTACGACCTGCGTTTCCCGGTCTACAGCCGCCGCCGTGCCGGACTCGACTACCAGCTGCTCATCTACGTGGCCAACTGGCCCGCGCCGCGCGCGCTCGCCTGGCGCACGCTCCTCAAGGCGCGCGCCATCGAGAACCAGGCCTACGTGGTCGGCGTCAACCGCGTTGGAGCTGACGGGCACGGCATCGCGCACGCCGGCGACAGCGCCGCGATCGACTACCTGGGGCAGCCGCTCGCCGAGCTCGGCGCCGAGCCCGCGCTGGTCACCGTCGCGCTCGATGTCGGGCGGCTGCAGGCCTTCCGCGAGAAATTCCCGGCGCACCTCGACGCCGACCGCTTCACCCTCGAGCTCTGAGCGATGCGATGAAGAAGCCCACGCGCGTCAACCATCCTCCTGAGGTTACCCTGCCGCCCGGCAACCGGGCGGTGGTGGCGCCCATCTACCAGAGCGTCAAGTTCGAGTTCGAGACGCTCGCGGAGACCGAGCGCTACCTGCGCGGCGAGCGTCCGGGATTCTTTTATACGCGCTCGGCCAACCCCACGACCCGCCAGCTCGAGCAGCTGCTGGCGGAGCTGCAGGGGCGCGAGGACTGCCTGGTCACGGCGACCGGCGTGGGCGCGATCGCCCAGACGCTGCTCGCGCTCACGCATGCCGGGGATCACATCCTGTGCTTCGTCGAGACCTACAACCCGACCCGCTACCTCATCCGCCGGGTGCTGGGGCGCTTCGGCGTGACGCACACCATGCTGTCGATCGAGGACACCGCCGGCATCGAGCGCGTGCTCGGCAGTCAGCCGGTACGGCTGGTGTATTTCGAGAGCCCGACGAACCCCGTGACCAAGATCGCCGACATCGCCGCCATTACCCGCGCGGCGCGCGCCGCGCGTGCCCTGACCGTGATGGACAACACCTTCGCCGGCTTTCACCAGCACGGCGAGTTCGACGTGGACGTGTTCGTGCACAGTCTCACCAAGTACGCCTCGGGCGCGGGCGATGTCATGGGCGGGGCGGTGATCGCCCGCGCCGAGCTGATCCGCGGCATGCACACCGACTTCGGCGCGCTCGGCGGCACGCTCGATCCGCACGCGGCGTTCCTGATCCTGCGGGGACTCAGGACCTACTTCGTGCGCTACCAGGCGCAGTGCGAGCGGGCGCTCGCCATCGCGCAGCTGCTCGAGCGCCATGCGGCGGTCGCGCGCGTGCACTACCCGGGCCTGCCGGCGCACCCGCAGCACGCGCTGGCCGCGCGGCAGATGCGCGATTTCGGCAGCATCGTCACTTTCGACTTGAAGGGCGGAGAGCCGGCCGCGCGGCGCTTCGCCGACACGCTCGAGCTCTTTGCGCTCACCCCGAGCCTCGGCTCGGGCGAGTCGCTGGTGCTCACCGCGCAGATCATGAGTGGGCGGGAGCTCGATGCCGAGCAGCAGCGGATCTCGGCGATCACGCCGGGAACGGTGCGGCTTTCGATCGGACTTGAGGACCTCGGTGATCTGATCGAGGATGTGACCCGGGCGCTCGCGGCCGCGGGGTCGTGAGAGCAGGAGGTGCCGATGGCGGGGGTCCGGTGCACGCTGGTACGAGCCTGGTGTGCCGCAGGAGTCCTGGCGGTGCCGGCGGCCTGGGGCTCGCCGGCGCCGCGTAACCCCGGGCCGCCGATCATGACGGCGCCGATCCGTGTCCCCGCGCCGCCGCGGGCGTCCGCGCCCGCAGCCACTACCGGTCCCGAGATTCCGCTCGAGATCTTCGCCGCCGGCGCCCAAATGGCCGAGCCGCACCTCTCGCCCGACGGGGGCAAGCTGGTCTATCTCACGAGCGTCGGCGGGCAGCCGCACATTGCGGTGCGCGACCTGCAGACCGCCCGCGAACGCACCATTCTCAGGGCGGCCGCGGGCGTCTTCTCGGTGACCCACTGCGAGTTCAAGACCAACGATCGGCTCCTCTGCCACCTCGAGGGCGTCGCGCGCGGCGGCGTCCCCGAGCGGCTCTATCCCGCCTCGCGGCTGCTGGCGGTCAATGCCGACGGGGGCTCGCTGCGGCTCCTGTTCCGCAACGCCTTCTTCGCCCGGCTGCCGCCCGCGGCGCACTCGCAGTTCCAGGACCGGATCATTCACTGGCTGCCCGACGATGCCTATCACGTGCTCATCGAGCTCGGCGACGAGGGCAGCGTCTTTCCATCGGTCTACAAGCTCGACGTGTACCGGGGAGACCTGAAGCTCGTCGTCCCGTCGCAGCCGCCGGTGATGGACTGGACCGCGGACCCGTCGGGCGTGGTGCGCTTCGGCTACGGCTTCCGCGAAGACACCGGCGTCTACGTGGCCCGCAACGGCGCGGACGCGCCCTGGCACACCCTCGAGGAATTCAAGCGCTTCGATCGCACCCGCTTCGATCCGCTCGCCTTCGGCGCCCGCCCCGACGACCTGCTGGTGTTCGCCCCCTACCAGGGGCGTACTGCAGTCTGGCAGATCGACCTCGACGCGCCGGCGAACGGCCTGAAGCTGCTGTTCTCGCTCCCCGACGTCGACGTGGGCGGCATCCTCGAATGGCCGCTCGACCGCCACGTTGCCGGCTTTGTCTATGAGACCGACCGGCCGCACACCCATTTCATCGACACGCGCGCGGCGTCGATCGAGGAGACGCTGGCGCGCGCGCTCCCCGGCGCCTATCACGTGGTGGTCGATTCGAGCCGCGACGAAGCGAAGCTGGTCACCGTGTCCTTCAGCGACGTGATGCCGCCGCGCTACCACCTGCTCGACACCGTAACCGGCAGCCTCACGGAGCTCGGCCGCCAGGACGCGAACCTCAACGAGGCGCGGCTCGCGCCCATGAAGCCCGTCACCGTGCCGGGGGCGGGCGGCATCGCGATCCCAGGCTATCTGACGCTGCCGGTGGGAAGTGCGCCGGGGCAGCGGCTGCCCGCCGTGGTGTTGCCGCACGGCGGACCGTATGCACGCGATCACTGGGGCTACGATCCGCTCGTACAGGTGATCGCGAACCGCGGCTACGCGGTGCTGCAGCTCAACTTCCGCGGCTCGACCGGCTACGGCGAGCAGTGGCGCGACGCCGGGCACCAGGCCTGGGGCACGATCATGCACGAGGACATCACCGCCGGCGCCCACTGGCTCATCGAGCAGGGGATCGCGGATCCCGCGCGCCTGGGGATCGTCGGCTGGAGCTACGGCGGCTACGCGGCGCTCACTGGCGTCGAGAAGGAGCCCGAGCTCTATCGCTGCGCGGTCAGTATCGCGGGAGTATCCGACATGTCGCAGATGGCGCTCGACGACGAGCGCTTCTACGGCGGCAAGGACTCCGCCGGCGATGCCATGGGGACCGATCCGGCGACGCTGCGCGCCGAGTCGCCGCTGCAGCACGTCGACCGCATCCGGGTGCCGGTGCTGCTGATACACGGCGAGGACGACTACACCGTGCTCGCCGAGCAGAGCAAGGCGATGGACCGGGCGCTCACCCGGCAGGGCCTGCGCCACGAGCTGGTGCTCATCAAGCACGGCGAGCACAGCCTGGTGCGCCCCGAGATGCGCCTCACGCTGTACCGCAAGGTGACCGAGTTCCTGCGCGAGAACTTAGGTCCCGGCCAGGTACCCGGTGGCAGCCCGGTGCTCGTCAGCGGCGCAGCAGCCACGCGATGACGGAGACGATCACGCTCACCAGCAGCATGGTCGTCAGCGGAAAAAAGAACGTGAACCCCGGTCGGCTGATGACGATGTCGCCCGGCAGGCGGAACAGCGGCAGACGCCGCATCGCCGGCCACACGAGGCCCGCAATCGTCAGCACCACGCCGAGAATGATGAGTGTGCGGTTCAAGTGCGCGGCGGCTGCGAGTCGCTCACGTAGCGGCGCTCGCCGCTCGCCGGATCGTAGAACACTTGCACGGTCTGACCCGTTTGCGGATCCTCGAAGCGTTCGCCGGTCGGCTTCCAGTCGGCGCCCGGCCGGGCATGGCTCGAACGATAACGCCCCTCGAACACCGTTCCGAGCACGATGAGCCCCGCGAATCCGAGGGCGTACGCTCCGGCGCCGAGCTGACCGCGGAGGACGAGGGTCGCGCCGACGAGTGCCAGCACCCCGGCGAACACCAGCAGCAATGTGCGCAGCACTCAGCCCGCCTTCTCGAGCACGACCGCCGTGCCATAGGCCACGATCTCGCTCATCGTCTGGCCGATCTCGGCGGAATCGAAGCGCATCATCACGACGGCGTTCGCCTGCATGAGGCTCGCATTCTTCACCAGGCGATCCACCGCGTGGCGGCGAGCCTCCTCGAGCAGCTGGGTATACTCGGTGATCTCGCCGCCAACGATGGAGCGCAGCCCCGCCATGATGTTGCCGCCGAGGCCGCGGCTTCGCACGACGACGCCAAATACCTGACCCTTGACCTCGCGCACCCGGTAGCCCGGAACGTTCTCGGTCGTGACGACCAGCATGCATGGCCTTTCAGGCGCGCTCGGGTTGCGTCGCTCGCGACGTGGCGCCGGCGCCGATTCTAGTCAAATGCTCGAGGTGTGGCCCATCTTCTGGTACCCGCCACCAGCGGTCGCTCCCTGCGCCGACGATGCCTGAAGGGCTGCCGGCGGCAGACTCTCAGCTGCTGTGCCCGAGCGCCAGCGATGCGTGGACGAGCCAGATGCTGCTCCATACTCCGAAGGTGAAATAGAGCGACATCCACGGGACCTCGCTCCGCCAATCCTGCCAGCGGTAGGACACCGTCCAGCGCCGGGAGACGTCGGCGATGCCATCGACGATGCTCAGGCACTGGTGTCCGCTCGCCTCATCGGCACGCCATCGCGCCCAGTACATCGGAACATCGTAGACGACGATGAACGCGACATAGATGACGCCCCCGGCGATCATCAGCGGATACAGGGAGGGAAGTCGATTCGGCCCGGCCACCAGGATGCCGGCAACGATGAGCGCTGCCGACAGCCCCCATAACGAATTCTCCACCGCGTGAGCGCGCTGCTCGGTGGTCAGCACCGCGTACCAGGAGCAGGCTTCGGCGGCCACGATGAGCGGCATGACGGCCAGTGACATCGCCTGCGTGACGGGCGCCGCGCTCAATACCGCGGCACGGTGCAGTACCAGCGCCCACTGGGCGGCGAAGGATAACTCAGCCACGGTTGCGATCGAGCGGCCGACGAGCACGCTCGACAGCCGCGAGTCGATGAGCACGATGCGCGGGATGTCGATCACCGGCAGGAAGGAGCGGTACGCGCATCCCGCCACGTACACGGCGGACAGCAGCAGCTGTGGGTACCAGGCGGCGCCGCTCCCGGCAGGCATCGTGGCGTGCCCGCGCGTGACGGCGACGGCGGCCAGCGACCAGAGAGCGACGTTCAGCGCAGCAACCGCACGCAGCGAGGTGTGCCACCAGGCGGTGGCGTGCGACGCCACGGAGGGTGTTGTCAGCGGCTCATTCAGGCGGCCCGCTCGATCACCGGCCGCTCCGCGGCGCTGCGCGGCAGCGGTCCCGGGCGGCAGCTGATCAGGTTGGCCTCAAATTCGCGCGTGCACGCCGTCCAGCTCGACTGCAGAGCGCGCGCGCGGCAGGCGTGCGGGTCGAGCAGCAGCGCCCGCTCCGCCGCCTTGGCGAGATCCCGGTCGAGCGCCCCGGTGACGCCCTCGTCGACGACGTCGATCGGGCCGGTGACGGGAAAGGCCGCCACCGGCACGCCGCAGGCCATCGCCTCGAGATTCACCAGGCCGAAGGTATCGGTGAGACTCGGGAAGACCATCACGTCGGCCGCGGCGAGGTGGGCGGCGAGATCCTCGCCGTGGCGAAAACCTGCGTACACGGCCTCGGGGTATTGCGACTCGAGACGTGCGCGCTCGGGCCCGTCGCCGATCACGATCTTCGAGCCGCGCCACGGCATGCTGAGGAACGCATCCACGTTCTTCTCGACCGCCAGGCGCCCCACGTAGGCGGCGATCGGACGCGGCAGTTGCAGGAATTCCTTGCTGCGCGGCCGGAACAGCTCCGTGTCCACGCCGCGCCGCCAGCGTACCAGGTTGCGGAAACCGCGCGCCTGCAACTCGTTCTCGACCGACTGCGTGCTCACCATGCAGCGGTGCGCGGCCGCGTGAAAGCGGCGCAGCGCCGCATACGAGAGCCACAGCGGTATCGGCCAGCGCGACTTGAGGTACTGGGGAAACTGGGTGTGATAGGAGGTGGTGAAGCGCCATCCACGCCGGAGGCAATAGCGCCGCGCGGCGAAGCCGAGCGGGCCCTCGGTCGCAATGTGGACCGCCTGTGGCCGGAAGAATGCGAACTTGCGCGCCAGCGCGCGCATCGGCCGCACGGCCACGCGGATCTCGGGGTAGCTCGGGCAGGGGATGGTCTTGAAGTCGCGCGGTGCGGTGATCATCAGCTCGTGGCCGAATCTGACCAGCCAGGCGGCCGTCTGCGCGAGAGTGTTGACGACGCCGTTGGTCTGCGGAAACCAGGCGTCGGTCACGATCATGATTTTCATGGTGCAGCGCACATCCTCGGCCAGGATCGTGACAAAGGTGTGAAGGGCGTTCGTTAAAACGGCTGGCCTGACAGTGGCTTGTCATCTGTTCTTAACACTCTTCATATAATTCGTTCATAGCGGCGCAGCTGCGCTGCCGCATGGATAGGGAGTGGAGACGCGAATGCACGCCTTTTTTGCCGAACTGAAGAAGCAACGCTGGGATGACCATCGTTATTACCACCACAGCCGCATCAACCAGACCCTGCACCTCGTGAGTGCGCTCAGCTTCCTCACAGCCTACGTCTTCATCTTCACCAACCCGGTGGCCGCCGCGCTGGTCGGCTGGCTGGTGGCCATGGTGACGCGCCAGGTGGGCCATTTCTTCTTTGAGCCAAAGGACTACGACGAGGTGAATCACGCGACCCACGCGCACAAGGAGAAAATCAAGGTCGGCTACAACCTGAGGCGCAAGGTCGTGCTGCTGTCGATCTGGGCTGCCTCGCCGCTCGTTCTGTGGCTCGATCCGACGCTGTTCGGCCTCTTTCGGGAGACGCAGGGCAATGCCGAGTTCGTACGCCACGTCTGTCAGATCTGGCTCGCCCTCGGTGTGGGTGCGCTGCTGTTCCGTACGCTGCAGCTGTGCCTGACGCAGAGCGTGTTAACGGGCGCCGTGTGGGCGACCAAGATCCTCACGGACCCCTTTCACGACGTCAAACTCTACAGCGGGGCACCGCTCGCCTTGCTGCGCGGGGAGCTCGTCGATCCGATGGAGGACGTGGTCCACCACGCCTGAAGCAGCTCACCCAGGACGCGCCGACGGATCGCCTTGTTGGTGAGGGCCGGGTTCTGCCACCACCAGCCATCACGCCGCATCGCCTCGGCAGCCGCCACCACCCGGTCCGCGACCGCGGCGAAGTCGGCGTCGCCGTAGTTGAGGCTGAAGATGAGCCGCGCCGTGCCAATCCAGCTCAGGGAGAGTCCCTGGGCGCGCAGGTAGTACTGGAACATCCAGTTGTAGCGCGAAGGCTCGAGGTAGTTGAAGGTCCAGATGGACGAGAGATTCGCCACTTGAACCGGCAGCTGCGCTGCCTCGAGCCGCGCGTTGAGTCCGGCTGCGCGGCGCTCCCAGACATCGAGGTCGCGATAGAGCGCGCGCACCGGCTCGCTCTCCAGGCGCGCGAGGAACTCGTGCATCGCGCCCAGCACGTACGGGTGCGCATTGAAGGTGCCGCGCGCCAGGCACACATCCGCCGGATGCGCCTCGTCGTAGCGCTTCATCAGATCGTGCCGGCCGCAGACGACTCCCACCGGCAGTCCCCCGCCGAGACTCTTGCCGTAGGTCACGAGGTCGGCGCGCACGCCGAAGTATTCCTGCGCACCCCCGCGCCCGAGTCGAAAGCCGACGAACACTTCATCGAAGATGAGAACGATGCCGCGCTCGGAGCAGACCGCGCGCAGCTCCTTAAGCCAGGCGGCGTAGGCCGCCCGGTCGAAATGGGCGCTGCGGCCGCTGTCGATCAGGGCCGAATCGGCCGGCGCGCCCGCATTGGGGTGCATGGCCTGCACCGGATTCACCAGCACGCAGGCGATATCGCGCCGCGTGCGCAGTACCCGCAGCGACGCCGCATCCATGTCCCTGAGCGTATAGGTGGCGTCGGGGGGCAACGGGTTGCCGACGCCCGGCTGCACGTCCCCCCACCAGCCGTGGTAGGCACCGCAGAAGCGCACCAGGTAGCGGCGGCGCGTGTGATAGCGCGCGAGGCGCACGGCCTGCATTACCGCCTCGGTGCCCGACATGTGGAACGACACCTCGTCGAGCCCGGAGATCTCGCGCAGCCGGCGGACGTTGTCGGCCACCAGCGGATGGTAGGCGCCGAGCACCGGTCCGAGCGCGCGCACCTTTTCGGCACCGCGCTCGATGCACTCCTTGTAGAAGTCGTAGCCGAACAGGTTCACTCCGTAGGAACCGCTCACGTCGAACAGGCGGTTGCCGTCGACGTCCGTGACGGTGACTCCGGAAGAGGACTCGAGGAAGGTGCCGCCCGGCAGGTACTCGCGCACCATGCGGCTGAATTGAAAAGGCACCCGGTAGCGCATGGTGAACTGCAGGTCCGACACCGAGCGCGCCACCTCGCGCCCGAGTGCGGCCGCCTTCGCGAAGCGCTGCGCGAAAAGCTGGGAGAGCTGCGTGAAACCCGCACGCCGTTGAGCGGCCACTTCCGCCGGCGCATCGTCGGCGTTGAAGAACCGCGTCTCGTCGTATTCGTAGTAGGTAATGAAGCGTGCCACACGCCGCGCGAGACGCGAGTGGCCGGCCAGCGAAGGGTGCTTGGCGCGCGACAGCAGCAGCCGCAGCCACACGCTCCGCAGTGCGAGCAGCGCCAGCAGCGCGCCGCCGATGTACCACCACAGCATGATGTTCAGATTCACCGGGCGGCAAACTATTTCAGTTTCGTGACAAGGCGATGACAGTCCGTAAGGCCATCACCCGCATCACCCAGCAGGAGCAGCTGAATTTCCTCCTGACCAACCGGCTCCCGCGCCGCTGGCTCACCCTGTTCATGGGCTGGTTGAGCCGCATCGAGCAGCCCTGGCTCGCCCGCGGCTGCATTGCGATCTGGGGCCTGTTTACCGAGCTCGATCTGAGCGAGGCCCGGAAGACCCGCTTCGGCAGTCTGCAGGAGTTCTTTACCCGGCAGCTGAAGGAGGGCGCACGCCGCGTCGACCCCGATCCGGACATCGTCGTCAGCCCGTGCGACGGCATCGTGGGCGAAGTGGGCCGGGTGCGGGAAGGGTCGGTGCTGCAGGCCAAGGGCTTCCCCTACACGCTCATGGATCTGCTCGAGGATCAGGAGCTGGTGAGCAACTATCTCGACGGCTCCTTCGTGACGCTGCGCCTCACCTCCAACATGTATCACCGCTTCCACGCACCGTATGACTGCCGCGTGGAGCAGGTGACCTACGTCTCCGGCGACACCTGGAACGTCAATCCGATCGCGCTGCGGCGGGTCGAGAATCTCTTCTGCAAGAACGAGCGCGCCATCATTCGCTGCCGCCTGAGCGCCTCGCAGCACCTCATCACGCTGGTGCCGGTCGCGGCCATCCTGGTGGCGAGCATCCGGCTGCACTGCGCGGACGTGCTGCTGCATCTGAAGTACCGCGGACCCAACACGATTCCCTGCGACGCCGAGCTGCGCAAGGGCGAGGAGATGGGCTGGTTCCAGCACGGCTCCACCATGATCGCCTTCGCGCCGCCGGGGGTGGCGCTTGCGTCCGGGCTGAGCCAGGGGAGCGTGATTCGCATGGGCCAGCCGCTGCTCTCCATCGCGGGCGCCGTGGCGTGAGCGAGCTCGCGGTCATCACCGGCACCACCCACGGTATCGGGCGGGTGACCAGCCGCGAGCTGGCGCGCGCCGGCAAGACCGTGGTCATGCTGTGCCGCGACCTCAGGGCCGCCGGCGCGGTGCGCGATGAGGTGAGGCGGCACGCGCCCCGCGCCAGGCTCGAGGTGGTGCAATGCGACCTCGCCTCGCTCGACTCCGTGCGCGCGGCCGCTGCCAGAGTGCGGCGCGACTACCCGCCGCTCGGGCTGCTGGTCAACAACGCCGGCATGGTGAGCACCCGCCGCCGCACCTCGGTCGATGGCTTCGAGCTCACGTTCGCGACCAACCACCTGGGTCCCTTCCTGCTCACCGCCCTGCTGTCGGATCACCTCGACCCGGCGGCGCGCATCGTCATGGTCGCCTCGCGCATCCACTACCGTGGCCGCCTGGATCTCGACACGGTCACCAACGCGCACGTGCGCTACGGCGCCACCGCCGCCTATGCCCAGTCGAAGCTCGCCAACGTCATGCACACGTTTGCACTCGCGCGCCGCCTGGCCGGCACCGGCATCAGCGTCAATTGCCTGCACCCGGGCGTGGTGCGAACGAATCTGCTGCCCCGATGGCTGCGCCTCATCAAGCCGCTGATCACCCGGGTGATGTTCGATGCCGAGCGTGGCGCGCGCACTTCGCTCTACCTCGCGCTCGATCAGAGCGTCGCCGGCATCACCGGCCGTTATTTCGATGAGTACCAGGTGGCTCGGGATGCTGCCCCGCTCGCCAACGACGTCGCGCTGCAGGAGTCGCTGTGGAAGCTGAGCGCCGAGTGGACCGGAGCGCCACAGTGAGCCGTGAACGCAAAGCTGTAATCCAGACCGGGAGGCCCGTCATGCAGGAAAATGTCCGCTCGCCGCTATCGACCCTCAGGCCGCTCAGCGAAGCGCTGCTGTTCGCGAGCAACTTTCTGCGTCACCCGAACATGCTCGGCTCGATCATCCCGAGCTCGCGCTTCCTGGTGGACCAGGTGCTGGAGCCGATCGAGTGGGGCCGCGCCCGGGTGATCGTCGAATACGGGCCGGGCGTTGGCACGTTCACCGCCGAGATCCTGCGCCGCATGCGCAGCGACGCGCACCTGGTCGCCATCGAGACCAATCGTGACTTCGTGCGCTTCCTGCGCAGAACCTGGCCGGATGCGCGGCTGCATGTGGTGCACGATTCCGCCGCCGAGGTGCAGCGGGTGCTCGAGCGGCTCGCACTGCCGGCGCCGCGCTACATCATCTCCGGCATTCCGCTCGGCAGCATGCCGGACCCGGTGCGCAGCGACATCGCGGTGAAGAGCCGCGCGGCGCTCGAGCCGGGCGGCGCCTTTCTCGTCTACCAGTTCACCGCCCGGGCTCTGCCGACGCTCGAGCGCACCTTCGGCGAGGTGCGGCGCAGCGTCGAGCGGCGGAACTTCCCGCCGGCACAGCTGTTCCTGTGCACGACCGGCGGGGCGTGAGCGCGGCGTGGCGTCCGCTCAGGGCGGCGCCGCAGCCTTCGGCTCCCACAGCTCGATCTTGTTGCCTTCCGGATCGAGAATCCACGCGAAGCGGCCGTTCTCGTCGTCGGCGCGCTTGAGGATCGCGACGCCCTTTGCGGTCAGTCGCGCGAGCAACGCATCCAGGTCGTCGACCGCGTAGTTGATCATGAAGTCCCCGGTGGACGGCGCGAAGTAGGTGGTCGAGGCCGGGAAGGTGCTCCAGATCAGCGCCGGAGGATGCTGGGGCGCATCGTAGCGCAACGCCGCGCCGCCCCAGGCTTCCAGCGGCAGGCCGAGCACGTCCCGATACCACGCCGCGAGTGCTTTCGGATCCTTCGCCTTGAAGAACACGCCGCCGACGCCGGTGATGCGTCCGGCGGGTTCGGCCGGCGCTGATTCGCTCGAGCTAGCCATCATGAGAGCTCCCAGACACAGCACCACGATCGCGCGCACTGCCATCGGAGTCATTGTATGCCGCATCGCAGGCAAGCGAGTCGGGTTTTGAGCGCGCCCGGCGCGGGAACGCTCGCCATCAGAGCGAGAGCGGCAACTCCAGGTGCTGCGCGTACATCAGGTCCCGGTGCTCGAGCAGAATCGGATCGAGAGCCGCTGCGGTCTGCGCATCGCGGGTCTCGAAGGCGGCCCTGGTGCTCGCCGACATGGCGCATTGTGCCTGCGGCAATGGGTGAAACAACGCCATGAAGGCCGCGCTGTAGATATCGACCGCGGTCAGCGAGTGGCCGAGGTAATAACGGCTGCCGTTCGCATGCTGTGACTTCAGGCGCGACGCCAGCATGCCGAGCAGCGCGGCGACCCGGGCGGCGGCGGCCAGGCCGGTCTCGGGGCGGTAGCCGTACTTCTTGCCGAGGTACTTGGCAACCGGCGCGGGAAAGCCGCCGGCACTCTGCAGACCGGCATGGATCAGCTGCAGGCGGCGCGACCAGCCGAGGCCGGCTTCGCCGCAAATCTCATGGCTGATACCGAACAGCAGCGCTCGTTCGGCGGGATCCGTGGGCAGCAACGCGGGCGCCGGTGCCAGCCGTTCCGCGAGCAGGAGGATCTCGTCCCAGCCGGCGCGCGGCCGCTCGTCGTCATAGATCGCCACCGGACCGCTGCGCTGCCCGGCCCATTCTCTCAAGGGCTCGCTGTCGTAGACCAGGCGCACCGCGGCCCAGGGGATACCCTTGACGTGCAGGATGCCCTTGGCGGCTTCGCCCCAGGGGCTCGGCAGGTCACCGACCACCACCATGCGCAGGCCAGCGCGCGTCCGTGCCTCTTCCACACCAATGTATTCGAAGGCCATAGCCGGCTCCCTCAGAGGGGCAAGTGCAGGAACTGATTGAAGTCGCTGCGCACATAGTCGCCGAACGCCTCGCCATCGACAAAGCCGCGATTGCGATAGAGCGCGAGCGCAGGCTCGAAGGCCGGTCCGCCGCCGGTCTCCAGGCTCAGGCGGCGCAGGCCACGGGCCCGGGCTGCCTGGATGATGCGTTCGAGCAGGGCCGCCGCGACCCCGCGCCGCAGGAAATCGGGATGCGTTCGCATGGACTTCACTTCGCCGGTCCCATCGCCGAGGTCCTTCAATGCGCCGATGCCCGCGATGCGCTCGCTCGTCCAGGCCGTCCAGACAGTGACTCCCGGCGCCCGCAGCGCCGAGAGGTCGAGTGCAAACACGTGCTGCGGTCCCGGCGAGCTGGCGCGCATTCCGGCCAGGTGCAGGCGTAACAGATCCTGGGCCGGGCCTGCGCTCAGATCGTCCTCCCTGATCTCAATTTCCACTGCCGTCCTCAGAAGTAGCGCCGCAACTGCAGATAGATGCTGCCCGGCGGCGCCAGCAGCGTCGGGCTGCCCGGAGCCAGCGGCAGGCCGCCGAACTCCGTGCGCGCAGCGCCGATCGGCAGCTGCGCGCCCGCGATGAGGCTGAGGTTGTCGCTGAGGGAGCAGGTCGAGGCGAGCAGCACGTAGAAACTGCCGTCGTCGATACCGGCGATCAGCGCCGGGCTCACCGTGAGGAGGGGATTGACCTCGAGCGTCACTCCGGCAGCCAGGTAATCACGGCGGGTGTCGAACAGCTGGCCGCGCGCCAGGCGCGCCGTCAGGTCCGTCGGCAAGGACGCCAGGTCGTAAGGCTCACCGGCGACCCCGAAGCCGTTGCGGAAATACTCGGCGAACACCGTGGCGTTGCGCTCGAGGAGGGTCACCGCGTCACTGAGGTTGGCGAGCGCCGAGAGGCGCGTCGCGCCGCGCGCCTCGAAGGTCGGCACGAGCTCCACGTTCCAGGTGGAGCCCCCGAGCGCGCCGTTGACGCCGACTCCCGCGACCCAGTCGCCGTAGTCGCGCGCCAGCAGCCACGTGGTCGTATGCCCGAGAATCGGAGTGCGCAGATGCAGCGCGAAGGAGCTCTCGTCGGCCGCCGGCGAGGCGTTCGGCTGCTCGCCGCGGGGCACGATCACGGCCTGCAGATCCGAGCCCTTGCCGAGCAGCCACTGCGCGTACAGCATGTCAGTACCCGGCTTGTACTCGGTGTCGGTCGCGCTGGGGGAGAAAGGATCGAACAGATCCATGGGGCGGAACACGAGCCCGCTTCCCCAGGTGAGCGCCTGCCTTCCCAGACGCAGGACGAAATCCGGCGTCGTGTAGCCGAGCGCGAGCCGATCGAAGCCCTGCGTCGCCTCGGTTTGGTCACGATCGACGAAGCGGCTGCCGAGCGTGAGCCAGGTGAGCGGCGGGGCGCCGAGGAGCGCCTGCTCCTCGCGCGCGATCGGCACCTCGTCACCGTGCTCGAACGTCACGAGGTAATGCACGCTCAGGCTCCAGCGCGACCACTGCGGCTCCCAGATGAGCCGCAGGTTTGCGAGCTGGTCGTTCCAGTCGCGCGCGCCGAGCGCGGCGTCGAGGCTGGCGGCGCGCGCAAACTGCTCATCATCCTGCAGCTCGAAGCGCCCATGGAGCGCATCGTCCGCGTGCGCGAGGGCGGCGAGCGACAGCGTCAGCGCGAGTGCGGCGCGCGGCCGCCGCGCCTCAGGCCGCCGACGCACTGCTGCGTTCATCGAGCGTGATGCGGCCATCGGTCATCTCAATGTGCCGCCGGGAGTGCGCGATCACCCGCGCATCGTGCGTCGCGATGAGGAAGGTGATGCCGGAAGCCTCGTTCAGGCGCTGCATCAGTGCGATGAGCTCGCCGGCATTGCCCGAATCGAGATTCGCCGTCGGCTCATCCGCCAGCACGATCGCCGGACGCGGTGCGAGCGCGCGTGCTACCGCGACGCGCTGCTGCTGTCCGCCGGAGAGGCGCGCGGGACGGCGGTCCTCGAGGCCGGCGAGCCCGACTTCGCGCAGGATCTCGCGGGCGCGTGCCAGGCGCGCGGCGCGCGGCAGCCCGAGAAGCCTCAGGATGAACTCGACGTTCTCGAGCGCCGAGAGTACCGGAATCAGGCTGTAGCTCTGGAAGACGAAGCCGATCTTGTGCAGCCGCAGCTCCGCGAGCCCGGCGCCGTCCAGGCCAGCGATCGATCGTCCCTCGATGAGGATCTGCCCGGCCGTCGGACGATCGAGCCCGCCGATGACGCTGAGCAGCGTCGTCTTGCCGGAGCCGGACGGGCCGGCGAGGGTCGCGAAGTCGCCGCGCCCGATCGCGAGGTCGACGCCGCGCAGCGCCGGTACGGAAACGGCCCCCTGCGTATAAGTGCGCTCGACACCCTTGCATTGAATGATCGGCGTCACGGCCCGAGCTCCCCCTGCACGCTAGCGGCTCATGGCCGCGGCCGGCCTGGCGGTCGCGGCGCTCAACGCCGGCCAAAGCGCCGCCCCCACCGCGAGCAGCCAGATGATCACCCCGTAGAGCAGGCTCTCGGCCGCGCCGAGCGCCGGGTGAAGGATGCGGCTCTCTCCCATGATCTCGGCACCGGGGGCCAGGAAGCCAAGATCGAGCCCGCGGCGGAAAGGTGCGAGCGTTGTGATCGCGAGTGCTGTGCCGGCGAGCACGCCCAGGCCCACCAGCAGCGCGGACTCCAGCACCACCTGCAGTACGATCTGCTGCGGCCGCATGCCGAGCGCCTGCAGCAGCCCGAACTCGCGCCGCCGCTCGAAGACCGCCATCAGCTGCGTGTTGACGAGTCCGATCGCCATCAGCGTGAACATGATGAGCAGCCACACCGCGGTGTAGTAGCGTCCGAAGGTCTCGATCGTGTAGACCAGCGGCGCGAGCTCCATCCAGGGCTCGACGTCGAGCCCGGGTGCGGCACGGCGCAGCTGCGCTACCACATCCGTGAGCGCAGCCTCATCGCGCACCTCGAAGCTGATCTCCGAAAGGCCCTCACCGAGACCGAGCATCGACTGCGTGCCGTTGAGGCCGGTGAAGACGAACTCGTCCTCCGCGGGCTTGCCGGCGGCGTACAGGCCCACGATCGTCACGCCCGACTCAGCCAGATGCCCGTCCGCCGCCTGCGCCATGAGGATCACGCGTTTGCCGATCCGCGTCTTGAGGCGCTCGGCGAGGTCGCGTCCCATGACGACCCCCGGGTCGTCGCTGCCCGTGAGATAGCGGCCCTCGATCACCTCGCGGGGCAGGTCCGAGAGCGTGCGCTCGTTCTGCGGCACGACCCCGGCCAGGGTCACGGAGCGCGTGCGGTACTCGCTCTGGACGATCGCCGGCACGCGTACCCGCCCGGTCCAGGCGGCGACCGGCGGCGCATCGAGGGCGCGGCGCAGCGCCGGCGCGGGCGGCGCCATCGAATGGCTCACGCTCGGATCGTCCAGGTAGCCCGCGGCATGCAGCTGTCCGTGACCGGTGAGGAATCGGAGCGTGGTATCGCGGCTGCCGGTCGTGAGAGCGTTGAAGAGGGCCGCAAAGATCAGCACCGACCAGGTGCCAACCGCAACGACGACCAGCGTGATCAGGGTGCGGCGCGGGTTGCGCCACAGATTGCGCCAGCCGAGTGGCAGCAGCAGCGGCAGCAGGATCATTCCGACCTCATGGCCGCCAGCGCCGTGAGCCGTGTCACGCGCGCGTAGGGAACGATGCCGCCGAGCACGATCGCGACCAGGATCGCGACCGGGCCGGTCAGGGCGCTGACGGGATCGAGCGCCGGATAGAGCCGCGGTGGCAGTCCGTACTGCGCCAGCAGCGCCGAGAGGCTGCCGAACGAGATGCCGCGCTGCTCGAGCCACCAGGTCGCCCCGGCGCCGGCGGCGAAGCCCGCCGCGCAGCCGGTGAGCGCCAGCGTGAGCAGCTCGAGCCACACCATCAGGCCGATCGCGCGTGCACGCATGCCGATCGCGAGCAGCACGCCGAACTCATGGGTACGCTCGAGCACCGACATGAGCAGCGCATTGAGGATGATGAAGGCCACCACCGCCACCAGCGTCAGGTAGAGCAGCAGCGACATGGCGTACTTGAGCGCAATGGCATCGCGCATGGCGGGCTCGAGCGCCTTCCAGTCGAGCAGCGCGACGCCGTGGTGGGCGCCGAGCGCAGCGAGCCGCGGCAGCGCCGCATCCACGCCCGAGAGCGTCGGGCCACCGAGCGCAATGGTGTTGGCACGGTCGGTCATGTCGAAGGCGTCCTGCGCCCGGGCGAGCGGCATCTCGAGGATCGAGCGATCGAGCTGCGGGATACCGCTGCGGAAGATGCCGACGACCTGGAGCACATCCGCGCCGACCGAGCCGTCGCGCGCGGCCCCGAGCACGCTCACTGTGCCGCCGACCGACACCTGCAGGTTACGCGCCAGCAGCTCGCCGAGCACGGCGGCGTCGCGGTCGGTGTCGTTGAGATAGCGGCCCGCGCGCACCGTGGCGGCGATCGTCGAGAGCTGCGACTCGCTGCCCGGGTCGACACCGGCGATCAGCGCGCCGTAGCTGCGCTCGCCGTTGGCGAGTATGCCGAAGCCGTTGACGCGTGCGGCGGCCGCGCCGATTCCCTTGATGGCGAGGGCAGCGCGCACGATCCCCGCGGGGTGATCGATGACGCGGTCGATGGTGGGATCGTCGGCGTAGCCCGGTGCCTGAAACTGCGCGTAGCCGTCGAACACGCGCAGATTGTTCTCCTTCATCACCTGGTAGACGCCTCTCTGGAAGGAGAGCATGCAGACCAGCAGCGCCACCACCAGCGCGATGCTGAGGAGGCTGAGGAGCGTGCGCTGCGGGCGCCGCCAGAGATTTCGCCAGGCGAAGAGCGGGAGCACGGCGTTACTGCCTCGGGTACTGGAGGTTGGAGAGCGTGAACAGGTACTCGGGGAGCACCAGGTCGAACTGCCCCTCGAGCGTCTCGATGCGAGTCCATTGCCCGGGCGAATCGAGCGGATGCATCGACATGACGACTGGATAGGCGCGGCCGCCCAGGGGACCCACCTTCTCGGTCAGCATGTGGCGCACGGGCTTCAGGTCCTGATCGAAGAAAGTTTCCTCACTGAGCACGTCATCGTCGCGGATCTTGACCGTTACCTTGCCCCACACGACCGGAGCTCCCGGCTTCGGCAGCGACTCGATGGTCCACAGCGTATGTCCGCCGGTCTGCTCGGTATAGGTCAGCCGGTGCTCGTACCATTCGAGCAGCTCTTCGGACTTCGACAGGTCGTTGTAGGAGAAGTCCGAGCCCATCCACGACTGGCTCATCATACTGACCGGCAGCTTGATCACCTGGTTGAGCTTCGGATTGAAGACCCAGATGTTCTCGGCGACCTTGAGGGTGGCGTTGCCGGCATCCTTGGGCGGGGCGATAAAGCGCACCAGGGCGTCGTCCTGGCCCCGCGTCCAGACCTTCATGTCGAGGTGCCGCTCCCACTGCGGCCGGTGCACGGTCATGGCGACCGCGGACTGCGAGCTCGTCGCCCGATATGCCTCGAACGCGCGCCGCAGGATCAGGGTGGGGTCGGGCGCGGCCGGGCTGGCCGCCGGTGCCGCCGACACGCCCGCCAGCACGAGGATCAGGCTCGCGACCTGGCCGCGGGCGGCGCGCGCCCGGCTCGGCCGATCGCTCGCGGCCCGGGGCCTCATGCGCTGCTCGCAACCCGCACGCGATGGGCGTGATAGGGCAGCACCTCGAGCACCTCGCCCTCACGCAGCCGCTGCTGCAGGTCACGCCAGAACTTCGCGGTGAGGATCTCGGCGTGCACGCGCAGCACCGCAGCGCGCTCCTCGTCGCCGAAGGCGAGGAAGCGCATGAAGGTCTCGGGAAAGACATCGTTCTCGGCGACGTAGAACCAGGCCTCGCCGCGCATCTCGTCCTCGGGGTTCTGCGCCTCGGGCAGGTCGCGGAAGTTGCAGTCAGTCACCCGGCAGAGCTCGTCGTAGTCATAGAAGATCACGCGCCCGTGGCGCGTGACGCCGAAGTTCTTCAACAGCAGGTCGCCGGGAAAGATATTGGTGCAGGCGAGATCGCGGATGCACTGGCCGTAGTCGAGCGCGGCGCGCACCGCGGCCGCCGAATCGGCCTCGCGCAGGTACAGGTTGAGCGGCGTCATGCGCCGCTCGATGTACATGTGGTCGAACACCAGATCGGCGCCGTCCTCGTGGACCGTGAGCGCGGCCTCGCGCTCGAGCTCCCCGAGCAGCTCCGGCGCGAAGCGTGAGCGCGGAAAGCGCAGCCGGCGGAACTCCTGCGCGTCCACCAGCCGTCCGGCGCGATCGTGGATAAAGACCATCTGGTACTTCGCCATCACTTCTTCGCGCAGCACCGTCTTCGGCGGGGGAAAGCGGTCGCGGATGACCTTGAAGACCACGTCGAAAGAGGGCAGGGTGAAGCACACCATGACCAGTCCGCGCTCCCCGGGTGCGTGGGTGAACAGGTCCGCGGTGCGCTCGAGATGGCGCACGAGCTCCCGGTAGCGCTCGGTCTTGCCCTGGCGTGCGCGCCCGAGCACCGTGAACAGCTCGCTCACCGGCTTCTTCGGCATGAGGGAGTGCAGGAACACCACCGCTTCGGCGACCCGCTCGAGGTCGACGTGGTAGTAGGAGCGGGTGTAGCTGAAGACGATGCTGACGTCGTCCTCGGCGAGCATCACCGCATCGACCAGCAGGCCGCTATCGGTGTTCTTGAGGGCGATCACCAGCGGCACCAGCAGGCCACGCCCGAGGATGCGGCCGACGATGTAGGCGCGCGCCACCTGGTAGAACACCGGACGGATGACCTCGACCTTCTCCACCGCGCGCCGCTCTGTTTTCGAGTCGAGGTAGCTGCGCACCTCGGCGGCGACGTGCGCGATGCTCTTGTCGAGATCGCGCCACGGCGAGCGGAAGCGCACGTCCCCGAGCAGGTCCTCGAACAGCAGCGGCAACGAGCCGTGATTCACGTAGGTATTGGTGCCGACGCTCGTGTGGATGGCGGCCAGCGGGTCGAGGTCGGTCGCGACGAACTCGATGTCGGGGGCGACGCCCACGGTGCCGAACAAGCGGCGGGTCACCGAGCTAAAGAAGGTTTTGGTGAATTCCGGGTCCGGGAGATCGGTGATTAGCGTGGCGAACTCGCGCCGGATGCTGCGCCAGCGCTCGCGATCGAGCGCTTCGCTGCCGAGCGCGTCGCGCAGCTCCACGATCGTCTGGTTGACGAAGCGGTCGTAGAGCTCGATGCGCTCGACCGCGTCGCGCTGGCTGCCCTTCCAGTCGCGGCCGTCGAAGCGCAGCGGGGCACGCCGCGTGATGGCGCGGAACTCCGCGTTGTAGTTGGCGAAGGCCTCGACCAGGTGGCGCGCGCAATCCACGGCTCGGCGGCTCTTCAGTCGAAATCGGTCGGCAGCGAGCGGTCGAGCTCGTGCTGGTAGAGCCGCTCGATCTGCGAGGCCAGCACCCGCCCGGTGGAGAGCTCGGGGAGCGAGTGCACCGGGAAGAAGCCCACGGCATCGGTCTCGGCGCTGGTGGCGGGCCTGCCGCCGGTGAGCTCGCAGAGGAAAAACAGCTTGTAGATATGGTGTACCCCGGGAGGGTGCGGGTGGCGGTTCTTGTCGACCAGGGCTGCGAGCTTGACCGCGCGCGCCTGGTACCCGGACTCCTCGAGGATCTCGCGCGCCACCGCGCTCGAGGGCGCATCGTTCACGTCGACCCAGCCTCCGGGCAGCGTCCAGCGGCCGTCGGTCCGCTCGCGCACCAGCAGCACTTCAGCGCCGCGGAACACGCCGCCGCGTACGTCGACCTTGGGCGTCGCGTAACCGTGCTCGCCCTCCCAGAAAGCGCGCACCGTGGCGAGCGGGATCTCGAGCTCCGTGGCCAGCATGGCCGACGTGAGCTGCTCGAGCTCCTGGTAACGCACGCGATCGAACGGGTCGCGGCTGAAGGCAAGCCCGTTCTGCGCGATCGCCTGCACCTTGCGCGCCCACTCGAGGATCGTCGCGACGCGCTCGGAAGTCTTCACGGCGATCGGCCCGGGCGCCGCGACCAGTCGGCGCGCGCAGCCCTGCGCACGACGAGCTTGAGTCCCGACCAGGTCTCGTCCACCGCGCACACCTTGATGTCCACCAGCCCGAGCGGCAGGGCGAGCTCGCGCACCGTGTCCTCGGTGAGCTCGCTCGCGATACCCGAGGACTTCTTCGGCCAGCTCACCCACAGCGTGGCGTCGGCGCGCATACGTGCGAGGCACATGCCGAGTGCGCGCTCGAGCTGCGCCCGGCGCGTGGCGAAGATGTGGATCAGGTCGGTGCTGGCGCCGATGCGCGCCACCAGCCGCACGCCCGCGGGCAATGGGGCGAGCAGCGCGCCGTAATCCGCCGGCGCGCCGCGCAGGCAGAGCCGGCAGCCCGCGCCGATGCCGAGTTTCTTCGCCAGCGGCGTGCCCGAGTAGCCGCTCGGGGGGGCGGCGGCCGGGCGGCGCGCAGCTCGCATGCCGGCGGCGCGCGCGCTCAGAGGTTCTTGATCAGCGCATCGGCGAACGCGCTGGTGGCGACTTCGGTGGCCCCGTCCATGAGGCGGGCGAAGTCGTAGGTCACGATTTTCTGGCCGATGGTGCGGTCCATTGCGGCGATGATCGCATCGGCCGCCTCGAGCCAGCCCAGGTAGCGGAACATCATCTCGCCGGAGAGGATCAGCGAGCCCGGGTTCACCTTGTCGAGGTTGGCGTACTTGGGCGCGGTGCCGTGGGTCGCCTCGAACACCGCATGCCCGGTGAGGTAGTTGATGTTGCCTCCGGGGGCGATGCCGATGCCGCCGACCTGAGCGGCCAGCGCATCCGAGAGATAGTCACCGTTGAGATTCAGCGTCGCGATGACGTCGAACTCCTCGGGACGCGTCAGCACCTGCTGCAGCGTGATGTCGGCGATCGCGTCCTTGATGAGGACGCGGCCGCTCTTGCGGGCGGCATCCATCTCGGCATTCGCGTCCTTCTCGCCCTTGGCCGCCCTGGTGCGCTCCCATTGCTCCCAGGTGTAGGTCGCGGCGCCGAACTCGCGCTCGGCCAGCTGGTAGCCCCAGTTGCGGAACGCGCCTTCGGTGAACTTCTGGATGTTGCCCTTGTGCACCAGGGTGAGGCTCCGGCGCTTGTTGGCGATCGCGTACTCGATCGCCGAGCGGATCAGCCGCTCGGAGCCTTGCTTCGAGACCGGCTTGATGCCGATGCCGGAGGTCTCCGGGAAGCGGATCTTGGCGTAAGCCTTGGGGAAGGCCTGGCGGAACAGTTCGAGGAACTTCTGGTTCTCGGGCGTGCCCGACTCGAACTCGATGCCCGCGTAGATGTCCTCGGTGTTCTCGCGGAAGATGACCATGTCGACCTTCTCGGGGTGTTTCACCGGCGAGGGCACGCCCTTGAACCAACGCACCGGGCGCAGGCAGACGTAAAGATCGAGCATCTGCCGCAACGCCACGTTGAGGGAGCGGATGCCGCCGCCGACCGGGGTGGTGAGCGGCCCTTTGATCGACACCAGGTACTCGCGGCAGGCCGCCACCGTCTCGTCCGGCAGCCAGGTGTTGAAGAGGCGATTGGCCTTCTCGCCGGCGTAGACCTCCATCCAGTGGATGCGGCGCTTACCGCCGTAGACTCGGGCCACCGCCGCGTCCATGACACGCACGCTGGCGCGCCAGATGTCCGGTCCCGTGCCGTCGCCCTCGATGAAGGGGATGATCGGATTGTCGGGGACGGCGAGCCTGCCGTCAGCGATCGTGATCCTGGCCCCCTGGGCGGGAGGCGCGACCTTCGGGGTTGCGGGAGTGGACATGAGTTTTTCTCCGCGGGAGGCCGGCGGGGACAGGTCCCGTCGGGCGGGCCATGCTAGCACAGGCCTCCGAGGGTGCCGACCGCGTGCCGGGCGGGGCGCGCGTGTGAGAGACTCACACGGCGCTTCGCCTCGAGGGGGTCACGCGGAGAGAGCATGTCCAACGCTATAGATAAGAGTGGCGCCGCCGCCGTGCGGCCCTCCCTGATCAGGCAGATGTGCGCCGTCCGGCCCATCGATCCGCTGGAGGCGGCCGGCGGCAGCCGCCTGAAGCAGGTGCTGGGACCCTGGGCCCTGACCGCCATCGGCCTCGGGGCCACCATCGGCACCGGCATCTTCGTCCTCACCGGGCAGGTCGCGGCCAATCAGACCGGACCTGCGATCACGCTGGCGCTCGCGATCGCCGCTTTCGGCAGCATGCTGGCCGCGCTGTGCTATTCCGAGTTTGCGGCTTTTCTGCCGGTGCCGGGCAGCGCCTATCGCTATACCTACGCGACACTCGGCGAGGCGCTGGCCTGGTTCATCGGCTGGAATCTGCTGCTCGAGTACGCGATCTCGGCATCGACGGTGGCCGTGAGCTGGTCGGCCTACGTGGTGAGTCTGCTCAACGACGCGCACATCCACCTGCCCGCTGCGCTGGTCAATGCGCCGGTCGGAGTCGACGCGCAGGATCATCTGCAGTGGACCGGCGCCCTCATCAACGTGCCCGCGATTCTCATCGTGCTCGCGGCCACCGCGGTGCTGTATGTCGGCGTGCGCGAGTCAGCCAGCGCCAATACCTTCATGGTGACCCTGAAGGTCGCCATCATCGTGATCGTGGTGATCGCGGGACTGAAGTACATCGACCCCGGCAACTTCCGGCCCTACATACCAGCCAACACCGGCACCTTCGGCCACTTCGGCTGGACCGGCGTGCTGCAGGGCGCCGGCATCATCTTCTTTTCCTATGTCGGCTTCGACACGGCGTCGACCATGGCGCTCGAGGCACGCAACCCGCAGCGCGACGTGCCGCTCGGCATCCTCGGGGCCCTGGTGATCTCGGCGGTGTTGTATGTTGCAATGTCGACGGTGCTGACCGGCATGGTCAACTACCAGCACCTCGGTGTCGCGGCGCCTGTTGCGGTGGCGCTCGATGCCCACCCGCAGCTCGCCTGGCTCGCCTGGCCGGTGAAGGTCGGCATCATCGCCGGCATGACGTCCGTGATCCTCACCTCGCTCCTCGGGCAGCCGCGGATCCTGCTCTCCATGGCCGACGATGGGCTGCTGCCGGCGTCGATGAGCCGCTGCCACCCGCGCTTCAAGACCCCCCACGTGTCGACGGTGATCACCGGGCTGGGGGCTGCGGCGATTGCGGGTATCTTCCCGCTCGACGTGCTCGCGGACCTGGTGTCGATCGGCATCCTGCTCGCCTTTGCCGTGGTGTGCCTCGGCGTGCTGGTGCTGCGGCACACACGCCCCGACGTCCGCCGGCCGTTTCGCGTTCCGTGGGCGCCGGTCACCTGCACGCTGGGTACGCTGGTGTGCCTCGGGCTGACACTCACCCTGTCGAACGGCACCTGGTGGCGGCTGCTGGTGTGGACGATCATCGGCATGTCGATTTACGTGTTCTACGGATTCCGCAACAGCCGCCTGCGCCAATGACGCGCACGCTGGCGAGCACCCCGGCCAGTGACGGCTTCGCGATGCCGGCCGAGTTCTCGCCCCACGCGGGCTGCTGGCTCCTGTGGCCGGAGCGGCCGGACAACTGGCGGGAAGCGGCGCGTCCCGCGCAACTCGCCTTCGCGCAGGTCGCGGCGACGATCGCACGCTTCGAGCCGGTCACGGTGGGCGTGTCGACGCCGCACTACGCCGCGGCACGCACGCTGCTTCCCGATGCCGTGCGCCTGGTCGAGATGGCGCACGACGATGCCTGGATGCGCGATGTCGGACCCACCTGCGTGGTCGACCGCCGCGGCACGGTGCGCGGGGTCGACTGGCGCTTCAACGCCTGGGGGGGCTCGAACGGCGGCCTGTATTTCCCCTGGGACCAGGACGAGCAGGTGGCGGGCAAGGTGCTCGAGATCGAGCGCCTCGAGCGCTACCGGGCACCGCTCATCATGGAAGGCGGCGCGCTGCACGTGGACGGCGCGGGCACCGCGCTGGTCACCGAAGAATGCCTGCTGAATCCCAATCGCAACCCCGAGCTCGGGCGCGCCGGGATCGAGGCGCGGTTACGCGACTATCTTGGCGTCCGCCACTTCATCTGGCTCGGCAAGGGCGTGGTGAACGACGAGACCGGCGGTCACATCGACAATCTCGCCTGCTTCGTGCGGCCGGGCGTCGTGTGCCTCACCTGGCCGGATGACCGCGACGATCCGCAGTATCCGATCTCACTCGACGCCTGGGAACGGCTCGACGCTGCGCGCGATGCCCGCGGCCGGCGGCTCAAGGTGGTGCGCCTGCCGAGCCCGCCGCCGCTCACGATGAGCGCGCGGGAAGCGGCCGGGGTACTGCGCCACAAGGGCAGCCGCCCGCGCGTCGCGGGCGAGCGGCTGGCGGCGAGCTACGTGAACTTCTACATCGGCAACGGCGCCATCGTCATGCCGCTGCTCGATGAGCGCACCGACCGCCGCGCCGCGGCGGGCCTCAAGCGCCTGTTTCCGCGGCGGCGCGTGGTCGGCGTGCCGGCACGCGAGATTCTCCTCGGGGGTGGCAACATCCACTGCATCACGCAGCAGATCCCGCTCGGCAGGGAGGCGGCCAGGCGGACGAGAAAGGCGGAGTGATCCGCAGGCCTCAAGCCAGCGGAGGGGCAGCGTGCCGGTACGACTGGGCGAGCGTCACACCGGCACGCTCATCACCTGTTGGCAAAGGTGTCGCTGAAGATATCGTAGGCGCCCGTGTACGCGTCGCTGTGCATGGAGAATGCGCCCATCACGCTATGAAATATGTCCCGCTGGCTGTGAATGCTCTGCGATTCGAGCCGGCCTCTCGGCACGGCCTTCTGGCGGAGAAATTCATCGGACATCCAGACGATGAAAGGAATGTCCCGCTGCACATCCGGCGCGATGGCATAGGGTATGCCATGCAGGTACATGCCGTACTCTCCCAGCGATTCGCCATGGTCGGACACGAAGATCAATAACGTCGCTGTATCCTGGAGCTGCTTGAGCACGCCGATAACGCGAAACAGAAAGTAGTCCTCGTACAGAATCGTGTTGTCATAGGCATTGATCAGTTCCTCGTGGCTGCATCTGCCCAGTTCAACCGACTTGCAGACCGGCTTGAAGTATTCAAATTCTGCCGGATATTTTGCGTAATAAGCCGGCCCGTGACTGCCGGACTGGTGCAGGACGACGAGAACTCTTGGGCTCGATGCAGCCTTGATTCGCTGCTCGAGTCCGGACAGGAGGACCTCATCGTAAGCGCACCGCGCGCCGGCGCAGTCTGCCGAGAGGTCGCTCGCCTTCTGGTACGACTGGACCTTGATCGGCGGTTCGCCCCAGTTGCGTGTTCGCCAGATGACCTCAACGCCGTTGCGCTGCAGGTAGGAAGGCAGAGGCTCGTAGCGCTTGGAGAATGGCAAACTGGAGTCAAGGTTCGAGAGGATGCATCGAACCGCAGCCGTGGTGTAGGTGGCACAGGCGGTCGCATTCCTGAGGGCGACGACGCCTGCTCTTGACAGCAGCGGATTCGTGGGGCGGTTGTAGCCATAGAGTTGGAAATTCTTCGCCCGAGCGGCTTCCCCGATGACCAGGATGACGACGGTCTTTCCCCCGGAAGAGAAGCTGGCCGGCGGCAGCGCAGCCGGTACCTCAGACGCCATCAGCCTTGGTACCAGGTATCTCCCGGTGTTGATGACGTAGGACGACGGCATGATCATGCCGCCGACCAACTTTGAGTTTTCGTCGAACCAGAGCCAGCTGCGGGACGCCAACAGGCACCAGGCTACGGCGATCGACAGGCAAGCGAGCGCCATGGCAGCGACGCGCAAGCGCGGCGTGCTGCGGATTTTCACTCGCCCGAGAAGCCAGCAGGGCAGAACGCCCAGGGCCAGCACATAGACAAGCAGGGCTGGGTGCAGGTATTCGGCGGACTCGGCGAAATTTGTGTTCAGCACATTTCCCATCATCGTTTCGTCGAGCACCACGTGATAGGTGACCAGGAAATACACGGCGACCGAGCTGCCAATTGCCATCAACATGCAAAATGGCTTCAGCAGACGAATCGAGATCAGCGCCAGCAGGGTGAGTGGCAGAACGGCCTCGGAGAGCAGAATGACCAGCAACGTGGCCAGCGTCAGATCCCCGGTGACGGAAGACAGCTCGAGATGTGCCGTTGCAAATGAGAACAGCGGCAGGTGATACAGCAATGCATTGAGCACGGCTGTCACCGCGATGAACGTAGTCGCTGTGGGCGTGAAGCGCAGCCGGTCGGGGCCGTTAGCGTTCAAGCAGTAAAGACTGCAGCATCGGGCTCATTTATCGATCGGGGTCCATCGAAGTTGTCGTCGCGCCCGTCGCGCTGCAGCGCTTTCACTGGAGTAATCCACGGGTTCTGCCGCCGGCAAATCTTCGGGTATCGGCCTGAGGGCTCTGGCATTCAGTATGCCGAACGACCCGACCTGCGTTGTCGTTCGGGCGCCGACGTACACACCACAGACTCCGCAGACGAGAAACTCCGCACTCCGGCTGCCGAACTGATAGACGCTGCCGTGCGTCGGTCCCGAGCCGAAGCTGAGGCGCCCCTGCGGGTCTGATACGGACAACGCTCCGTGTGCACGACAAAAGCTGCATTGGCACTCACGTGTTCGCCAGGCGTTGGTCCGCAAGGCTGTGCGAAAACGCGCTTGCAGGGCACCGCAGTGACACTGCGCCAGATATTCCTGAGCAGGATCGGTCAAAACGTCCTCAGTCGTCGCCGACCGCCTGGCGCAGGCGACCGGCGTCGAAGGCTGCCTTCGTCTTCCACACCGATTCGTTCCAGTCGTTGCCGATGCGCGCGAACAGACGCTGCGCAGTGGTGACATCACCGCTGCGCAGCGCCAGGTACGCCATGACGTTGCGTTGGCGATTCGTCGATCCGTACAGCGACTCGACTGCTGCAAAGCCCCGCTGCACGCGCGGCCAGGACAAAGCCGGCGCCTGAGTCCTCTTGCAGCAGTTGATCGCGGCGGCGATCTGAAAATAAACCGCGTCACCTTCGTCGCCTCCGATGCGATCGGCGACTTCGGCGGCGAATCGCTCGGTATCACCGGGCTTGCCGTACCACTTCGGTAGCAGGTAATTCGATTCCGCCACTGCGAAATAGTAATAGCCCGGCTCGTGAGCCAGCGCGCGCTCGGCGAGCGCGTCGAAGGCGGCGCGGTCCCACTGCTGGTCGAGCGCCACGCCCTGCATTTCCAGGTACCAGTGGGGCGAGTTCTGCGCTGGCACGGCGCACTGTTCGAGCGTCGCGCGCGCCGTCTGAACGCGGTCCCGAAACAGCTCCCAGCCCTCCGGTGTTACCGTGTTGGAATATCCATGGCCGCGAGCCTTCCAGGCAAAGCGCAGGTAGGTTTGTGCCAGTGCAATTTGCGCAGTCGGCCAGGCAGGGCTGCTGCGCGCCCATTGCTCGAGCTTGGCAATATGCGCGGTCCAGGCGGCATCGGTCGCCGTCTCGGAACCCGGCGAGCTCAGCGTGTTGAAGAAAACATGTAAGCGCCAGGCGCCCCCGGCGAAGCGGCTGCGCTGCTGTTGCATTTGTTGGGCCAGCGCGTCCAGGTCGGCGTAGCGACCGGAGTTGAACATTCCGAGCAAGCTCACTCGAAAGTCGCGCAAGTCGGAGTCGGACAGGTCGGGATTGTCGACGCCCGCGGCCGCGGGTTCGGCCGCCAACGGATGGGGTGCGGTCAAAATCAATGCCGCGGCAATTACCGCGCTCGTGGACCCGCGATGAGTAAGCTTCATGAGGCTCCCCACGTCAGTGCGCGCGCACTAGGATAATATCTGCCGCATCGAAAGTCGCAGCGTCATTTTCGCCGCCGGGAGTTCCCTTGTACATCCGCAGAGACGTGCTCAGGCTCATCGCGTGGTGCTCGCTGGCCGCGACATTGGAGCACTGGGTTCCCCGGGCGGCCGAAGCTCAGACCGAGGGGCCGAATGCACCTTCACCGCTGTCACCGTTCGATTCCGCGGCGGCTGAGAACCGCGACGCGCTGGATCACAGCTCAAATTTCCGCGCCATCTACGGCGATCCGCGCCTGGCGGCGGCATTCTTGCTGTTTCTCAAGAACGTCTACAACCTGTATCCGGAAGAGCCGTTTCATCGTTTGATCGAGAGCGCGACGCGCTCGGCCCGCACCGATCGTGAGATCTACGCCCTGGTGCAGAACCGGCAGCAGACTATCGAGCCGTTTCTGTCCCAAATAAGGTATGGCCTGCCGGCGCTGGCGCGGCAAAAAGCGGAAATGGTCCGCCAGACGCTCGAGCTCCTGGGTCAGTCACCCAGGATCAACGGCTATATGGAAATCGGCACCACCGGCCGATACCTCGGCAAGCTGCTGTCGTCCGCCGACATCCAGGGAGATGTAATTCTGGTGAACGCAACGGCGCCGGGATATTCCCCAACGGATCTGGTCGAGCGCGGTCGTGTGAGCAAGATCGGCCGCTACGTGCCGCTGCTGGACTACGCACCGATTTCGGAGGAAATGGTCGCGAGCAACAGTCTGGACGTGGTCGCCAACTTCATCGGCTTCCATCACAGTCCGCCCGCACGACGGGACGCTTTCGTACTCTCGGTCCGCCGCGTGCTGAGGCCCGGTGGCAAACTGCTGTTGCGCGATCACGACGTCGACTCGGCAGACATGAACCGGATGGTCGCGCTTGCGCACGACGTGTTCAACATGGGGCTGGGGCTGCCGTGGGAACAGAATCAGCGCGAGATCCGCAATTTCACCTCGATCGCACAAATCACCAGCTATCTGGAAAGCTGCGGATTCCGTGCGGTCGACTCCAGACGCCCGCTGCTGCAGCAGGGCGATCCGACCCACAACGGCCTGATGGAGTTCGTCAAAGCGTGATGGCAGGGCCCGGCTGCCACCCCGGGGCCACGCGGTCAGTAGTCGTAGATATGCTCTACGCCGAGATGTCGCTGCTGCAGTTCGCCCACCAATTCGTGGAGCGAGTCGACAGCAACTGCAATTCCAACGCGACGACGGTCGAGGGCAGTCAGAATCGGTTCTGACATCACTTCGCGCCCCGACGCCAGATCGAAGGACCATGTCGCCGGCGCAACCGTAGTGATCAGGATCGTCCGGTTGCCGGCTATCTCCCGAAACCTGACGCCGTGCGCGACCAGTCCCAGCGCTGCGTCGCGGAACATCTGTTCGTGGGGCAGCGAAAGGAGCGCGTATTCTCCGTAGCGCTGGACGACCGGTACGCTGGATGCGGCCTGCAGCGCAGGCTCAGATACGTTCTCGGCGAGCGCGAGCACCGTATCGTCGGTGTCGCCGTAGATCGAATTCGAGGCGAGCGTGATCAGCGTGGCGTACTGAGCCTTTATGAGGTATTCGGCGCTCAGGCACGCCTTGCGCTCCCATTTTCTCAACAGATGCGGACCGAAGAGTGGCGTGTCGTTCCACAGAGCCTGCAGACGCCTGGCAAAGGAGAATTCGAACCACGGGCGCAGCCGGATGAAATCGACGTAGTCCTGCGCGGCCTGGGCTGCGAACCGGTCCTCGGGAGTCTGCTCGCCGGCGCTGGTCCACTCAGTGATCCGGCCGACGGTGCGCTCATACGCGCCTTTCAGAAGGTTTTCCGCCGAGAAGCTCGTGCCGATGACGAATACCATCAGGTGATACCCCCAGTTGAGCGGGTAGGTGCCTTTGGTCATGCGAATAACGTCCCGGTAGTACCTCCAGAATTGACCCACTGCGCCGAAATACGGGTAGCCGGAGGGCGCGTGCGCCCGAATGTAATGAGCGTACTCATCCGGACTGAAGACCAGATACCACTCCGGTATCGTCAGGTAGGTCTGCGACTCATCACGACGGTATCCCGCTACTTTCCGAGCTTCCGCCTCAGCCGACGCCAGGGAGCTCGTTGGTGCTTGCGCGGCGTCGCTGCCGGCAGTCGCCGGGCGATCGGGCGCCACCTGGTAGTAGGCATCCCAAAGGCGGTTGCGAAACTTGTTGGTCGGGTCTACGCGGCGCTTCAGGTCGAAGAGCCGGTTGGCATCGGGATAGGCCGCGTGAAACTGCTCGGGCGTTGCAACGATCTGGTAGGGCAGATAATAAGCCCCGCCTTCCCTGAGGGCGGCCTCGATGAGCTCGCGGGTCCACACGGCGACCTCGCGCCGGTCTGCCTCGGTCGTGCCCTGCTTGTAGTACAGGACGTAGGCAAACACCTCGGTTCTCGCCCAGGCGAGCAACGTTCCGGGATCGGGGCGCGCGTGCCGAATCGAGACGTTGATGGCATTGACGTGGTGGCGGTTGAGTATCTCAGCCATCCTGGGCACGAATGTTTCCAGCCGCTCCGTCGGCACAAAGTACTCCTGCAGCACGTAGGTGGATTTTATCCGTGAGGCAGGCTCGAGCTCGCGGACGTCGTAGCTTGCCTCGTAGTTGCGCCATTCGACCGGTGCACGCCGAAAAATCCAGGGATCAACGACGTGCTGCCGGATCCATTTGCCGCCGGGCCAATCGGCAACGACACTCATGAGGTGTCGCTCGGTGCTGTATTCGGCCCCCGCAGGAATCAGCCGTTGTTTGACGGTAAGCGGCTTGTTGGTGCGCACGTAAGAGCTGACACGCACCGTATTGAACGCCGGCGGGTAGATGTCGGCGTTGTGGAAAATCACATCGGGATCGTTGCGCACGTTGTTCACGAAGTAGGCGCGATAGGCACTCAAGGGCATGACGACGGTCTGACGCTCTACGTGGACGTCGTCCGCGAGCTTCAGGGTCGCCTCCACTATCACCCCGGGCGCCCCGTACCCGCCGATGGCTCCATAAAACAACTCGCTGTTGGTCTCCGGGCTTGCATCGACAACTTCGCCATCTGCCAGCACCAGCCGGATCGACTTGACCGACAGCACCAGGGGACCTTGTCCAACGTAACGACCGTGGCAGTTGACGCTGAGCGCGCCGCCCACCGTGAAGTTCGAATAGGTCTGCATGATCTGAACCGACAGATCATAAGGATCGATGTACTCCTGCAGCCTGTGCCAGGTGATGCCCGCCTGAACCGTGATTTCCTTGCGCTGCTTCGAGAAACTGACTATCCGGTTGAACTGGCGCATGTCGATCTGCACAGCGCCGTCGGTGGCTGTCTGGCCACCCATGCTGTATCGCCCCCCGCCGATCGATATGGGGCCAGCGTGGCTGCGGACGATGGCGACGATTTCATCGACGCTCGTGGGTGCGAGGACCTGCTGGACGCGGATCGGGTTGAGCTGCGTCACGTCATTCACGACGGCGTCAGCGTGCGCCAGCGCCGCCCGCACCAATAGCAGCAGCAGGATTGACGGGAAACCAGCTGAGCGGCGGATTCGACGGGTCACGTCAGACCGCGGCACTCAGGTGCGAACCCAGACGATAGGCGAGCATCGTCAGACTGAATACCGCCAACGCCCAGCCGATCGCACGCAGGCCGCCGCCGGCGCCGCGCGAACGCAGCAGATAGTAGGGCAGCGCGATGCAGCTAAGACCCGCGAGCGCCAGCCATAACATCCATGAGACGCGCAAGCCCTTCGCCCGAGCGTCGAGCCGAACCCACAGCAACACCGCTGCTATGCCGCCAATCGCCTGGAAGGCAAGCAGAGCATCCGGTGGCTCAGCCGGCGTCATGGGGGGAGTTCCGATGAGCGCGGTGATCAAAAAAAACAACGGTATAGCCGCCACGACCCAGAGGCGCCGGTCGATTATGGAAGGGTTGGTTTCGTGCGCCACGATCGGCATCCGCACCTCCGGGGTCCCCGTGAGCCTGCCACCCCGCCTGATATCACGCGCCGTCATCTGATGCCAAGTGCCTGTTGCGATTCATGACCCCACCTGCCGCTTGCTACAACAGCTTCTGCGCCGCCTCGAGCCACTCGCGCTGCGCGCGGCGGTAGTGCCCCGGCGCGATGCGCGCCTGCTCGAGGAGCTCGCGCGCCACCCGCTGCGCCTCGGCATGCTCACCCTGCGTCTCGAGCAGTTGCGCGTAGCGCACCGCGGCTTCGGCCCCGGGGTAGGCGGGCGCGAGCACACGGTATTCCTCCAGCGCCTTGGGTATGTTGCCCTCCGCCGCCAGGGCGCGTGCATAGAGCAGGTGCCCGTCCGGCGAGCGGAACGTCGGATTCTCCTTGATGAGCTCATCGAGGGTCTGGCGCGCCGCGCGCACGTCGCCCTTGCCGAACTGCGCCTGCGCGAGGCCGAGCATGAGATTCGGGTCGTGCTGGTAGAGTCCGGTGAGCGCCTGTTGGTACTGGTCGATCGCCTCGTCGTAGCGCTGATGGCGGACGAGCTCGGCGGCGTAGCGCTGTCTCGCCGCGACGTTGCCGGTGACGCGCGCCTCGCTCTCGTAGCGCCGCAGGTCCGCGCCCGGATCCATGGCGCGTTTGAAGCCGCGCGAGGCGCGCCGTGCCGTGCGGCTGCGGAACAGCTCCGGCAGCACCTCCACCGCCAGGTAGGCGAGTGCACCGATTCCGAACGGCAGCAGCAGCAGTACCCAGACCCAGAGGAAATTCCGCCCGGTCCTGATGACGTGGATGATGAGCAGCGCCTGGACGATGTACACCAGAATCAACAGCAGCATGCGAGTCTCCGCTAGCGCGCCGGCGCCGCGCCGGGCGGCAGAGCGAAGGCTACGAGGTAATCTCCGCGGGGCGTGCCGAGCGGCCCGTGGCCGCCGGCGCTGATGACGATGTACTGCCGCTCGTTCTTCCCGGCCCGGTAGGTCATCGGGGTCGCCTGGCCGCCCGCCGGTAGCTTGTATTTCCATAGCTCGCGGCCGGTCTCGATGTCGAAGGCGCGGAAGTAGCTGTCCATTGCCGCGCCGACGAACACCAGGGCACCGGCCGTGGCGATCGGTCCACCCATCCCGGGCATGCCGAAGTCGCGCACCAGCGGCCAGGGAGTGAACCCCTCGGTCGACCCGAGCGGCACCTGCCAGACGATGCGGTTGGCGCGCAGATCGACGTCGACCAATGTGCCCCAGGGCGGAGCCGTGCACGGCAGCCCCCACGGCGACAGCAGCGGCTCGCGCCGCATCGCGTAAGGAGTGCCCGCCTGGCGTCCGAACTCGGCGTGCGGGTAGAGGCCGGAGCGCTGCTGCGCCTCGAGGTCGGCCGACGGAATCAGCGTCACCTCCATCGCCATGTCGTTGACCGCGGCGATCACCCGGCCGCGCTGCTCGTCGAAGACCACGCCGCCCCAGTTGACGCCTCCTGCGTAACCGGGAAACTCGAGCGTCCCGCGGGTGTCGGGCGGCGTGAAGATGCCTTCGTTGCGCAGCGCCGCCAGCTTCTCGCGGCACTTGCCGCGGTCCCAGAAGGTGATCCCCCAGGCGTCGTCGGGCCCGACGCGCTTCTGCGGCACGAGCGCCGGCAGCGCCGGGAACGGCTGGGTCGGTGAGGCCTGCTCGCCCGGCACGAAGCTGCGCGGCACCGGACGCTCGGTCACCGGGAACAGGGGCGTCCCGTTGGTGCGGTCAAACACGTACAGCATTCCGGTCTTGGTCGCCTCGATCACCGCCGGCACCGGCACGCCCTGCACGTCGAGGTCCCCGAGCGCCGGCTGCGCCGCCAGGTCGTAGTCCCACAGGTCGTGGTGCACCAGCTGCTGATGCCACACGAGCCTGCCGGTGCGCGCATCGAGGGCCAGCAGCGAGTCGGCGAAGCGGTTGGATCCTAAGCGTGTGCCGCCGTAGAAGTCGGGACTGGCGGAGCCCGTCGGCACCAGCACCAGTGCGTGCTCCTCGTCCACCGACATCACACCCCAGGCGTTGCCGGCGCCGGTGCCGGCCGCCTGCGCGAGGTTCCACTCGGCGGCGGCGGGATGGGACGGTGAGTCGGGCAGCGGATCGAACGACCAGAGGAGGGCGCCGGATATCGCGTCGAAGCCGCGGATCACGCCGCGCTCGACGTCCGCGGCGCGGTTGTCACCGATCGCCGAGCCGACGATGACCACGTTGGCGTAGATCGCCGGCGGCGAGGTCACGAGGTAGGCGGGGCGGTCGCGGATGCGGATGCCGCGCGTCAGGTCGACCTGCCCGGCGTCGCCGAAATCCGCGCACGGGCTGCCCGTGTCGGCATCGAGCGCCAGCAGGCGGGCATCGATCGTTCCGGTGAATATCCGCCGCCCGCACGGCTTGGGTCCCCAGCGCGGGTCGGTGCTCGCCCAGACGCTGACGCCGCGCGAGCTGTTCTCGGAGTAACGGCGGGTGCGGTCGACGCGGGGGTCGAAGCGCCACAGCTCGCGGCCACTCTCGGGGTCGAGCGCGATCACGATGTTGGTACCGGTCTCGAGGTACAGCCGCCCGAAGGCGAGTACCGGGGTCGCCTCGAAGGTCAGCCGCCGCGCCTGCACGAAGCCCGCGCCGAGCTCCCCGGTGCGGTAGGTCCAGGCCACGGTGAGGCGGCGGACGTTGGCGCGGTTGATCTGGTCGAGGCTCGAGTAGCGCTGGCCGAACATGTCGCCGCCGTAGTAACCCCAGTCGCTCGCCTCGGGTGATTGCGCGGGTGTCGCCGAGCCTGCGCCGAGCGCAACAGCGGCGAGGCACAGGCCGAGCGCGTACGGGCTGCGTCGCGGTTCGATGCGCGCGCGTGGGCAGCGGGCGTTGTGAGTCATGGCGGCATTATCGGCGAGGGCGCCGCAGGAGCGCGAGCCACAGCGTCGCCCGGCGCATGCTGGTATTCTTTGCCGCCGTGAGTTCATCACGGGCGGTGATGTCCCGTTTCGGGGCATTGAAGTTGCTTCTCGCGGTTCAGTGCCTCGCGTTTGCGGCAGCCGCCCACGCCCAGGCCGCCGCTAGCCCGCCCGCGGCAGCTCAGCCGCCTCCCGCGCGGCCGCGGGTCGGGCTGGTGCTCTCCGGCGGCGGCGCCCGGGGCGCCGCCCACGTCGGCGTACTCAAGGTCCTCGAGCAGCTGCACGTGCCGATCGATGCCATCGCCGGCACCAGCATGGGCGCGGTGGTGGGCGGGCTGTATGCGAGCGGCCTTTCGGCGCGCGACATCGAGAAGATCATGACCTCGCTCAACTGGCAGGCCGCGTTCCGCGACCGGCCGCCGCGCGAGGACCTGACGCTGCGGCGCAAGCAGGAGGATGAGAACTTCCTGGTGAAGTTCCCGCTCGGCGTGCGCGGCAAGAGGATCGTGCTCCCCAAGGGGCTGATCGAGGGCCAGGGGCTGTCGCAGATGCTGCGGCGGCTGACGCTCCCGGTCGCGCGCATCACCAACTTCGACGAGCTGCCGACGCGCTTCCGTGCGGTGGCCACGGACCTCGAGAGCGGTGAGCCGGTGGTGCTCGCTTCCGGCGACCTGACCAGCGCGATGCGCGCCAGCATGTCCGCGCCCGGCATCTTTACGCCGGTCGAGCGGCAAGGGCGGATACTGGTCGACGGCGGCATCGCCGACAACATCCCGGTCGACGTGGCGCGCGCGATGGGCGTCGACCTCGTGATCGCGGTCGACGTCGGCTCGCCGCTGCAGCAGCGCGGCAAGCTCACCGACATCACGGCGATCTCCAACCAGATGCTGGCGATCCTCCTGCGCCGCAACGCCGAGCAGCAGCTCGCGACGCTGAACCCGAAGGATATCCTCATCGCGCCGCCGCTCGGGGACGCCTCGTCGTTCGACTTCGGCGCGGTGGCGCGCTACATCAGCGTCGGCGAGGCCGCCGCCCGCACCGCCGTGGAGCAGCTCGCACCGCTGGCGGTGAGCGACCAGCAGATGCAGCGCTATGAGGAGCGGCGCTCTGCGCAGCGGCTGCCGCCGCCCGTGATCCACTTCGTACAGGCCGACAGCGGCTCGCCGGAGTACTCCGAGTCGCTCGACCGCCTGTTCAAGGATATGGCCGGCAAGCCGCTCGACCCGGGCGCGGTCGCGCGGCGGGTGACGGCGCTCTACGGCCTCGGCGGCCTCGACACGCTCGACTACCGCGTCGTAGGACACGAGGACTACTACGGGCTGGCGCTCGATGCGCGCCCGAGCTCGCAGGGGCCCAACTACCTGCGCTTCGGCTTGAGTCTGCAGGACGATTTCGAGGGGCACGCCAGCTACGACGCCGCGGTGCGCTTCGTCATGTCCGACATCACCCGCAGCGCCGGCGAGTGGGTCACGGACCTGCAGGGCGGCACCACCTCGCTGGCCGCCACGGAGCTGTTCCTGCCGCTCGCGCAGTTCTCCGGCTGGTTCGTCATGCCGCACGTCTCGGACGTGGCCCGCGACCTGTACGTCCTCAACGGACAGAGCCTCGAGGCGGAGTACCGGCTGCACACGTTTCAGTACGGCTCGGACTTCGGCTACCAGATCGGCAACTGGGGCGAGGCGCGCGTTGGCGCGCAGCGTGAGCAGGGCCACTATGTGCTCGCGATCGGCGACCCGACGGATCCGAACCTGCCGGTGCAGAGCATCACGCCCTTCGACCTGGTCAACTACTTCGCGCGCTTCACCTACGACCGGCTCGACGACATCAACTTCCCGCACAGCGGCCAGCAGGCGACGTTGCAGTGGAGCGCCAATCGTGACGCCACCGCCGGGCAGTACTCGGACCAGGTGACCGCGAGTTACGTCGGCGCCTATTCCTTCGGCCGCGACACCTTCTCGTTCTCCGCCGCGGGCGGCACGACCCTCGAGGCTAACGTCACCGACCTCAATCTCCAGTATCCGCTCGGGGGCTTTCTCAACCTCTCGGGGCTGCGCGCGAATTCACTGCTCGGAGCCAACTTCGGCATTGCGCGCCTGCTGTACTACCGGCAGATCGGCCGCGGCGGGCCGGGTTACTTCGACGTGCCGACCTATCTCGGCGCCTCGCTGGAAGCGGGCAATGTCTGGCAGAGCCGCAGCGAGGCGAGCTTCGGCAACACACAAAAGGACGCGAGCCTGTTTCTCGGCATGGATACGCTGCTCGGCCCGCTCTACATTGCCACCGGCTTCGATCAGCACGGCAACCAGGCCTTCTACCTGTTCCTCGGCCGGACCTTCTAGGCACAGGGATGTGCCCGCCCGGAGCGCTCCGCGAGCGTCGCGTTGAGCCGCTGGGCCGGGTGATTCGATTCGTGCGTCTGCCGGCTCGATGCGGATCGTGCTGCGATGCCGCACCCAAGGCTGCGGTCATGCGTCCCCGGTCGGGACGATCGCGGCGGTCTCTGCCATGAGAATCACGGTGCGCTCGGGCGCGCGCGTGCGGTGGACCACGCCCTTCGGCACGACGAAGCCCTCCTGGGGCTTCAACTCGATCGACCGGCCTTCGAGGTCGATGATGAAGCGCCCCTCCAGCACGAAGAAGAACTCGTCGTCCTGGTCGTGCTTGTGCCAGTGGTACTCGCCCGGCTCGAATACCCCGAGGCGAATCACCGAGTCGTTTACTTTACAGAGCGTCTGGTTGTACCAGGGGTGCTGAACTCTCGCGACCAGGGCCGGCACGTCGACGACGCTCAGGGGCGCGAACTTGATGTCGAGGTGCGTCTCGTAGGGGTAGCTCGCGGGGTCCTGCTTCGCGGTACTGGTCATCGCGATTCTCCTTCGCTCCGGGCGTCGGCGCGGCTCACAAGGTAACAGCCGCGGGGGACCTCGGGCAGCTACGGCAGGCGGGTGGATCCACCGGGGCTGTTCCGCCCCGCGACCGGTACAGCGCAGGCGCAGCCGGCAAAAGCCGCGCCTTTTGCCGGCGGTTGTCGAAGTGATGTCCGCCGAAATTGCCGCAGGCAATTTCGGCCAATAAAACTACAGCCCGCGGCTCTCGGCGAGCTTCTCGATCTTCTTGAATACCAGCGCTGGCTTGTCGCCGGCGCGCGAGTACTCATGCCGCCGGCTCATCTCCGCGAGCGCCGCATCGCGCTCGGACGGCGTCGGGTACCAGTGCAGGCGCTGCCACTCGGGGCCCAGGAGCTTTCGGAACGGATCCCCGGGGGGCAGGCTCACGCGGATCCCGTAGGGGCGCAGCTTCTCGATCGGCGGCGTGGTGAGATTCTGCGGCTGGCTGATGCCCATGGCGGAAAGCTTAGCATGAGCACGTGAGGGGCTTGAGTCACCGCGCCGATGTCCCCAAACTGCATGGCAGCAGATGTAAGGAGGTTAGCCATGGCCCTGGCCCGCAAGAGATCGGACATGCCCGCAAAGGCCGACGCCCTGCCGGGACGCAGCACGCCGATGAAGGTCCGCGAGGTGCACTTCGTCAATGGCCACCGCACCGTGCCGCCATTCCCCGCCGGCATGCGCGAAGCGATGTTCGCACTCGGCTGTTTCTGGGGAGCGGAGCGGCTGTTCTGGGAGCTTCCCGGTGTCTACTCGACCGCCGTGGGCTACGCCGGCGGCTTCACCCCCAATCCGACCTACGAGGAGGTCTGCACCGGCGAGACCGGGCATGCCGAGGTCGTGCGTGTCATCTACGATCCGAAGAAGATCGGCTACGAGCAGCTGCTCAAGGCGTTCTGGGAATCGCACGATCCCACCCAGGGCATGAGGCAGGGCAACGACATCGGCACGCAGTACCGCTCGGCGATCTACGCACTCGATGACGGCCAGCGTGCGGCCGCCGAGGAGTCGCGGCGCATCTACCAAACCGGCCTCACGGGCGCCGGGCGCGGGACGATCACCACCGAGATCCGCGACGCGCCGGAGTTCTTCTACGCCGAGGACTATCACCAGCAGTACCTCGCGAAGAATCCCGACGGCTACTGCGGGATTGGCGGGTGTGGGGTGCCGTACAAATCCGCCGGGTTGAACGCGGAGAAAACCTAGACGCGGCCGTCGCGACGATCGATGTGACCCGACGCACAGTTCCGCCATGCGCGCGCCCCGGGCCCCGGCGCTGGCGCGCGCGCGTGAGCCCCCTGGCACTAAACCTGCAACTTTCACGACAAACGTTTGCAAGGACGCATCGATGTCAACAAAACGACTCTCGGGCAAGGTAGTTCACGATTCCCGCGGCACGGCCGTCTGGAACTGGGACGTTGCGACCGGCGTGCTCGCCCAGAAGACCGTTGCGGAATTGATCACGACGCTCGATGCGCCGGGTGTGCTCGGTCTGGAAACCGACGCTGCGCCGGCGCAGGATTGGTCGGGCGACCCCTATAACCGATCCCGTTGAGCCGCCCGCCACCCGCGCGGTGGCGCAGCGCTGACCTGGCGCAAGCCACGGCAACCCGTTGCCGCCCGGGCGGTGGGAGTTGGCCGCAGACGCCGGCTTTCGCGAGCCGGCGGTCCTGCCCCGAGCACAGGTAGTAGAATCCGGCCCCGTACCCGCCAGCCACAACCAGAAATCACGGGGGGCGCGCCATGCCCAGGAGTTTCGTCAGCATCATCGCGGTCGCCGCCGCCGCTGTTGTCTGGGCGACACTTGCACCCATTGCCTCCGCCGCGGACAAGAACGCCAGGGTGCTCGCCGCCGCGCAGGCTGAACGCGCCGCGGAGCTCGAGCTGCTCGAGCAGGTGGTGAACATCGATTCCGGGACGGGCGACGTCGAGGGTGGCCGTAAGGTCGCAGGGATGTTGATCCCCCGCCTCAAGGCAATGGGAATGACGATCGAGTCCGTCCCGGCCGAGGAGGCCGGGCTGGCCGAAAACACGGTGGCGACGCTCGCCGGCCGCGGCAAGAGCCGCATTCTCATGATCGGGCACATCGACACGGTGTTCGAGCCCGGCACCGTGCAGCGGCGGCCCTTTCGCACCGATGACAAACGCGCCTATGGCCCCGGCGTGTCCGACGAGAAGGGCGGGGTGGTCGAGGGCCTCTACGCGCTCAAGATCCTGCACGATCAGGGCTTCGTGAATTTCGGCAAGATCGTCTTCCTGATGGAGACCTCGGAAGAGCGCGGCTCGCCTGGAACGCGAGCCCTGATCGGCAGACTTCTCAAGGATGCCGACGTCGAGCTGAACCTCGAGCCGGGGGACCAGCCGGACGTCCTCACCGTTTGGCGCAAGGGCGCCGACACGTTCCGCATCGAGGTCAAGGGCCGTGCCGCGCACGCGGGCATCGCGCCCCAGGACGGCCGCAACGCCGCCCTCGAGCTCATCCATCAGATCTCGGGGCTCGACGTATTCCCCAAGTCCGGGGACGGGATCACCGCGAATCTCACCGTCATGCAGGCCGGCACGCGCGGCAACATCATCCCCGAGGACGCCTGGGCGTTGGTCAACGTGCGGGTGCGCGACAAGGCGGACTTCGCGCGCGTCGAGCAGGTGTTGCGCAAGAACGCCGAGACCACGGTGATTCCCGACACCAAAGTCACCGTCAGCGGCGGCGAGGGCTTTCCACCGTTGCCCAACAATCCCGCCACCGACGCGCTCGCCGCGCGTGCGCAACGGATCTATACGGGCATCGGCCGCAGCCTGACGGCGGGCGGCAACGGCGGCTCATCCGAGTCGGCGCTCGCCAATGACGCGGGGGTTGCTGCGCTGGACGGACTGGGGCCGGTCGGAGGTGGCTTTCACTCCGACAAGGAATTTCTCGAGCTGGACACCGTCACGCCGCGGCTCTACCTGCTGACCATGCTGCTCATGGACTTGAGCAGGAGTCCGTCGCAGTAACCGGAGCTCACCTGGCGAGGAAGCGCGCCGCCCCCGGCGAGCCAGGAGCGGCGCGATGCGAACGCAGTTACTGCTTCGGTGGCGGTGCAGTGGTGTCCGCCGGCGCCGCGGGTGCCGCCGCAGGAGCCGCTGCCGGTGCCGCAGTCTGATCAGCGGCCGGTGCTGGCGCAGGGGCCGCGGGTGCCGCCGCAGCCGGAGGTGGCGCTGCCGCTGGCGCGGGCGCTGACGAGTTGTCGGTGCAGGCCGCGAGCAGGCAGGCTGCTGCCGTGGCGATAGTGACGGTCGTGATCTTGAGCATTGTTGACTCCCCTTCCCCCGATCGGGTAGGCGAGACTAGACGAAACCTGGCTCCGATGGCAAACGCGTCGCCACGGGTGGATGGAAAGCTGGGCTGAGCGGTACGCGGAAAATCAACGCAGCAGGGCGATCCACCCGGCCGGGTCGTGCGCGATCGCCACCCCGACGATGCAGGCGAAGGTCAGGAGCGCGGCCACGTAGGCAGCTACGCGCCCGGCGCGGGTACGCGCGCGTCTGAGCGCCATGGTTCCGAGCCCGATGTAGAGGAGCAGCAGCAGTACCTTGGTGGTCAGCCACCCGTCGACCAACGGGTACTCCCGCACGATGACGGTGAGGAGGATCGCGGCGCCGAGGAGCGTCGAGTCGATCAGGTACGACATCCGGCGCAGCGCGAGCGTGTTGGCGCCGGGAAGATCGGCGATCCGCATCAGGCCGCGGACGGCGAACAGGGTTCCGGAAAGCGCCACACAGCCGACGTGCACGAGCAGAATCTGTACGTACCAGGCGCTCAACACGCACGCATTGTGCGCGATGTGCGCTGCTGCCGCGCGCCTAGGCACTAGTGCGTATTCCGGCCCGGCTGCTTCGGCGCCATCGTGTGTTTAAAGCTTCATCTCATATTCATCTTTGACGGGCGGCAGCGGCATCGTGCGACTGACAACCTTCACCGACTACAGCCTGCGGGTGCTGATGTATCTGGCCGCGCGTCCCGGGGTCACGGCGACCACCGCGGAGATCGCCGCCGCCTTCGCCATTTCGGAGAGCCATCTCACCAAGGTGGTGCATCAGCTGGGCCGGCTCGGCCTGCTGCGCAACGCCCGCGGCCGCGGCGGTGGCATCGAGCTCGGGCGCCCGGCGGCGCACATCAACATCGGAGCCGTGGTGCGCTCTGCCGAGGCGAGCGTCGATCTGGTGGAGTGCTTCGATCCCCTGACCAATCGCTGTGTCATCACGCCGGCGTGCCGGTTGCGCGCCGTGCTGAGCGAGGCGCTCGAGGCGCTGTACGCCACGCTCGATAAGTACACGCTCGAAGACATCACGCAAAACCGACAACGGCTGCAGAGGCTGCTGGAGCCGCAGGCTGTCAGGAGAGGCCTATGACCAAACGAACTGCCCTGGCGGGCATCGCCTGCTTGCTGAGCTTGTGGCTGACGGCCGCGGCCGCCGCGCCGAAGGCGCAGGGCGCCGCCGCCCCCGGCGATTTCGGTCCGCCGCAAGGCGAGCCCATTCATGCCCAATTGACCGGTCCGCCCCTCGTGCCGCCGCCGATTCACCGCAGTCACCCCGCCAGGGTGATCGTCGAGCTCGAGGTGCGCGAGGTCGAGAAGGAGATCTCCGAGGGCGTCACCTACACCTTCTGGACCTTCGGCGGGACCACACCGGGCAGCTTCATCCGCGTGCGCCAGGGCGACACGGTGGAGTTCCACCTGCGCAACCATCCCGACAACAAGATGCCGCACAACATCGATCTGCACGGCGTCACCGGACCGGGGGGTGGTGCCGCCTCGAGCTTCACCGCTCCGGGCCACGAGTCCCAGTTCACGTTCAAGGCGCTCAATCAGGGGATCTATGTCTATCACTGCGCGACCGCGCCGGTTGGCATGCACATCGCCAACGGCATGTACGGCCTGCTGCTGGTCGAGCCGCCCGAAGGCATGAAGCCGGTCGACCACGAGTACTACGTGATGCAGGGCGATTTCTACACCGTCGGCAAGTATCGCGAGCGCGGCCATCAGGAGTTCGACATGCAGCGCGCGATCGATGAGCGGCCGACCTACGTGCTGTTCAACGGCTCGGAGGGCTCGCTGGTGGGCGAGCACGCGCTCAAAGCCAAGGTGGGCGACCGGGTGCGCCTGTTCGTCGGCAACGGCGGACCGAACCTGGTCAGCAGTTTCCACGTGATCGGCGCGATCTTCGACCGGGTACGCTACGAGGGCGGCCTGCACGAGCAGGAGAACGTGCAGACCACGCTCATCCCAGCGGGCGGCGCCGCGATCGTCGAGTTTCACGTCCGGGTCCCCGGCAGCTACGTGCTGGTGGACCACTCGATCCTGCGCGCCTTCAACAAGGGAGCGCTCGCGATCCTCAAGGCCGATGGCCCCGAGGACAAGAGCATCTACTCCGGCAAGGAGCTCGACTCGGTCTATCTCGGTGACAAAGCGGCGAACCTCGCGGTGGTGAGCGAGGCACGTGCGGCGGAGGCGAGCGGGACTCTCACCAAGGAGCAGCAGATCAGGGCCGGCGAATCGCGCTTCACCGGCACCTGTTCCGTGTGCCACCAGGCCAACGGCGAGGGCCTGGCCAATGTCTTCCCGCCGCTGGCGCGCTCGGACTTCCTGATGGCGGACAAGCAGCGCGCCATCGGCATCGTGCTGAATGGGCTCACCGGCAAGGTGACGGTCAACGGCAACGTCTTCAATTCGGTCATGCCGCCCATGAGCCAGTTGAACGACGACGAGCTCGCCAACATTCTCACCTTCGTGCGCAACAGCTGGGGTAACAGCGGCGAGGCCGTCACCGCCGATGAAGTCAAGGAGCTGCGCGCTGCCACCAAGCGTCCCGAAGGCGCGGCGCACTGAAGATGCTGCTGCGCGTCGCGATGCTAGCAACCGGGCTGCTGGCGGCGGGGGCCGCCGCCGCGGATGGCAATCCCTTCCTGCCGGTGGCGGGCGCGGAGTTTCACTCCGCGCTGCCGAGCGGCCGGCAGGACGTGGTGCCGGTGCGTGGATTCCTGCTGCAAAGGCACCCGGTCACCAATGCGGAGTTCCTGGCCTTCGTCAGCGCGCACCCGCAGTGGCAGCGGGGCTCGGTACCCGGGATCCTCGCCGACGCCGGCTACCTCGGGCACTGGGCAGGGCCGCTCGAGCTCGGAGCGCGCGCCGCCGCGGCGCAGCCGGTGACACGGGTGAGCTGGTTCGCGGCGCAGGCCTATTGCGAAGCCGAGCAGGCGCGCTTGCCGGGCTGGTACGAATGGGAGCTGGCGGCGGCCGCGAGCGGCACGCAACGCGACGCGCGCTCGGACCCGGCCTGGCGGCAGCAGATACTCGACTGGTATGCACGCCCGGCCGGCGACGGTCTGGTGGCGGTCGAGCAGGGCGCGGCCAATGTCTACGGCCTGTTCGACATCCATGGCGGGGTATGGGAGTGGGTGCAGGATTTCGATTCCCTGCTGCCCGCCGATGCCGACCCCGAGCGATTCTGCGGCAGCGGCGCGCAGAACCTGCAGGGCAAGGACAACTACGCGGTGCTGATGCGCATCGCGCTGCTCGGCAGCCTGCGCGCGGCGGACACGGGCCGTGCGATCGGCTTTCGCTGCGCGCGCAATGCGGAGGCGGCTCCATGAGCGCGCCGCGCACCGCGGTGCTCGCGGCCCTCGCCTCCCTCGGCGCGCTGCTCACCTGTCAGGCAGCGGACCTGCCGGGAGACTCGCTCTATCAGCTGCGTGCCACGGTCACGACACAAAACGGGGCCACAGCCGGCTTCGACCTCGAGCGCGGGCACCCCGCCGTGGTCAGCATGTTCTACGGGAGCTGCCCGGCCTACTGTCCCATGCTGATCACCGCCGTACAGGTTTACGAGTCACATCTGGACGAGGCGTCGCGCGCGCGGCTGCGCGTTCTGCTGGTGAGCTTCGACGCACCGCACGACACGCCCCGCCGCCTCTCCGAGCTCGCGCGCCTGCACCGCGCCGATCCCGAGCGCTGGACCTTCGCGAGCGCGGCGGAGCCGGATGCCCGCAGGATCGCGGCGCTGCTCGGCTTTCATTACCGCCGCCTCGAGGACGGCAGCTTCGATCACTCGCAGATCATCACGCTCCTCGATGGTGAGGGCAGGGTGGTGGCGAGCACCACCAAACTGATCGGCGATGAGGCCTTCGAGGCAAAGCTGCGGGCGATCACGGCTGCCGGCGGGCCATAAGCGCTATCATTGCGGCGGCCGGCCCGCTTCCCGCGGTGCCCGCGTGGCGACACGGATGTCGTGGTGGGGGAATCCAACGATGTCGGTTGCAAAGACGCCGGGGGCGCCGCCGGGCGCGATCGAGCTTCGCTCGATCGACTACATTCCGGACGCCGAGCGCCATGGCGGGCTGATGAGCCAGTTCACGCTGTGGCTGGCGGCCAACCTGCAGATAACCGCCGTCGTCACCGGGGCGCTGGCCGTGGTGTTCGGTGGCGACGTGTTCTGGTCGCTGGTCGCGCTTCTCATCGGGCAGCTCATCGGCGGCGCGGTGATGGCGCTGCACGCCGCGCAAGGGCCACAGCTGGGTCTGCCGCAGATGATCTCGAGCCGCGTGCAGTTCGGCGTCTACGGCGCCGTCATCCCGATCGTCGCGGTGTGCCTGATGTACATCGGCTTCTCCGCCAGCGGCTGCGTGCTGGCGGGGCAGGCGATCGGGCGGCTGCTCGATGTCGATGACGCCGCCGGCATCGTCATCTTCACCTGTTTCATCGTGGCTGTGACGGTATTCGGCTATCGTGTCATTCACGTGCTTGGGCGGATCGCGAGCGTCGTCGGCGTGCTGGCTTTCGGCTACATGTTCGCCCGACTGTTCGCGACCCACGACGTGTCCGCCCTGCTCGCGCAGCGGCATTTCTCGCTCAGCCAGTTTCTCCTGTCGATGTCGCTGTCGGCCTCCTGGCAGATCGCCTACGGACCCTATGTCGCCGATTACTCGCGTTATCTGCCGCGCAACACCTCCGTGGCGCGGGTATTCGGCGCCGTCGGCCTGGGGTCGGTGATCGGCTCGCAGATTTCCATGACCTTCGGCGTGTTTGCCGCCGCGGTCGCCGGCAGTCAGTTCGAGCATCACGAGGTCGCTTATATCGTCGGCCTGGCGGCGGCCGGAGTGGCCTCGAGCCTGCTGTACTTCAGCATCGCGTTCGGCAAGGTCACGGTGACCGCGCTCAACGCCTATGGCAGCTTCATGTCGATGGCGACCATCGTGAGCGGGCTGCGGCGCGGCGTGCGCGTTTCGGTGCGGCACAGGTTCTTCTATATCGTCGCGATGGTCGGGGTCTCGGCGCTGCTCGCGCTGACCGGCCGCCACTCCTTCCTCAAGGCGTTCGAGGCCTTCATCCTGTGCCTGCTGGCCGTGTTCACGCCCTGGAGCGCGATCAATCTGGTCGACTACTACTGCTTCACGCGCTCGCGCTACGACGTGCCGGCGCTGTCGAATCCCGACGGGCGCTACGGACGCTGGAACGCGACCGGCATTACGATCTACCTGATCGGCATCGCGGTGCAGATCCCGTTCCTGTCCACCGCCTTCTACACCGGCCCGCTGGTCGAGCCCCTCGGTGGGGTCGATATCTCCTGGATCGTGGGATTGGTGGTGCCCGGCATTCTTTATTACACGCTGGGGCGGGCTTCGCAGCGGCGCGCGCCGCGCGAGATCATCCTGCCGGCGTGAGGGCCGGCTGCGGAGCCGGCCCGGCCTCGCGTTCGTGGACGCGCTTGTACATGCGCCAGGTGTTGCGTCCGGCAGCCTTGGCTTCGTACAGCGCCCGGTCGGCAACTCTATAGAGGTCCGATTGAGTGAGACCGTCGCGCGGGTAGACCGCGCATCCCAGGCTGATGCCGACCTGGAGGAGACGGCCTTCCGCCGATACCGCCTCGGCAAAGCTCTGCAGAATCCGCTGGCACACGCCGCCGATCGCCTCCGGCCCGACGGTGTTGTCGAGCAGGATGGCAAACTCGTCTCCGCCCAGGCGCGCTACGACGTCGACCTCGCGTGTTACGGCTCCGAGGCGCTGCGCAGCGGCGATCAGCACCGCATCGCCCGCCGCATGCCCCAGGCTGTCGTTGATCACCTTGAACTTGTCGAGGTCCACGAGCACCAGCGTGAATCCCGAGCGGCTGCGGTCGGCCGAGGCGCGGAAGTGCTCAAACCGCTCCGCGAACAGGCGGCGGTTGGGCAGGCCGGTCATCGAATCGTGATAGGCGATCATCTCGATCTGCTGTTTGCTGCGGCGCAGCTCCTCGGTGCGCTTCGCGACCAGCGCTTCGAGGCGTTGTTTGACCCGGCGCAGATACGCGGTGCGTGCCTGCACCAGCAGCGCAACGAGGCAGAACACCGCCGCCGCGGCGAGCAGCCGGGCCCACCACGTCTGGTACCACGCCGGCTGTACGCGCACCGGGATGCGCAGTGTTGCCGATGAATAGACTCCCTCACGGTTGGTGCCGCGTACCAGCAGCAGGTAGCTGCCCGGACTGAGATTGGTGTACGCGGCGGTTCGCTTGGTCGCATCCACGACGCTCCAGTCGGTGTCATAGCCCTGCAGCATGTAGGCGTAGCGCAGCATTCGCGGGGCGGTGTAATCGGTCGCGGCGAAGTCCACCTGGAAGGAGTTGGCGGCCGGATGCACCACGATGGGTCCGGCAGTGCTGCCCGAGGGTGCAGCCCGCAGCAGTCGGCCACCGACCGTGATGCCGCTCACCAGCAGCTGGGGCTCGAAGTGACGCTCTGCCAGCAGGCCCGGGCGCACCACCGTGAGTCCGCCTACGGCCCCGAACACCAGATCCCCCTGGCGCGTGAGCGCCGAGGCGTGCGCCCAGAAATCGCCGAACCGGACGCCGTCAGCGCGCTGGTACCGGTGCACGCCGAGCGAGCGCGAGTCGATGACAGCCAGTCCGTTCCCCGTGCTGATCCACATCCCACCGGCAAGGTCGGGCTGCAGTGCGTCGATGTTCACCGAGGGCAGGCCTTCGTGCTCGGTGAGGTGGCGGATCAGGTATGTGCCGCTGCCCTCGGGCGTGAGCAGATAGACGCCGTCGTCGATCGTCGCGACCCACAGACGCCCGTCGGGATCGCTCGAGAGGTCGACGATGAAGGCTTGCGCGAGCGCCGCACTTGCCGGCGAGGCCTCGGCAAAGGGCGTGGTGGTCGCACTGGCCGGATTGAAGAGGTTCAGCCCCTTGCGCGTTCCCACCCACAACATTCCGTCCGCGCGCCGGGCGATGGCGATCACGAAGCCGTCGGACAGTCCCCCCGGCGATCGACTGTTGTAACTCGTCCAGCGTCCGGACGGGATGTCATAGCGATGCAAGCCGGTACGCGAGCCCACCCACAGGTCAGAGCCGTCGGCGAGCAGCCGTTGGATGCTGGGTCCGGCCTGCTCTCCCGGGAACGGCACGGCAACAGTCTGCCACGCTTGTCCGCCGACGCGGTACAGGCCGCTGTCGGTTCCGAGCCAGACGGTGTCATCGGCACTTTCGGCGAACGCGTACACACTGTGACCGCCGGCGGCGCGGGCCCCACGCTCGTTGGGATGGAGCATCGCCACGCGAGCGCCATCGGCGCCGAAGACATCGACGCCGCTCGTGTGATGACCGACCCAGAGCCGCTCGCGCGAATCGACGAGGATAGCGAGTCCGCTGCCCTCCGTGAGCCGGTCGGATCGGGTGCGGTCGACGACCACCGTCTGGAAAGCCGCCTGACCCGGATCGGTGACGCTCAGGCCCTGTTCGGTTGCCACCCACAGGAGGCCCGACCGGTCGCGCAGCAGTCCGTAAGCCTGATCAGCCGCCAGGCTGGTGGCATCGGCATCACTGTGGCAGATCTGGCGGACGCCGAGCGTTGCCGGATCGAGGACGAACACACCGGCACCATAGGTCGCAAAGAAAAGCTTACCGTCAGGCCCCGCGGCGAAGCCGCGCACGGACTGCCCGGCGAGCGCTGCAGCGGCGGCTCCGCGCAGGCGCGGCAAGCGCGCGACCCCGCGGGCATCAAACAGCCCGACACCACTGACAGTTGTGCCAAACCAGAGCCGGTGGTCGGAGTCCTCGGCGAAAGTCCGGACCCCTGCTGCCACTACCCGGCCCGATGTGTCGCTGATGGACAGGCGCTCGAAACGACCCGCATCCGGGTAGAAGCGCAAGAGACCGACGCGGTCGCCCACCAGGAGGCTGCCGCTGGATTCCCGGTACAGTCCCAGCACATTGTCGTGCGACAGACTGTCGCCGCGAGGCGAATCGTAGTGCGTGACCTCGCCGGTCGGGACCGCCAGGTGATCGAGGCCGCCATCCGTGCCGACCCAGAGGCCGCCCTTGCTGTCGTCGATGATGGCTTCCACGTCCGCCGTGCGAGTGCCGCGCGGCCCCCCGACCGGGTAGGTGACGAACCGGCCCGTGCGTGGGTCGTAACGCGTGAGCCCTGCGTTGGCCGTTCCCACCCAGAGATTACCGGCGGCATCCGCGAACAGGGACTGCACGAAATTCGAAGGAATCGAGCCGGCATCCTGCGGGTCGTGCTGGTAGGTGCGGAAGCGGTAGCCATCGAAGCGCATCAGCCCGCTTTGGCTGCCGATCCAGAGGAAGCCATCCCGGTCCTGCGCAAGAGCGGTGAGTGCGCTGTTGGCGAGGCCGTTGTCGACCGAGTAATGCCTGAACTGCGGCGAAGCCAGGGCCTCCCAGCGCGCCATGGCCCCCAGAGCCGGCGCGGCGCACGCGAGGCAGAGGAGGACGCCGGCCAGTCCGCCGATCGCGCAGCGCCCGACACGCGAGCGCAGCACCGCCAGTGAATCGCGAGTTGACATAGGATCGACGGACACTCCGGCCTATCCGTGGGTAGATCGGCGGGGAGCGAGCCGGATAAAGAGGTGTTCCGAGGAACGTGACGCGCTAGTGGTTCGGCAGGCGCGGGTGTCGCCGGCGAGCAAAGCTCTGGGAATTCGCTAAGCAGAAGGTGCGGCGTCCGGTCGGACATCCGGTTCAAAATCCGTGAACCGCGTAGCACCGCGTGGCACCTCCCTTGCACCTCTTACCGGTGCTTCCCGGACGCTCCGCACGCGCGGAGCGCTTCGCGGCAAAGCAAGGATAGTGAGCGGAATCAGCGGAGTAGATCAGCATGTTACGGCACCCGATTCCATTAGAACGCCCGCCAGTGCCATGGCTGGTGCGCTCGAGCCGGCAAGGCTTTGCCGGTCTGAGACGCCTCGGCGGCAAGTGGTGGCCAAAAACGGTTCCCGCGCCTGGCTTACCGCGTCCCCTGACCGTTCGCACTGAATAACTCAAGGAGTCTGAAGCAAATGTCCATCTCCAGCGTTTTGAATCCTTCGGTCCTGGCGAGCCAGATCGCCAGCCAGAGCCCTCTGTCGGCTGCCGCTGTGCAGGGCGCCGCCTGCTTCGGCAGCACACTGCTGCAGGCGCTGCAGCAGGCGGGCACTGCCGCGTCCTCGAGCGGCGCATCCGCCGCATCCGGTGCATCCAGCGCATCCGGCGCATCGACCGCTGCGGCGAGCACCGCATCGAGTGGTGCCACGGCCGTTCACGGACACCACCACGGCCATCATCATGGCGGCGGCATGGGGGCACAGCTGCAGGCGCTGCTGCAGCAGACTGAGAACGGCAACACGGCGAGCGCTGCCGCGTCGGGTTCGGGATCGACGCAGTCCGCACTGCAGACGCTGCTGCAGAATCTCACCACCGGATCGGCGACTGCGCCGGGCCTCGGACGGGTGCTCAATACCGCTGCCTGAAGCCGCGGGCAACTAAAGTCCGGCCCGCCTCGGCCGCTATAGCCACGGTCTCCGGGGGTTTTCGGGGGCGCCGCCCCCAAGAGGCGGGTTCGGTTCTTTTTTCAAGAGCGAGCGCGTGATGAGCAAAGTTTCCGTGCGCAAGACCGGGTCGGCCCGCAGCAACAGCTCCAAGTCACGCACCGCAGCCGCCGGCAAGCTGTCGTACGCGGATCTCGCCGGCCAGGTTGCCGCGATACGCCGCTCGCAGGCGGTCATCGAGCTCGGGATGGACGGCACCATCCTCTGGGCCAACGACAACTACCTGAAGGTGTTCGGCTACTCGCTCGATGAAGTGCGCGGTCAGCACCATCGGATATTCGTGCCGCCCGCCGCGCGCGACAGTGCCGAGTACCGCGCCTTCTGGGAGAAGCTCCAGAAGGGCGAGCCGCAGTCCGGGCGCCAGCGGCGCTACCACAAGGAAGGCCGGGTCGTCTGGATCCGCGCCAGTTACAACCCGATCGCCGACCTCAAGGGCAAGCTCGTCAAGGTGGTCGCGCTCGCGCAGGACATCACCGAGACCATCCGCAAGTCGACCGAGTACGAAGGCGAGCTCAAGGCGGTGAGCAACGCGCAGGCGGTCATCGAGTTCGCCACCGACGGCACGATCCTGACCGCCAACGAGAACTTCCTCAAAGCCGTGGGCTACACGCTCGAGGAGATCCGCGGCAAGCACCACGGCGTGCTGCTCGACCCGGCGCAGCGCGGCTCGGCCGAGTTCCGCGCCTTCTGGGATAAGCTCGCCCGCGGCGAAGGCGAAGCGGGGCAGTACCGGCGCGTCGGCAAGGGCGGTCGCGAGGTGTGGCTGCAGTCCACCTACAACCCGATCCGCGACATGGACGACAAGACCTTCAAGGTGGTCGAGTACTCGACCGACATCACCGAGCAGGTGCGCCAGAGCGAGTTGAACGCCGCCTTCAAGGGCGCGCTCGACAACCTGTCGGCGAACGTGATGGTGGCGGATATCGATCTCAACATCATCTATCTGAACAACGCCATGCGCGACCTGATGGGGGGCGCGCAGGACGACTTCCGCAAGGATCTGCCGAGCTTCGACGCGAGCCGGCTGCTCGGTGCCAGCATCGACGGCTTCCACAGAAATCCCGCCCATCAGCGCAATCTGCTCGCCAGCCTCGAGAAGACGTTTACGTCGCAGATCGCGATCGGCGGACGCACCCTGCGCATCAGCGCCAATCCGATGGTGGACGCCGGCGGCCGGCGCCTCGGCACGGTGCTCGAGTGGGCGGACCGCACCGCCGAGCTCGGCATCGCGTCGGATATCAAGGCGCTGGTACAGAGCGCCACGTCCGGCGACCTCAGCCAGCGCATGGACCTGTCCGGCAAGTCGGGCGTGTTCGCCGAGATCGGCAAGGGCATCAATCAGCTCACCGAGAACATGAGCGAGGTGGTGAGCATCGTGCAGGCCGCAGCGATCGAGGTGTCGCGCGGCGCCGTGGAGATCTCGCAAGGCAACGCCGACCTGAGTCAGCGGACCGAGGAGCAGGCCGCGAGCCTCGAGGAGACCGCCTCCTCCATGGAGCAGATGACCTCGACCGTCAAGCAGAACGCCGACAACGCCAGCCAGGCGAGCCAGCTCGCCACCGCCGCGCGCGATCAGGCGGACAAGGGTGGCAGCGTCGTCGGCCAGGCCGTGCGTGCCATGGCCGAGATCAACGAGGCCTCGAAGAAGATCGTCGACATCATCGGCGTCATCGACGAGATCGCCTTCCAGACCAACCTGCTGGCGCTCAACGCGGCGGTCGAAGCCGCGCGCGCCGGCGAGCAGGGCCGCGGCTTCGCCGTGGTGGCGAGCGAGGTGCGCAATCTCGCCGGCCGCAGCGCCACGGCGGCCAAGGAGATCAAGGCACTGATCCAGGACAGCGTCCGCAAGGTGGAGGAGGGCTCACAGCTCGTCATCCAGTCCGGCCAGACGCTCGATCACATCGTCACCTCCGTCAAGAAGGTGAGCGACATCGTCGGCGAGATCGCCGGCGCCAGCCGCGAGCAGTCAGCCGGCATCGAGCAGGTCAACAAGGCGGTCGTGCAGCTCGACGAGATGACGCAGCAGAACGCCGCGCTGGTCGAGCAGGCCTCGGCGGCCAGCCATTCGATGGCCGATCAGGCCAAGTCGCTCAACCAGATGATGGAGCGCTACCAGGTGTCGGCTGAGGCGGCCGCGGCCGCCGCTGCGCAGGCGTCGAACCGTCGCAGCGCCGGCGCGGCCACGAAAACCGCCGCAGCGGCTGCGGCACCGGCGGCACGCGCCGCCGCTCCGGCCAGGGCGGCCGCGAAGCCGGCCGTCAAGGCAGCCGCGGGCGGGAGCGACGACTGGACCGAGTTCTGATAGCCCGATTGACGCGACGGTGCGCATTGGAGGCGTACTTGCCATGAGGATTTCAACCAAGCTGATCCTGTTCTTCTGCGGAGTCGTCACGTTGTTCGTGCTGCTCGCGGTGGCGCTGCTGGCGCAGACCCGCACCGTGTCCGCCGGCTACGACGCGCTGCTCGCGCGGCAGGTACGCCAGGCCGAGGAGGCGCGCGTCATCCAGGTCAGCTTCAAGAAGCAGGTGCAGGAGTGGAAGGACATTCTGCTCCGCGGCCACACGCCCGACGACCTGGTCAAGTACACCAGGCAGTTCCACGACGAGGAGACCGCCGTGCGCAGCGGCGCCGAGGCGCTCGCGGCCGGCATGCAGGACGCCAAGTCCCGCGATCTGCTCGAGCAGTTCGTCGCCGCCCACAAGACGATGGGCGAGAAGTACCAGGCCGCCTACGACGCCTATGTCGCGAACGGCTTCGACTTCAAGGTCGCCGACAAGATGGTGCGCGGCCAGGACCGCGCGCCGACCGATCTCTTCGACCAGGTGGTCAAGCGCCTCAACGATGAAGTCGTCGCATCGGTCGCCGCGCAGGAGCGCGCCGTCGGGCGCGCCCGCAATCTGGCGCTCGCCCTGAGCGGCGGCCTGCTCGCCGGCCTCGGGCTCGTGGGCTTCGTCACGGTGCGCGCCATTCTCCAGCGCCTCGGGCGGCTGAAGGCGGTGTCTGACCGGCTGGCAAAGGCCGATATCGAAGGCCTGTCGGTCGATATCTCCGGACCCGATGAGATCGGGCAGTTCGGCGACAGCATGAAGGGTGTTCATGCGGCTATCGAGGAGCTGATGAGGCTGGCATCTGCCGCCGGTCAGGCGTGAGAGAGCAAGGAAGCACGATCATGGCAGCCAAACTGAACGACTTCTATAAGCAAGCGGCCCAGGAATTCGGGCTCGCCGGCCGCATCAAGCTGGCCATGCTGACGAAGATCTCCTCGGAGAAAGCCGAGGCCGCCGAGGATTCGCCGGAGAACATCCGCATCTTCGAGCAGGCCTTGGCGCAGTTGCGGGCCGGCGGCTGACGCGAGCCGCCCGGCTCCGTCACGACCCGAGACCACTGGCCGCATAAGGTGTTGGTGGCTGCGGGGCGCATGCCCGGCGGAGCTAAGCAGGTCACGGAGGGCCCTTGACGCCACGATTGGCAAGCGAGCGCGACCTGGCGCTCGAATTGGCTCGTACGCGCATCGCGCGCCTGTCGGCATTGCCGCTGCTCGACCCGCGGCTGCTGCCGCTGCTCGCTCAGCCTGATGCCGACCTCCAGTACCAGCAGCTGCGTGAGCTGCTGCGGGTGGATCCAGCGCTCGCGGTGCGCGTTCTCAAGGTTGCAAACTCCGCCTTCTATGGCTCGCGCTCGATCAGCTCGATCGATCGCGCGCTGACCGTGCTCGGGGCGGTGGCGGTCGTCGGCATCGCCATGGCGGCGCGCTTCGACGCCAGCCTTGCCCCAGGCTGCGCTGACGTCGGACAGTTCCGGCATCTGCGCCGCCATAGCCTGATGACGGCCGTGGCGGCCAAGATGCTGGCGATGCGCGCCGCCGTCGCTCCGTGGGACGGCGAGGGCGCCTTCCTTCTCGGACTGCTGCACGATCTCGGCTGGCTGGTGCAGCTGCAGATGGAGCGCGAGCGGCGGTTGCGGCCTCAGAATGGAGGCGCTCCGGCACCGGCCGGGCGCACCGAGCACGCGCTGCTGAGTGCCGCCTTGTTCGCGCACTGGCAGCTGCCGGCGCAGTTCATCGATGCGGTGCGCGATCATCACCATCTGCCTGAGACCGAGCCGGCATCGTCCGGCAGCGCCCTGCTGGCGGTCGCCGAGCAAATTGCCATGTACGGCGGCGATACCTTCGGCAACGACTTCCGGCCGCCGGACTCGCAGTTGCCGCTGACGATGTTTCACATCACCGAGGCCGATCTGCCGGAGCTCGGGGCTCAGTGTGCGGCCGGTGCCGCCCTGCTCGATGGCCTGGTGAACTGACGTGGCACACAGCGAATCCCAGATTCTGAGTCTGCTCGGCGATCAGCTCTTGGGCGGCGTGGCGGCGGATGAGGCACCGGCGCGCGACCGGCTCACCGGCATGCTGAGCCGCGAGGCATTGCTGGCCCGGCTCGAGCAGAGCCTCATCCGGGCCGCGGCGCAGCCGCGCAACGGCTTCGCCTTGCTGCTCCTCGACCTCGACCGCTTCAAGCTCGTCAACCACGCCTACGGTCACGAGGCCGGGGACCTGCTGCTGCGCCAGGTGGCCGACCGCATCCGCATGACCAGCCGCGCCACCGACGCGGTGCTGCCCGCCACGCGCGGCAACGCCGCCGCGCGGCTCGGCGGCGATGAATTCGTCGTGGTGCTCGAGCAGCTGTCGCGCCCCGAAGAGGCTCACGCGGTCGCGGAGCGCCTGCTCGGCGCGCTGGCCGCGGACTACTGGATTCAGGGCGCCCGCGTCACGATTTCCGCGAGCATCGGCATCGTCCACAGCGACGGCGGCTATCGCAACGCCGGCGATCTGCTGCGCGATGCCGATGCGGCCATGTACGCGGCCAAGGCTGCCGGCCGGGGACGCTACGCCGTGTTCGACTCATCGATGACGCAGCGCACCCGCCTGCGGGTGGATACCGAACGCGAGCTGCGGGCGGCCATCGACGCCGAGCAGCTGGCGCTGGTGTATCAGCCGATCGTCAGCCTGCAGACCGGTGCGGTGGTCGGCATCGAGGCGCTGGTGCGCTGGCAGCATCCGGTGAAGGGTCTGATCCCGCCGGTCGAGTTCCTGCCGATCGCGGTGGAGAGCGAGCTGATCAGGCCGCTCGGAGACTGGGTCACCCAGAAGGCCTGTCGTGACTTCGCCCGACTGCAGCGGCAGATGGGCGAGGCGGCGCCCGGGTTCGTGAGCGTCAATGTCTCACGCCGGCAGCTCGGCGATCGGCTGCTGCCGGCGAGACTCGCCGAGATCCTCACCAGCTGCGGGCTCGAGGCGCGCCACCTGCACATCGAGATCACCGAGAGCGAGCTGGTCATGGACTTCTCCGTCGCCAAGCAGACGCTGGACGCCATCAAAGCGCTCGGCATCTCGCTGTCGGTGGACGACTTCGGAACGGGTTACTCCTCGCTTGCGAGCCTGCACGAGTTTCCGATCGACATCTTCAAGCTCGACCGTTCGTTCATGGCTTCGAGCATGCGCAGCGCGCAGGGTCCGGCGCTGGTCGCGGTCGCGCACGCGATGATTCTGCTGGCGCGCAACATCAACGTGCGGGTGATTGCCGAGGGCGTCGAGACGGCGGAGCAGCTGGCGCTGCTGCAGTCCCTGCAGTGCGACATGGCGCAGGGCTACTTTCTCGGCCGCCCGATGCCGCTCGAGGCGCTGCCGACTCATCGGGTACCGATTCAGGTACAGAGCGAGCCCTGAAGCTCTGCCGGCCGCTCCTCGTCCGTCCTCAGCCCACCTTCAGCTCCGCTGCGCGCCTCTCCGGGCCGAACCAGGTGACCAGAATCAGCGTCACGGCCACGATCACCATCGTGACCGACAGAACGTGCGCGTAGTCGTTGGCGTGTGCTTCGGCGACCCCGGCCTGGATTGGCGCCATCCTCGAGGCCGCGAGGTTGCCGAGCTGGTAGGCGAAGGCCGGGAGGATGGCGCGCACCGAGGGGGGCGAGAGCTCGTTGAGGTGCGCCGGCACGATGCCCCACGCTCCCTGGACCATGAACTGCATCAGGAAGCCCCCGAGCGCCAGCGTGACGATGGTCTGCGAGTAGGCCCACAGCGGGATCATCGGCAGGGACAGGGCGGCGGCCAGCGCGATGGCGCGTCTGCGGCCGATGCGCTCCGAGAGCGCGCCGAAGCAGATTCCACCCAGCAGCGCACCGACGTTCATGATGATCGTGACGCTGCTGCGCACGCTCGGTGAGAAGCCGTGCTGCTTCTCGAGGAAGGTCGGATAGAGGTCCTGCGAGCCGTGGGAGAAGGAGTTGAAGCACGCCATCAGCAGGACCAGGTAACAGAGCGTCGGGAAGTAATGAGTCACCGCGCTCCACAGCTCGGTGGCGCCGGCGCGATGCGGAGCCTTGCCCGCCGTCCAGGCGGGGGACTCCTGAACACCGAAGCGGATGTACAGCACCAGCAGCGCGGACGCCGAGCTGATGATGAACATACCGCGCCAGCCGACGTGCACGAACAGCAGGCCGAACAGCGCCGCCGCAAACAGGTAGCCGAGCACGTAGCCCTCCTGCAGCAGTCCCGAGAAGAAGCCGCGTCCCTTCGCCGGCAGGGTCTCGAACGCCAGCGCCGCCCCCACGCCCCATTCGCCGCCCATGGCGAAACCGAACACCGCCCGCAGCGCGAGCAGCGTCGCCAGGTTGGGCGCGAACGCGGTGGCGAGCTGCACCAGGGAATAGCTGACGACATTCAGCATCAGGACCGGCCGGCGTCCGTACTTCTCCGCGAGCCAGCCGAACACCAGCGCGCCGATCGGACGGCACGCCAGCGTGAGGAACACGCCCTCGGACACGGCCTTCACCGTGGTATGAAACTCGCTGCTGATCGCGGTCAGGCAGAAGACGAACACGAAGAAATCGAGCGCGTCGAGCGCCCAGCCGCCGAGCGCCGCCAGATAGGCGTGTAGCTGCGGCCGGGTGAGCATTCTGAAATAGTCGATCACGGCCAACCTCCCCCTCAAGACCTGGCCGGCCGCGAGAATATCATGGCGGGGTGGGCGGGGTGCGCGGCGGCCGAAGCAAGCAAGCGCGGCGTGGCCGGCAGACCACAAGTGTGACGCGCCTCGCAAATCGATGCGCGGCCGCGCGGCACGCGGGCGGGCGTTGTCGTAGTGAGCCGACAGCTTTCGCGCACCGGAAACTTTCACTAGAAAGGGTCGGATGGGCTGCTCCTCAAAAGGTGTGCTGACACGTTGGTTGGTGTGCTTCTGGCTGCTTGCCGGGATGCTGGCAGCGGCCGCGAGCGCCTCCGAGGTGAACCCGGTGCGCACGCACCCGCGGGGCACCGCTGCCGCGGCGCAGCAGCTGATCATCAAGCTGCGCGCCGAAGCTGCCGTCACGGCGCCCGCTCAAGCGCAGCCGGCCGGCGCCCTGGAGCGCCTGGCCGCGCTCACTTCCCGGACCGGTGTGCGCCTGGTGGCGTATCGGCCGATCACCGCGCTCATCCACGCGGTGCGGGTCGAGGCCGCGGCGGGAGAATCACCGGCGACGACGCTCGAGCGGCTGCGCGCCGACACGGAAGTCGAGTACGCCGTGCCCGATGAGCGGCGCTTCATTCACGCCGCGCCGAATGATCCGCTCTACCCACAGCAGTGGTACCTGCAGAGCGCCGCGGCCACCCCGAGCGCGGTCGACGCGCTCGATGCCTGGGCCATCACCATGGGCAGCGCCACGCTCGTCATCGCCGACATCGATACCGGCGTGCGGCCCGATCACCCGGATCTCGCCGGCCGCCTGCTCGCCGGCTACTGCTTCATCTCGGATCCCTTCGTCGCCAACGGCGGCGCCTGCCCGGGAGCGGGCGCGTCCGACCCCGGCGATTGGATCACGAGCTCCGACATCACCAACAACCCGGACGAATGCAGCAATGCCACCGCCATGCCGAGTTCCTGGCACGGCACGCGGGTCGCAGGGATTCTCGGCGCCAGCACCAACAACGGCGTCGGCGTCGCCGGACTCACCTGGAGCTCGCCGATCCTGCCGGTGCGCGCGCTCGGCAAGTGCGGCGGCCTCGATTCCGACATCATCTCCGGCATGCTGTGGGCGGGCGGGATCGCGGTCAGCGGCGCGCCCAACAACCCCAATCCGGCCAAGATCATCAACATGAGCCTCGGCGGCACCGGCAGCTGTCCGTCGAGCTACATCGAGGCCATCGGCCAGCTGGCCGACGCCGGCGTGCTGGTGGTCGTCTCGGCCGGCAACGAAGGTGGCCCGGTGGACGCGCCAGCCAACTGCCCGGGCGTTGCCGGCGTGGCGGGGCTGCGTCAGGCGGGTACCAAGGTCGGCTACAGCAGCCTGGGTCCCGAAGTGGCGCTCGGTGCGCCGGCGGGTAACTGCGGCGACTCGTTCACCACGGCCGAGTCGGCCTGCGTCTACACGATGACCACGACGACCAACCTGAGCACGACGAGTCCCGCGACTCCCGATGCCAACGACTACACCGGGCTCTACTACTGCGATCCGACCACCGGCAGCTACACCGGCTGCACCATCGCCGCCAGCGGCCAGTACCGCACCTACAACATCGGCACCAGCTTCTCCGCGCCGGTGGTCTCCGGGATCGCGGCGCTCATGTCCACGGTCAACAGCAACCTCAACTCCTGCCAGCTGATCTCGCGGCTGAAGGAAGGTGCGCTGCCTTTCCCCCAGACCTCACTTGATGCCACCGGCGCCCAGCCGCCGATGTGCCATGTTCCGACGGGCGCCACTGACATACAGAACAGCGAATGCATCTGCACGCAAGACGACCAGACCTGCGGCGCCGGCATGGCCAACGCTCCGGGCGCGTTGACCGCGGCGCTGCGCCCGATCGCCGCCATCGCACTGCCGGCCAGCGTCACGCCGGGCCAGAGCGTCACGCTCGATGCGAGCGCGAGCGGCGCCGCCAACGGACACACGGTCGCCGGCTATCAATGGAGCCCGGTGAGCGGTGGACTCACGCTGAGCATCACGGGAGCTGCGACTTCCAAGGCGTCCGTCACGGCCCCTTCCTGCGGAGTCGCGACCCTCGCATTGACGGTAACCGATGACGCAGGCCGTGCCGATACGGCCAACGTGGTGATCACGCCAGGGTCGGCCACCACGACCGCGCCCGCGGCCGCCGGCCAGGGCAGCTGCTCGACGGTGGCTCCGGCGATCGTAGTCGAAGTGTGTCCCGCCACCGACAGCATCCAGACAGGAGGCAGCGCGACTCTGGCGGCGACGCTCGCGAACACCACCAACTCGGCGGTCACCTGGGAAGTGAATGGGGTCGCCGGGGGCAATGCCACCGTCGGCACGATCACCTCGGCGGGCGTCTATTCCGCTCCCGCGAGCGTGCCCATGCCGGCGACCGTGACCATCACGGCGGTCTCGGCCGCCGATGCCACGGCCACTGGCACTGCGCAGCTGACGATCGCTGCGCCGCCGAGCGGTGGCGGGGGTGGCGGCGGCGCCTTCGACTGGATCCTGCTGCTCGCCGGCGGCGCAACGCTCGCTTCGATCGCCCGCCGGCGGCGGGCCTGAAGCGCGGTAGAAACGGTGTGCGCCCGCGAGCGCGGGCGCACACCGGCTGGAATGCCCGTTCCTTGAGTCTCAGCGGCCCTTTTCCACGTCCTTGATCGCCTGCTCGTTGGCACGAATCGCCTCATCCAGGTGGTGGATGGCGCGATCGCGCAGGCCCTTGGTCATCGGATCGTCTTCCTCGCGCGCCACGTCCGAATGCACCTTGCGCAGCAGCTCGAGCGACTTGTGCAGGCGGCCCGGATGGTCGTTCGGCACGTCGACCTTGGGATGGTCGTGGATGTCCTTGCCGTCGTCGATCGCGGCTTTCTTGATCTCGCCGATGGTCTTGTCGATCTCGGTGATCGCCACGTCCTCCTGGCCGCTGACCGCCGCATCGCCGGGGCGATGCTCCAGCATCCAGCGTGCAGTGCGCAGGTCGCTGAGCGCGTGCAGATAGTAGGGGTGCTTGCCGGGCAGATCGGCGTTCGCCGCCAGGGGCAGCGCGAGCAGCAGCAGCAGGCCGGACAGCATCGAGGCAGGCTTCATTCTCACTGGAGTTCCTCCTGAGGTTTGGTTAGGGAAGAAAGCGGGGCAATTATGATGTTGGAATTCTGACTGGATCATGAACCATGTTAGCAACATAATCGGCGGCGCCACCGCCGCGATGCCGCAACGCGACGCAGCCCCACAGGAGCTCCATGAACGCATCGAGGATCCTGGCGTTGACCGCGACCACGGCGCTCGCCGCGGGTAGCGCGCACGCGCAGAGCGCGCACCAGCAGCTCGTCAGCCTCGCGCAAGATATCACCTACACGACCGCCGCCGTATTCCCCATGACGGCGACCTACCTCGGGATCCCCGGCCACGACGGTGAGCTGCCATCTCCCAGCGAGGCGTTTCGCGCCGCCCAGGCGCAGCGGTTGCGGGAGTGGCAGGGCCGCCTGGAGGCAGTCGCCGCCGGCTTCGACGCGCACACCCCGCTCGTCGACCGGGACGACGCCGCGCTGCTGCGCGCGCGGCTGACCCGCAGCCTCGATGAGCTGCTCGTGTACCAGACCGACCGCAAGGACTATGCCGAGGGCGCCAACAGCATCGTCCGCGTGGTGTTCGTGCAGTTCGAGCACCTGCCGGTCGTCGGCCAGGAGGGCGCCGGCGCGGCGGATCTCAAGCGCGGCTGGGCGGACATCGCCCGCCGCCTCGCAGGGGCGCCAGCCTACGTCGCGGCCGCCGAGCGCCTCGCGACCACGCCGGGCCATCTCTACGGGGTCGTCGGCGCCCGGCAGCTCGCGGGCGCGCCCGATTTCCTCAAGGGCGCGCTCACCGAGGCCGCGCGCAGCCAGCTCGGCGCGCGCTCGCGTGAGTACAGCGCGTTCCTGCGCGCGCGCGATGTCGCGCTCGCTGCGATCGCGCATACCCGGCAGTACATCGAGGCGCACCTCGCCTCGTGGCCGGAGAACTATGCGATCGGTCGCGCGGCCTACGATCGCATGCTGAAGGAAGAGCAGCTGCTGCCGTACGACTCAGGCGACGTCGAGCGCATCGCGCAGGATGAGCTCGCCCATGGCTGGGCCGAGGAGGCCTGGCTGCGGCAGCTGTCGCAGCGCCGCGGCGTGGCACTCGGTGCGCCGAGCGGCGGCGGGCTCGCGCCGGGCGGTGCGGCCCTGATCGACTACTACCGCGACTGCATCGCGCAGTTGCGCAAGTTCGTGACCGATCAGGACCTGGTCACGATCCCGGACTGGCTCGGCACCATGCAGATCGTGGAGACACCCGCTTTCCTGCAGCCGGTCTCGCCCGGCGCCTCGATGAACCCGCCGCGGCTGTTCTCGCTCTCCACCACCGGCTACTACTACATCACCCCGCCGAAGTCGCTGGCGGAGGCGGCGGCGCGGCTCGACATGAACCAGGACTTCGATCGCGACCGGATTCTTTCCACCGCGGCGCACGAGGCGCTGCCGGGCCACTTCATGCAGCTGTCGATCGCCCGGCGCCACCCGGACTTCGTGCGCCGCATCCAGTCGAGCGGCACGTTCGCCGAAGGCTGGGCCTTCTACGGCGAGGAGATGTTCGTGCGGCTCGGGCTGTACGGCGACGATCTCGACGGCCGCCTCGACGTCGCGCGCTGGGAGCGGGTGCGCGGCGCCCGGGCGGTCGTCGATCCGAAACTGGCGAGCGGCGAGTGGACTTACGAGCGCGCCGCCGAGTACTTTGCCACCGAGACCGGCTTCACCCGCGAGCAGGCCGAGGCCGCGATCGCCGGCATCGCCACCCGCCCCGGGTATGTCATCGCCTATTCGGTGGGGAGGCTGCAGATCGAAAACCTGCTCGCCGAGTACCTGCGGCGCAAGGGCCTTGAGGCGTCGCTGCACGACTTCCACGACCGCCTGCTTTCCTACGGCACGACGCCGCTTGCGATTCTCGGGCCGGAGCTGCTCGCCGACCTCGACAAGCCCGCGAGCGAGGTGCGCGCGGCCGCGAATTACTGAGGAGATCAATCGCATGAGCAGGCCGCTCGCGCGGCTGGCGGCGCCGCTCGCCGCCGCGCTGACTTCCCTGCAGGCGCTGGCCGGCACGCCGTTCGACTTCGACGCCGCTCCCGGGCGGTTGCCAAAGAGCGTCGTGCCGCTCGACTATTCGCTCGCGGTCGTTCCCGACATCGGGGCCGGGACGATCGCCGGCACGGAGTCGGTGCGGCTGCGCGTGCGGGCACCGAGCCGCGCCATCGTCTTCAACTCGCTGAACGAGCGGCTCACCGACGTGCGCTTCGACGGCGCGCCGGTGGCTGCGGTCGACTCCGACGATGCCCGGCAGCTCACCACGGTGACGCTCGCACAGGCGGCGCCGGTCGGCGAGCACACGCTCAGCTTCTCCTACACCGGCAAGCTCGAGACGCAGCCGCACGGGCTGTTCGTGCAGACGTACCTGAGCTTCGACGGCTCGCACGGGCAGCTGCTGTCCACCAAGATGGAGAGCACCGATGCGCGGCGCATGTTTCCCTGCTGGGACGAGCCTGCCTTCCGCTCGACCTTCGAGCTCACCGTGACCGTGCCGGCGGCCTGGGCCACGGTGTCGAACATGCCGGTCGCGAGGCGCGAGCTGCACGGCGGGCAGGCAATCGCGACGTTCGAGCGCTCACCCGGCATGCCGTCCTACCTGATCGAGTTCACCGCCGGCGACCTGGCGCACATCGATTCACGCGTCGGCGCCACCCAAGTCGGCATCTGGGCGGTGCGCGGACGCGAGCCCGACGGCCAGGTGGCGCTTGCCGACGCCCAGCTGATCCTCGCCGATTACAACGAGTATTTCGGCTATGAGTTCCCGCTGCCGAAGCTCGACTCGATCGCAGTTCCCGGCGGTTTCAGCGGCGCGATGGAGAACTGGGGCGCCATCACCTACAACGACCAGCTGCTGCTCCTCGGCGCCAACAGCACGCTCGCCGACCGCCAGGCGGAATTCGCCGTCCAGGCGCACGAGATCGCGCACCAGTGGAACGGCGATCTGGTCACCATGGGCTGGTGGGACGATCTGTGGCTGAATGAGAGCTTCGCCGCCTGGCGGGGCGCTGCCGAGACCGACCGCCGCAATCCATCCTGGAAATGGTGGGAGCGGCAGGACGCGTCCCGGGAGTTCGCGATGCGCTCCGACTCCCGCCTCTCCACCCATCCGATCCAGCAGCCGGTGGCGGACGAGCTGCAGGCTGCCAATGCCTTCGACGAGATCACCTACGAGAAAGGCCAGTCGGTGCTGCGGATGCTCGAGAGCTACCTCGGGCCGGAGGTGTTCCGCGATGGGGTGCGGCGCTACGTGCGCGCCCGGGCGCTCTCGAACGCCACCGCCGCGGATCTGTGGAGCGCGCTCGCCGCGGCCAGCGGCCAGGACGTCGGCCAGCTGGCGCGCGACTGGACCGAGCAGCCGGGCTTTCCGCTGGTCAGCGTCGCGGCGAGCTGTGCGCGGGGCGCACGCACGATCACGCTGGCGCAAAGGCGCTTCCTGCTGCAGGCCGCCGCCCAGGACGGCGGGCACTGGAGCATTCCGCTGCGCATCCGCGCCGGCAGCGAGGCGCCGCACGCGCAGCTGCTGAGCCGCGATGGCGAGCAGGGCGCCGCCGGACGCTGTCACGAGCCGCTCACCGTCAATGCCGACGCCATCGGCTTTTACCGGGTGAAATACGATGCCGCGACGCTCGCCGCCAACACCCGCGCCTTCGGTGCCATGGCCGACGGCGACCGCATCGCGCTGCTCGATGACTCGTGGGCGCTCGCGCTCGCCGGACAGCAGTCGCTCAGCAGTTACCTGGCGCTGGCCTCCGCCATGGGAAAGAATCGCGACGCGCGCGCCTGGGAGCAGATCGCAGCGAGCCTCGGCACGCTCGAGCATTATGCGCGCGGCAGCCGCGGGCACGCCGCTTTCGCCGCCGCCGCGAGGTCGATGGTGAGGCCGGTGGCCGACAGTCTCGGCTGGGATCCACAGCCCGGGGAGACGCCGGACGTCGCGCGCCTGCGGCGCACGCTGCTCGTTGACCTCGGCGCGTGGGACGACGCCCGCGTCCTCGCCGAGGCGCGCCGCCGGTTCGCGCGCTTCGTGACCGACCGCAGCGCGATCCGGCCCGACGACCAGGAGACCATCCTGGCAGTCGTGATGCGCTCGGCCGATGCCGCCACCTTCGGGCAGTTGCACGCGATCGCGCGCGCCGAGACCGACGAGACCGCACAGCGGCGCGACTTTGCCGCGCTCATGCAGGTCGGGGATCCGGCACTCGCCGCGCAGGCGGCGCAGATCGCACTGTCGGAGGAGATTCCGCCGCAGGCGGCCGCCATTCGCCTGCGCCTCGTGGTGCTGCTCGCCGGACGCCATCCGGCACTCGCCTGGCGCACCTTCCGCGAGCATGCGGACATGCTGCTCGCGCCCAATCCGAAATACGCCCCGCTCATCACGGCGCAACACGTTCCGGAGTACTTCTGGGAGGGGGCGCCGCCGGAAGAGATCGAGCAGTGGGTGCGCGCGCGGCTGCCGGCGGAGATGGCGCCCAACATCGCGCGCGGCATGGAGACCGTGCAGGCACTGCGTGCCGAGCGGGCGGCGCTGACTCCCGCCGCGGATGCCTGGGTCGCGGAGGCTCCGTGGCACCGGGGCGGCGGGCGCTGGTAAGCCGAGCCGGTGAGCGATCGCAACAATAACTTCGACCGGATCATCGAGCGCGAGCGCGGCCTGCAGCGCACCCTGAGCGCGCGGCGCATGACCATGATCGCCATCGGGGGCGCGATCGGCACCGGGCTCTTTCTCGGCAGCGGCCTCGCCATCAGTCTCTCCGGGCCCGGCGTGCTGTTGAGTTACGCGATCGGTGCGCTGATCGCACTGCTGCTCATGGGCTGTCTGGCGGAGATGACCGTGGCGCATCCCACCTCGGGCTCGTTCGGCGCTTACGCGGAGCACTACCTCGGTCCGCTGGCCGGCTTCCTGGTGCGCTACGCCTACTGGACCTGCATCGTGCTTGCGGTCGGCACCGAGGTGACCGCGGTCGCGCTCTACATGCGCTTCTGGCTCCCCGCGCCGCCCGGCTGGCTATGGATCGTGGCTTTCTCCGCGCTCCTCATCACGGTCAACGCGCTCAGCGTCAATGTCTTCGGCGCGGTCGAGTACTGGTTCTCCGCGATCAAGGTGACCGCCATCGTGGTGTTCATCGTGCTGGCGGGCTACATCGTGCTGCGGGCGCCGGCGTCCGCCGGCGTCGGCTTTCACAACTATCTCGCGCACGGCGGACCGTTCCCCCACGGGTTGTGGGGCGCCTGGGTCGCGGTGATCATGGCGGTGTTCAGCTACCTCAGCATCGAGATGATCGCGGTCGCGGCCGGGGAGGCCGCACAGCCCGAGGTGGCGGTGGTGCGCGCGTTCCGCTCGACGGTCGTGCGGCTGGTGCTCTTTTACCTGCTGACGCTCGCGCTGGTGCTGGCGATCGTGCCGTGGACGGCGGCCGGCATCGATGAGAGTCCGTTCGTCAAGGTGATGCGCACCCTGGGAGTGCCCGCCGCCGCCGGCATTCTCAACTTCGTGATCCTGATCGCCGCGCTCTCGGCCATGAACAGCCAGCTCTACATCACGACGCGCATGATGTTCAGCCTGGCGCGCGCCGGCTACGCCCCGCGGCGCTTCGGTGAGCTCAGCGGCCGCGGCGTGCCGCTCAACTCTCTGCTGCTCTCGAGTCTGGGTATCGCGCTCGCCACCGCGCTCAGCGTCATCGCGCCGCAGACCTCCTTCGTCCTGATGGTGGCGATCGCGTCCTTCGGCGCTCTGTTCACCTGGTTGATGATCTTCGTCACGCACTATTACTTCCGCCGCGCGCGTGCGGCGAGCGGCGCGCCGCCGCTGCGATTCCAGATGATCGGCTTTCCCTACACCACTCTGCTCGGGGCGGCGCTGATGGCGGCGGTGCTGATCACCACGCTCTTCACGCCGGTATTTCGCCTGACGCTGGTGTTCGGAGTTCCCTTCCTCGCCGGTCTGGTGCTCGTCTACCGCGTGCGATACCCGAGGCGGTAAGCTTTCGGCCTCTCAACGGACGGCAGGAGCGGGCAGGCCATGGCGGCCGCTGCTGCGGGCTAGGCTCTGGTATCTGAGCTACGGTCTGATCATGACCTTCAGGGCCTGGCGGTCGTTCATTGCGCGATAACCCGCGGGCACCTGGTCCAGGCCGATCGTTCGATCGAAGACTAACCCCGGGTGAATGCGACCTTCCAAAATATCCGGCAGCAGCGTCTCGATGTAAGCGCGAACCGGCGCGGGGCCACCGGCGACGGAGATGTTGCCGTAGAACGCCTGCTGCGATGCTGGTGTGCCCTCATAGTGCGGCACCCCGACTCGTCCGACCGCCGCCCCCGCTCTTGCGATCAGTATCGAGGTTCTCATGGCGTCCTCGGATCCGACACACTCGAGGATCGAGTGAACGCCGGTTCCGCCCGTCAGCTTGCGCACCTGCTCGACCGCGGCTTCTCCGCGCTGCGGCACGACATCTGTGGCACCGAAGTCCTTTGCCAGTGCGACCCGGACGGGATGATGGCCCAGGATGATGATCTGCTCCGCCCCGAGCCGCTTCGCTGCGATGACCCCGCAAAGCCCGACGGCTCCGTCGCCAATCACCGCGACCTTCTTACCGCGGCTGACGCGTGCGGTAACCGCGGCGTGATGCCCGGTACCCATGACATCGGAGAGGGTGAGGAGTGAGGGCATCAGAGCATCATCCTCGCGCACCGGCAGCTTATAGAGCGTGCCGTCGGCCAGAGGGACGCGAACGGCTTCCGCCTGTGCCCCACCGACCACACCGACGCCGAAGAAGCCTCCGTGCGAGCAGGCTGTCTGCAGGCCCTCGTGGCAAAAGGCGCACGTGCCATCCGAGTACGCGAACGGCATGACCACCAGGTCCCCACGTTTGATTCGGTGGACATCGGTGCCGACGGCTTCCACCACGCCGATGGCTTCGTGCCCCATGGGCCGGCCGCCGGGAACGGGCTCGAGCTCCTTGTACGGCCAGAGATCACTTCCGCAGATGCAGGCACGCGTGATGCGGATGACTGCATCGGTTGCTTCCACGAGTCGGGCATCGGGCACGTTCTCGACCCGGACATCGCCCGCCTTGTACATGAGGGTGGCTCGCATGCTCTTACCTCCTCTGAAGGTCTATTCGTCGATGGGCGTGCCGCGGTACTGCTCGTCCGTGACGCGCTCGAGCCAATCGACGGCTTTACCGTTCAATTCCTCCTGGATCGCGATATGTGTCATCGCGGTACCCGGTGCCGCCCCGTGCCAATGCTTCTCGCCAGGAGGACAGATCACGACGTCGCCGGGACGGATGACTCGGAGAGGTTCGCCCCAGCTCTGGACGTAGCCGCAGCCGCCCGTGACCACCAACTTCTGGCCGAGCGGGTGAGTGTGCCAATTGCTGCGTGAGCCCGGCTCGAATGTGACCACGGCGGCGCTGGTACGCGCTGGTGCAGTGGACGTGAAGAGCGGATCGACCCGCACCGTGCCCGTGAAATACTCGGCCGGACCCTTTGCGGAGGGTTGCGTGCCGTTGCGCTTAAGTTCCATGGTCGGAGTCCTCTTGAGCGATGCTATGTCTTGGACACGCCGAGGCTTTGTCGGACGTGAAGGCCAGGCGTCGTCGACAGCTTCACGATGAGGTCGGACAGGCTATTCAACGAGACGTTGTGTCCCTTGAACGGCTCGCCTTTCTGCGTGAGTCGGTAGCTGATCTCTTGGTCCTGCGTGAACCACCCCGGCCGCAGGACCGTGTAGTCGAGGTCGGACGATTCGATGACGGCGGCGGAGTCGCGGTACGGGTCCAGTACGCTCCGGTACCGCTCGCCGGGCACCTCACCGTAGATCCCCATCGAGCTGATGAAGATCAGGCGTTTGACGCCCGCGGCGTGCATGGACTCCACGATGCTCGCGGCTTGTCGCTTCAGGTCACCGGCGAGGTTCGCGTACACCACATCCTGATCCTGCATCGCTGAAGTCAGTGTGTGCGCGTCGAGCACGTCACCTTCGATGATTCGGACCCGCGTTGGGTCCGGGTTTTTCAGGCGCGAGGCGCGGCGCAGATAGAGCGTGAGCTTCACGTCAGTGGTTCGAAGGAACACCTCCGTGGTGTGTCGCGCGAGCTGACCGTTGGCACCCAGAATGAGCACTCGTGTCACGCCGGGGCTCCCTCGTTGATGACCCGAAACGCATTCAGCGCACGGGGATAGCCGATGAAGGGCAACAGCTGCGTAACGACCGCGATCAGGAGCTTGCGGTCATTCCCGGCCGCCAGGTTTCCCTTGACGTGACCGGCCAGCTGCGCCTCGCATCCTCCCAACGACGCCAGCATCGAGAGTGTCAGGAGCTCGCGGGTCTTGAGATCGAGGCCGCGGCGGGTCAGGTAGTCGCCGAAGCAGTTGGCAGACAGATAGCGCTGGATGTGCAGCTGGTCCTTCGGGGACTGCGCGTACATCTGGTCAATCTGATCGCCAAAGAGGCGCTTCTGCACATCCAGTCCGTTCTCGCGCCTCGTTTCCCGTGTCGTCGTCGACTGACCCTCGAGCGGCAAGGTGATGCCGCGGCTGTTGAATACCTCGTTGGTGGCATGCAGGAAGTCGAACACCCTGGCCATTCCGATATACGGGACGGCCTGGTAGACCAGCTCCTTGATTTCGATAGGCGTCACTCCCACCTGGAGCGCGGCGCCCAACATGACGCGGAATTCGCCCACCGACTGGCAGGCGATCAGGGACGCCAGCTGCACCAGCAGTCGCAGGCGCGCATCGAGGGGGGCGTCCTCGAGCACCTCGTCGAAGGCCCAGTTGTCGAAGATCTCGATCAGCTCGGGATCGGTGATCTTCAGTGTCGACTCGTGCTCCGGGAAGAGCGCATCGTGGTTGCGCTGCGCCGTTTGAGTGATCGCCATCTTGAATGTCCTCAGCCGATGACCTTGCTCAGGTGATTACCTGCCCGCGCGCGCGGCCAAATGCGCCGGATACCGGTCACCCTGCACCTGAATGTGGCCGAGAGCGTCACTGATGCGGCGCAGATCGTCGGCCGTGAGAATGACCGTCGCGGCTCCTATGTTCTCCTCGAGTCGAGGAAGCTTGGTCGTTCCCGGGATTGGCACGATCCAGGGCTTCTGGGCCAAAAGCCACGCCAACGCGATCTGCGCGGGTGTCGCCTTCTTCTCTGCCGCAATCGTGCCGATCAAGTCGACCAGGACCTGATTGGCCTTACGGTTCTCCGCGGAAAAGCGCGGGACAATATTGCGGAAGTCGTCCTTCGCAAACGTCGTCGTCGCGTCGATCTTGCCCGTGAGAAACCCCTTGCCGAGCGGGCTGAAGGGGACGAATCCAATGCCGAGCTTCTCGCACAGAGGGAGGATCTCAGCCTCGGGCGCGCGCCACCACAGGGAGTACTCGCTCTGTACTGCCGTCACCGGCTGCACGGCATGCGCGCGCCGAATGGACTCGGCGCCCGCCTCGGAGAGACCAAAGTGCTCGACCTTGCCTTGCTGGATCAGCTCTTTGACCGTGCCGGCCACGTCCTCCATGGGGACGTTGGGATCGACACGGTGCTGGTAGAAGAGATCGATCCGGTTCGTCTTGAGGCGCTTGAGCGATGCATCGGCCACGGCGCGGATATGCTCGGGACGGCTGTCCATGCCGGCGGTCGAGTCGCCATTCTTGAAGCCGAACTTCGTGGCGATGACGACCCGGTCGCGGATGGGCGCAAGTGCTTCACCGACGATCTCCTCGTTGGTGAAGGGTCCGTAGGCTTCTGCGGTATCAAAGAACGTGACCCCGCGATCGAAGGCCGCGCGGATCAGACCAACGGCACTCTGACGATCAAGTGCCGCCCCATAAGCGAAGTTGAGCCCCATACAACCGAAGCCGATGGCTGACACCTCGAGGTTGTTGTTGCCGAGTTTGCGCGTTTGCATGGTGCCTCCGGGTTTGCGGGCTCAATCGCAGCGCTCCGCACTTGCGTCCAGTGCGTATACGGTAGGCCTTCGCATCTCTGCCGGCTAGTCGCTAGAATGCGATTGAACCTATGAAAGGGATGCATGAATGAAACGCGAGCATCTCTCCGACCTGGCGGCCTTCGTGACCGTCGCCAATGAGCTCAGTTTTACCCGCGCCGCATCCAAACTCGGCATCACGCAGTCCTCGCTCAGCCATGCCATTCGACGCCTGGAAGGCCGGCTTGGCCTGCGACTGCTCAGTCGAACGACGCGCAGTGTGGCGCCGACCGAAGCCGGTGAACGACTGCTTCGGACCCTGCGCCCGGCCTTCGAGCAGATCGATGCGCAGCTCGACTCGCTCACCGCGCTGCGGGAGAAACCGGCGGGATCGATCCGCATCACGGCCGCCGAACATGCGGTTGAAACCGTTCTATTGCCCGGGCTCGAGCGGTTCCTTCCCGACTACCCGGATATTCACGTCGAAGTGATGCTGGATTACGGTCTGACCAACGTGGTGGCGGAGCGCTTTGACGCCGGGGTGCGGCTCGGCGAGCAGGTTGCCAGGGACATGATCGCCGTTCGGATCGGACCCGATTTCAGGATGGCAGTCGTCGCGGCACCTTGCTACTTCGAGGGAAAGCGGCAGCCGCGCACCCCACAGGACCTGCAGGGCCACAACTGCATCAACCTGCGGCTGCCTACCCACGGTGGCATCTACGCCTGGGAATTTGAAAAGGGCACGCGGGAGCTCAGGGTGCACGTCGAAGGACAACTGACCTTCAACACACTGTCGATGCGATTGCGCGCCGCGAGGGCTGGTCTCGGAATCGTATTTGCACCGGAGGACGTGGTACAGGCAGAGGTTGCCGCGGGGCGCTTCGTGCGTGTGCTCTCTGACTGGTGCGCTCCGTTCCCTGGATATCACCTGTACTATCCGAGCCGACGGCACCCGACGCCCGCATTCTCGTTGCTTGTGGAGGCGCTGCGCTACCGCGGCGCGAGCAAACGTTAGAGGCAAGTCATCTCTATCCGTCGAAGGAAGCTCTCGACGGTGTCCTCGCGGGCATGGAGGCTGTTATGCGTGGGTTGCGGTCCGTGATCCACCTATTTCGGCTCCCCTGCGAGAACGCAACTGCGTCAGGGCGCGCACCACCGTCTCTTCGGCGAGTCCCAGACACGAGCCAATGTCAGCTCGAGTCATTGGCAGTTTGCGCAGATCGGTCACATTTGCGCTGAGGTGCGTGCGTTGAGCGAAATCGTCCAGGAACGCAGCAACGAGCTCGACTGCGGGTAGACCCCGCCACAGCTTCTCGGATCGCTCGAGCCGAAACGTGCACTTGACGAGGAGTTGCTCGAGAAGCGCGGCGCTGCAATAGCCCGCACCGGCAGGCGTCATGGTGACCCTGCAAACCGACGTTGCGTCGGTCGCAATCGCGGTGAAGGATTGTGACCCGCTGGCCCAGCCTTCCAGCCCCACGACCTCCCCGGGAAAACGGAAACCGACCGTTCTCTCGGTGCCCTCGGCAGTGGTCTCGCGCAGGATCAAGCAGCCCGCAACCACGAGATAGACCGAGCGCGACTGTTCGCCCTGGCGAACGAGCCTGGCTCCACGCTCCAGCAGCGGTTGCAGGCGGCCACGGATGCCCTGCACCGTCAGCGGCTTCGAGCCCCAACAACGGCGCGCGAGCGGGCAGCGCGCACACCGGATCTCACATCTCGCGGAGATCATAAGGGTCGCCTCCCGGTCCGCTGCGCATGCTACGGCAGGCGTTCGGCGAGCGATAGCGTAAGGCTTGCACAGCCGAGCCCCCCGGCCGGGCGGTAGCTGCCTATATCAATCAGTTTCCTGATCTATATCAACCCGCTACCTGAAGGCGGCCAGCGCTGTGTGCTAAGTGAACCGGCGGGCATTGGGCGAGTGCGTGCCGGATGCCTGCTGATGATCGGTGACTCGCCAGGCCAAATGGTCTTCGTATTTCGGTCCTTGCCGGGTCGTGTCGACAGTCGCCTGGTCTAGCGGATCGAGCAGGTTCCCTAACAATGCATTCACCCGAGAGTCTGGAAAGCCTCCTCGCGCAAGTGTCGGGCGCTGCGCTCGTCGTTGCCGAGTCGGGGACCGTGCTGTTCGTGAACGACCAAGCCTGCCATGTGCTCCAGTATTCCGCAGAGGAGCTTCTTGGTCAGATTGTCGAGTTCTTGATTCCCCATCGGCATCGCCTGACTCACATCGGTCATCGGCTGCGCTTCACGGATGCTCGTCGCACCAGGCCGATGGGAGCGGCTCTCGAGCTGTTCGCTCTGTGCAAGGATGGCTCTGAATGCCCCGTGGACATCAGCTTGAATCCGGTTCAGTTTGGATTGGAAACTCTCATGGTCGCGACAATCCGAGTGCGCGCGCCGGATTCTCGGATGCTTCCTGCGAAGTGAGCTTCCAGACGCGCGGACGGCCGGAGTTGGCCCGCTCAACGACTGATGCAGGGGTAAATCGCATTACCTTTCCTCGAGCCACCCGAGGATGTTCAAAGTCACTTTGGGCTCGGAGGAAGATATCGTTCTGGCGGGAAGTGTAATCAGCTCTTTCTCTTCACGAGTTTCAAGGTTCATTCCCCATACGTGTTCCTCACGCTGATAATTTTTCAACAGTGGGTCTGAGAATGCTACAAATTTGCCTGATCGTGACAGGTCGCGTGTCGCCATTCCAAGATAGAGTCCAGTGGATGAGTGCAGCGATATCTGGCCCAGAACTTTACGCTCAGGAGTTGTGATCACCAGGAATCTTTCGGGGTGCAGCAGCTCTGTTTTCTTCTGCCCCATATCCTCGAAAATATAACTCCCGTCGGGCGCTTGCCCGAGCAGGGCCGGAGGAGACCCAGTGATATCTCTGTAGCCCTGCATTTGCAATCGGCCCTGTTCCAGCGGAAGACGATCCAGCACCCCTCCGTCTTCGCTGACGACATAGGTCCCGAGCTCACTTTGCGGTCCCGACTGCTCGCCAAAATCCAGGGAGAAAAACAGCCTGTTTCCATCAGCGAGCCAGCCCACAGAGGCGATGGAACAATCAAAACATCGTCGGAAAAGATTTGTCACGTCCCAACTCTTCAGAAGTGCCCCGGTCGCCACGTCGTGGATGAAAACGACGTTGTGTTCATTCAGGACGCTCAGGTAGCCAATCTTGGTTCCTGAGGGACTGATGAACAGGGGAGCCGCAGCGTAATGTGCCGACTGGATTTCGAAGAGCTTGCGGTATTTGTTAGAAGCGTCGAGAGCGAGTTCGTAGACCGCTGGCCGCCCGGAATAGATGCGAGCAACAGAGTCCCCGCCGCGCTCTATCCCTACAGCGTAGGCCTTGTTTTCTGCCACCACCATTGCTCCCGGGCCGCCAAACATTCCTGGCGGGATAATTTCAAAGTAGGGCCCCTCGTCTGAAAATACTCGCGAAGTCTTCGCATCCGCCATGGAAACGAGATAAATGTCAGTCTTGAAGTAATTACGGAGCCGCAGCAGATTGTTCGGAACAGAACGTGGATCGTAATAGTCGGGGGGATGGGCTCGGCGGCTCGCGGCTGTATCCTGGTAGGAGAGCGAATAGGCCAGGCTGGTCCCGGTCGCTTGGTATGGAAACAGGGCCAGGAACACCATGGCCGCGACGGCGCGATAACGCTTCATGGCTGGCGCACTGAGCGCTTCCGCCGAGCCAGAGCGGTCGCTCGAATGCCCGTAGGGCCGGGGTTGGCCACTCCTCGCCATTCACTCGCTTCTGAGTCGCCTTGTCCTACCTGCGCTTTTCGGGGTCGATGACGAAATGAAACGGCACGCGTCTCGCAGCAGCTCCTGCAGATCGGTTCGCGTGATCTTCGACAATCGGACCAGCACGGTGGGGTGGGGCGCATAGTGATCAGTGATGTAGTAGGTCTCCGGATGTTCCCTCAGCAGCTCGGCGCGCTGCTCGAGATCGATGCGCACGACGATGCTGTTCGCTTCGGCGGACTTGTTGGCTGGCATGCACGCAAGAACCTTGCCGCCGAGCTTCAGTGCAGGGAGTCCGTACGCGGTGCCGTCGACCACATCAGGCAGGGAAAGCCCCAGCGTCCTCACCGTGTCAAAGGTGAGCACTGCCATGGTCAACCCGCGGGGCATGCTGGCTCACGCCGGCTTGTGGCAGACGGCTTCAACGTTATTGCCGTCGGGATCGAAAACGAACGCGCCGTAGTAGTTCTCGTGATAGTGAGGTCTCAAACCCGGCGCGCCGTTGCTCCTGCCGCCTGCTGTTAGTGCGGCATGGTAGAACTGGATGACCTGCGCACGGCTTTCCGCGGCAAATGCGATATGGACGCCGAAGCACGGTGACGCATGGTCACCGATCCAGAAGAATGGCTTGGTCGCGACACCGAACCCGGAATGTGCGCCGGTGCCCGTCTGTTCCCTGGTCACCTCCATCACCAGCTGGATACCGAGTGGCCGCAATGCCGCTGCGTAGAACGCCTTGGATTTCTCCAGATCCGAGACCGCAAGACCGATGTGGTCGATCATCTCATCCCCCGTACGCTGACAGCCGGGCAGTGTGGCGCGTGCGCAGGTCAAGGTTGGCTTCCGCGAAGTTTACGCGCTCATGCTGACCGGCCGCTCCTGGCTGGCTCCTGACGTGAAGCCCCTACTCGATTCGAGTACCATTCTGCGGTGATCTTGCGTCCCCCGCCATCTCGCTTTGGATCACTGCTGGGCGTCACCGTCGCCTTGGGCGCGTTGCTGGCTGCCTGCAGTAGTACACGGGGCAACTATCGCGACGACGCCGCTCACGGGGACTTGCTTCAGACCCTTCGCCAGTGCCTCGTCGATATTTCCATCAGCGACAAGCGAGTCGACTTCATCTCTCCCTGTGTCGGGCGGGAAGTCTCGTCCCTGAACGGAATTTCACGCAGCCGCCTGACCGATGCGCTTGGGCCGCCGCGCCTTTGCCTCAGTGACACTGAGACAAACTTTCCCGAGAAGGACAGCTGCCCGTCAAACCAATCCCCCATATGGAGTTTCTACCGGCACGCCGCCTCGATCGACATTGGCGGAGGGCCAGAGTTGGTTTGTGTGACGGATAAGGCATCGCATTGCGGGACCGTGGAGTGGCGGCGCACGAAGTGAGGCCGCAGAGGACCGAGCGAGCCAGGCCTTGGTCAGGTGTCGGTCCGGAACCGCGAACAGCGCCTGACCTTTGACTTATATATACACTTTGGTGTATATATATTGTAGTGCATTTATCACTCTTTCAACTTCTCTCTGACGAGTCTCGATTCCGCATCGTCGAGATATTGGGCGACGGCGAGCAGGCGGTGAACGCCATCGTCAGCCGCATGAATATCGAGCAATCCGGCGTCTCCCGACACCTGGGAATCCTGGAAAAAGCCGGGGTGGTTGCCTCGCGGGCCGATGGCGTACGGCGGCTCTACTCGCTGTGCCCGGAGCGTTTTCAGGACCTCGATCGGTGGATGGCCAGGTACCGGCGATTGTGGGAAGGGCGGCTCGACTCGCTTGGCGAAGCGCTTGCCCACAAACGGCGCCCCGCGGATCCGAAGGGGCGACGGAGAATGACATGACGACCAGAGCTGCAGCCGCCAGGAAGACCGTCCTGGAGCGAACCTATCAGGCCTCGCTGCGGGATGTGTGGGAGCTGTGGACGACGAAGGCCGGCTTTGAATCGTGGTGGGGGCCGGGCGGCTTCGCGGTGACGGTGAAGGAACTCGATCTGCGGCCAGGAGGCCGACTGCTCTACGCCATGACGGCCGTCGATCCGCCCCAGGTGGAATTCATGCGTACAGCCAACATGCCGCTTACGACCGAAGCGCAGCTCACGTTCACGGAAATCGTGCCGCAGCAGAGACTGAGCTATCAGCATGTGGTGGACTTCGTCCCCGGTGTTCAACCCTATAGCGTGGGAAATCTCATCGAGCTTCATCGTGTCGGAAAGGATCGGGTACGAATGGTGCTGACCATTGACGCGATGCACAGTGAGGAGTGGACACAGCGTGCCCAGGCAGGCTGGGAAGGTCAGCTCGCGAAGCTCGACGCTCGCTTCTCCACGTGAACCCAATCACAGTGAGCTGATATCACGAGGGGTTCTTCACCCAGCCACGCGGCTTCCTGTTGAAGCCGATGTGCACGTCGACCAGCTTCTTGCCGCAGCGGCAGCGGAAGCGCGCGATGATCTTCGCGACCGGCTCATCCCAGCCGGCGCGGCAGTGACGCGCCAGGAATGCCGGCGTCAGCTCGCGTGAATGCCGGCAGTGCCGGCAGGTCACGACGATCACGTAATCTCCAAAGTGATCGCGCAGCCGCTCGATGGAATTCCACGGGAGCATGATGCAGTGTGAGCAGCCGCCCAGGTGTGCGTCCAATCAGTACCGGAGTGCGTGCGATACTGTTTGAGCCATGTGCGGTAAGTACATCCTCGCCCAGGCGGCCAAGGCCGAGCGCGCTCTCGGTATCCGGCGCGGGCGCTGGGACTACCCGCTGAGCTATCGCGTGCTGCCCACCGAGCAGGTGCCGGTCGCCGTATCGCATGACGGCGAGCACACCGCGGCGATGATGCGCTGGGGGCTGATCCCCTTCTGGGCCCATGGCGTGCCACTCAAGGCCTCCACCATCAACGCAACCGTGGAGCGCATCGCGATCGCGCCCAGCTACCGCGATGCCTGGCAGCGCGACCAGCGGTGCATCTTCGTCATGGGCGGCTTCTATGAGCCGCACGTCAACCAAGACGGCTCGCGCGATCAGTTCTTTCTGCATCTCGCCGATCGCGAGGTGTTCGGCGTCGCAGGGCTCTGGGACCGCTCGCGGCGCGATGACGGCACCTGGATCCATTCCTGCGTGCTGATCACGGTGCCGGCCAACCGGCTGCTGGCCGGGATCCACAACGAGAAACAGCGCATGCCGGCGATTCTCGCCGCTGAGGATCACGAGGCCTGGCTCGCCGGTAGGAAACCCGAGGCAGGAGCTGCGCTCAAGCCCTATGCCGATGAGCTCATGGTCGGCTGGAAGGTCAGCCGCCGCGTCAACAATCCGCGCTTGCCGAACGATGCCAGCCTGATCGAGCCGCTGGCCGGTTGACGTTGCCGTCAGAGCGCGGCGCGTCAAGCCTCGCCTGGCGGCAGGGCCGAAGGCCCTGCCGCCCAATTAGAAGTGCTGCGTGAACTTGATGCCGATGGTCCGCGGCGTCGCTGGCAGGATGTATACCTGGTTGTCGGCGAGCGGGTTGGTATTGGCAAAGCGCGACAGCTGTGCGCGCTTGTCACCGGCGTTGGCGCAGTAGAGCTCGACGTTGAAGTTGTCGCCGAGCTGGTCGAGCTTCGTGCTGTCGAAAACCGTCACGCTGGGGCGGCTTGCGCCCAGGCGGCGGGCACGGCCGCCCGTAGCGCGGATGCAACAGGTATGCGTCCGCCCGCGAGGTGCCGCCGCCCGACAGCCTGCTCGCGCGCTATTTTCCGACGTCGACTACATGTCATGCCGGCTCTCTTCTAATTACTGGTTGTGGTAAATGCGCCGCATTCCCCTGAGCGGCCAAGGCTACGCGAAGCGGAGGGATTTTAAAATTGGAGCGGATCGAGGGGCGCGGCAACTCCTATGTAGTTGCACGGATGGGGTCTTCGATGAGCTACGATAGCCTCGCAGGAGCCGAGCGGCAGAAGAAATCAAGGAGATCCGCGGCTCATGGCTCTCTCCCGGCGTCAGATCATCGCGCTCGCTGCGGCCGCGTTGCTGCTCGTTGCCTACGCGGTTGCGGGCTTTCTGGCAGTGCCGCACTTCGCGCGCCAGGGCGCGACCGAGTTCGTGCGCACCCACTACGGCCGCACCCTGACGATCGCAGACCTCCGCTTCAATCCCTTTACGCTGAACCTCGACGTCACCGGCCTCGCGCTGCCCGATGCGGATGGCCAGACGATGATCTCGTTTGACCGCCTGCACGTCGGCTTGCAGCTGGCGAGCCTGTGGCGTCTCGGGCCGAGTTTCGGCGAGATCCTGCTTCAGCGCCCCTACGTGCGGGCGGTGATACGCCCGGATGGCGAGCTGAACCTCGCCGACCTTGGCAAGGGCTTCCCGCCCGCGCCGCCGCAGCAACCACAGAAGAAATCAGGCCCGGTGCGGCTCTACATCGGCCGCCTGGCAGTGATCGACGGTGGCACCACTTTCGAGGACCGCACGCGTCCAACTCCCTTCCGCGCCGACTTCAAGCCGATCGCTTTCGAGCTGCGCGACTTCAGCACCACGGCGGCCACCGGCGATGCCTACACGCTCAATGCCGCTTCCCCCCAGGGTGAGCGGCTCGACTGGAGCGGCACCGTGCGCCTGACGCCGCTGTCCTCCCACGGCCAGTTCGCGATCACCGATCTCAAGGCGCGCACGCTGTGGAGCTACCTGTCCGCGAGCCTGCCGTTCGAGATCGACTCGGGAATCATCGCGCTCACCGGCGACTACGATGTCAGCACCGCCGCTGCCGCACCCGTAGCCGTCAAGCTCAACGTGCGCAGCACGACCGTAACCAGCCTCGGAGTCAAGCCGTCCGGCGCCGCCGCCGACTACCTCTCGCTCGGGCGCCTCGAGGTCGACGACACGCGGCTCGATCTCGGCCGGCGCGCCATCGAGGTCGCGAAGGTGCAGCTCTCCGGTGGCGAGATCCGGGCGTGGCTCGGCGAGCAGGGACGCCTCAATCTCCTCGACCTCATCGGACCGGCGCCGGCAGCCGGGGCGCCGATACCCGCTGACACCACAGGCTCAGGCCCCAGTGCGCCCGCCGCCGCTCCGCCACCCGCGGCCGGGGGTGCGGCATCCGCCTGGACGGTCTCGGTACCCGATATTGCCGTCACCGGCCTCAAGGTGTCGGCCGAGGATCGGCAGGTGAAGCCGGCCGCGGTCGTGGTGCTCGATCCCCTCAACGTGCATGTGGGGGGATTCAACCTGGCGCCGGATGACAGCCTCGACATCCAGCTCGATACGGCCGTCAACACCTCCGGCAGGCTCACCGCGCAGGCGAAGGTGGCGCCGCGCGCCGGCGCCGTCACCGCGCACGTCGAGGCCGAGCACCTCGGCCTCCCGGCCCTGCAGCCGCTGCTCGGGACTTACACCTCGATGACGCTCCTCAAGGGCGAGCTCGGCGCGCGCATCGACTTCGAGCGGCGCGCGGATGGAGCCTTGAGCGTGAAGGGTGACACGCGCGTCTCCGACCTGAGCACCGTGGACGATGCGCTGAAGAAGGACTTCATCAAGTGGAAGGATTTGCGCATCGCGGACGTGAGCTATCGCTCGCAGCCGGCGAGCCTGCGTATCGGCAGCGTAACGGCGCTCGAGCCCTACGTGCGCATGATCATCGCGCCCGACCGGAGCCTCAACATCAAGGAGGTGTTGACGGCTCCGGGTGCGAAACCCGCGCCGGCCGCCGGGCCGCCGCCGGAGTCTTCGGCGGCGCCCAAGACGAGGGCTCGCAAGGGCAAGCCCGCGGCGACCCCGGCCGCGGCTCCGGCGGCGCCGCTGACACCCTTCCCGGTGTCGATCGGCACGGTCCGGATGATCAATGGCTCGGCGGATTACACCGACCTGTGGATCAAGCCGAGCTTCGCGCTCGACATCAAGGCGCTCAATGGCGCCGTGAAGGGGCTGTCTTCCGATCCCAACTCGCGCGCGCGGGTGCAGCTCGACGGCAAGCTCGCGACCTACTCCCCGCTGCACGTAGGCGGTGAGGTGAATCTCCTGTCGGCGGCGCTCTACACCGACGTTACCCTGAGCTTCAAGGACCTCGATCTGACCATCGTCAATCCGTACTCCGGGTACTTCGTCGGCTACAAGATCGACAAGGGCAAGCTCTCGGTCGACGTGGCCTACAAGATCGAGCAGCGCCAGCTCACGGCTACCCAGCATTTCCTCGTCGATCAGCTCGAGCTGGGTGACCGGGTCGAGAGCCCCGAGGCCATGCACCTGCCGCTGAAGATCGCAGTGGCGCTGCTCAAGGACCGCAACGGCCTCATCGACCTGGCGTTACCGATGTCGGGCTCGATCGATGACCCCAGCTTCAGGATCGGGCCCATCGTCTGGAAGATGTTCGTCAACCTGATCGTGAAGGTCGCCACCGCGCCGTTTGCGCTTCTCGGCCACCTGTTCGGCGGCGGCGAGCACATGAACATCGTGGAATTCCCCGCCGGCAGCGCCGAGCTGGACAAGCCGGCGCAGGATCAGCTCGCCGCGCTCGGCAAGGCCATGAAGGAGCGGCCGCAGCTGAAACTCGACGTGCCGATCGTCTCCTCAGCAGGTCTCGATCGGCCGCAGCTTGCCGCAGCCCGGCTGCGCGCCGAGCTCGCGGCACGGGTCGCGGGCAGCCGCCAGGGCCGCCAGCACCCGGAGGAAGCGCTAGAGCTCGCGCTCGCAGACCCCGCCAGGCACCTGCAGCTGCTCACCGAGCAGTACCAGGCGGATCTCGGCAAGAACGCCGCTCTCCCGGCATCGGTCCAGGCCGTGCAGGCGGGCAAGAAGAAGGAGCCTGCCGATCTCGATGCGGCGATCGCCGATCTCGAGACCGCGATCACGAATCACCTCCAGGTCCCGGACACTGACCTCGAGGCGCTCGGCCGGGGGCGCGCTCAGGCGATCCAGAATGCGTTGCTCGCGGACAAACAGATCGACCCGGCGCGCGTGTTCATCGTCAATGCGGCGCCCAAGCCCGACTCGGGCGACACCGTAAAAGTCGAGCTGGCGGTTCATTAGTTCATTGGTGGTAGCGCCAGCGCGGCGGGCTTGGGCCGCCGCTCATCGTCATAGAGCCCCCAGTGCGCTTCCTCGGGCCCGGTCACCGCGCCGGCCACGGGCCCGGCATCGTGCGCACGCCACGGCGCATCGAAGGCGGAGAAATAGGCGAACGCTTGCAGGGAAGATCCGGGCATCCGCCGGCGCAGCTCGGCATAGAAAGCGGCCTGCCGCTCGGGACTGTAGCCGGCACTCGCCGGCGCGGTCGGCACACCGGTTTCCTTCACCAGGATCGGGCCGCAGAAGTGCTGCGCGAGATCGGCGGCCACGTTCACGACGAATTGCGCCGCAGTGGCATCCGTCGCCCCGCGGAACCACGGCTGAAAGACCGGGTGCACGTTCACGAGCAGAAAATCCATGCGGCCGAGAAGTGCAGCGGCTCCGGGCTTCTCGTAGAGGTGAAAGGGCTCGGTCGTGGACAGCGCGAGGTGCGGCGCGCGGGCGCGCACGGCCGTGATCGCCGCCGCCATCTGCGCGAAGCTCGAGCGGCGCGCGAAGATCGACTCGTTGCCGAGCGACAGCCCGACCACCAGTTGCGGGTAATCGCGCACCGCCGCGAGTGCCGCGGCCAGCTGGGCGGGATCGGCCGGATCCCACACGCCGATGACGAGCGCACGGAACCCGAGCGCCGATGCGATCGCCGGGATCGCCTGCGCGCCGTGGACCGCATCGTAGGTGATGAGCGCATCGAAGTGCGGACGCAGCACCTCGAGGTCAGTACGGATGCTGGTTGGATCGGCGTCGTGGGTGCGGCCATCCACGACCCGAAGCGAGGTGGGCTCGTAGCTGATGAAGCGGCCCTGCGTCATGCTGCGCACGAGGCGCGCACGGGCCGCCTCTCCCGGCGCGCCGCGCTCGCACAACGGCTGCGCGGCGGCGAAGGGGGCGAACAGCGCCAGTGCGAGCGCCGGCAGAGTCGGGACGTACTTGTTCCGCATCGTGAGGCGCCTAGTTTAAGGCGCTGGATCCGGGCACATCCCTGTGCCTGGATTAACATGGCGTCGGTTCATCAGCCATCCTAGCCTCAAGAGGAGCATTGCCGTGAACGCCGCGCAATCGGACAAAGCCAGGCGCTTCCGGGCGCTGCATGAGCGCGCCGGTACCTTCGTCATTCCCAACGTGTGGGACGGGGCTTCGGCCTGCCTCATGGCGGGACTCGGGTTCGAGGCGCTCGCCACCTCGAGCTCCGCGTGCGCCGCCACGCTCGGCCGCCTCGACGGACAGATCACGCGCGCAGAGGCGCTGGCGCACGCGCGCGTCATCGTCGCCGCCTGCCCGCTGCCGGTCTCGGCCGATCTCGAGCAGGGATTCGGCGACGCCCCGGAGGTGGTGGCCGAGACCATTCGCCAGGCCGCGGCGGCGGGGCTGGTGGGCGGGTCGATCGAGGACGCCAGCGGCAATGAGCGCGCGCCGATCTACGACTTCGAGCTCGCGGTCGAGCGCGTCACGGCCGCGGTCGAGGCGGCCCGCAAGCTCTCCCTGCCGTTCACGCTCACGGCGCGCAGCGAGAACCATCTGCACGGGCGTCCCGATCTCGACGATACGATCCGGCGTCTGCAGGCCTTCGAGCGCGCCGGTGCGGACGTGTTGTTTGCTCCCGGATTGCCCGACCTTGCCGCGGTGCGAGCCGTCTGCAGCGCGGTCAGCAAGCCGGTCAACTTCATGGTGGGAATCCGCGGCCGCTCCTTCAGCGTCGCCGAGCTCGCCGCCGCCGGGGTCAGGCGCATCAGCCTGTCCACCTCGCTATATCGTGCCGCGATCACCGGTCTGTACGCCGCCGCGCGCGAAGTGAGGGAGTCCGGAACCTTCGGCTACCTCGAGACGATCATGAGCGGCAAGGACCTGGCGAGTTTTCTAGAACGGTAGCTTGGGCCGCTCCCGAATTGGGCATCCGACTCGCTGGACGGAACGTGCAACCGAGCTGGTCACCCAAATAGGTCGGGCATTCAACACACCCACACTTGTCACAACGCACAAGATCAATGAGGCTCACCATGAATCCCACTCAGCGCCTCGCTGCATTGGCGATAGCGATCGCGGCCATTCTTCTTACTCCATCGAATCGGAGCGTGGGGTCAGCCGCGGCGGAAGTTCCTCCGGATCAACTGGTAGGTAGGACTTATCGCTTGGAGCGCACGTATGTGGTCAGGGTGCACGTTCCCAGCGGCAGCGTGGAGAAGGTACTTCGAGCACTCACCGCAGCGGTAGGGCTGGAATACGGCAAGTATGACCAGGTCGCCTACATTGACGCGGAAGGCATTGAGCAGTACAGGCCGCTTGCGGGGTCGAAAGCAGGCGCACAGCAGTCTGTCACGGCGACTCCATCCAGGGTGGTGACGGTGTCAGTAGTTCATGACGGGGTCGTGCTGCAGAAGGCGGTGGACGCGATCCACCGGGCACACCCTTACGAGGAGCCCGTAATCTACGTCACCGAGGGGTGGCGGAGCCGATCAACCGGCGGAGATGATAAGAACCCGAATCGCTGGTGGAATCAAAAGCCCAACTGACGGCGTCGGCGCGGGGGTTGCAGCCCAAGCTGTGCGTTAGTGCCCGTGGTCGGTTATCCGGCCATCACCGGCCAGTGGTGGTTTCATTCGGAATTTCCTGAAACCAGACATTCCCGTAAGCTGTTCCCGGGTCGCCCGAAGCCCAAGCGCGACCCTGACTGGTCCTCTGGATCACGGAGCCCCTCCATGGAATTTCGTCGTCGTGAACTGCTTAAGGGGACCTGCGCAGCAGCCGCTCTGAGCGCCATCCCACTGACGGCACGTCTTGCGATGGCAGCCGACAGCCAGAAGCTGAAGATCGGCATCATCGGCTCCGGCCATGTCGGCGGCGCGCTCGGGGGCGTCTGGGCCAAGGCTGGGAACGAAGTGATGTTCTCTTCGCGTCATCTCGACAATGACAAGAAGCTCGCTGCAGCGATCGGAGCCAATGCGCGGGCCGGCACGCCGCAGGAGGCTGCTGCGTTCGGGCAGGTGCTCCTGTTCGCGGTTCCCTACAGCGCTTTCCCCGAGCTGATCAAGAGTCTGGGTGATTCATTCAAGGGCAAGGTCGTGATCAATGCGAGCAACCCTTTCCCGCAGCGCGACGGTGAGATCGCCAATCAGGCGCGCGAGAAAGGGGCCGGACTCTTCGATGCGCAGCTGCTGGCGGGCGCGCACGTCGTGCGCGCTTTTAACGCCGTACACGCAGCACGCATGGCCAGCGCACACGAGGATCCGGGGAAAATCGGCATGCCGATCGCAGGCGACGACCCGCAAGCCCTCGAAGTCGCCTCGCGCCTGGTCCGCGAAGCGGGCTTCGAGCCGGTCGTCGTCGGCGGGCTCGACATGGGTCAGTATTTGATGCCAGGAACACCGCTGGCCGGCGAGCACACACCGGAAGAGATACGCAGTATCGCGGCCACACTCAAGCCCTGACGGATCCGACGAGTAACCGGCGTCGACGCTATCGGCCAGGAGCCGACACTTGAGGCTCGGATCAATTTGCCCGAAAGGGGTCGCTCGCGCGTGCGCTATGCTGTCGCGGTGAAGCCAAAACAGGAAGCGGAACTGTTCAAGGCGGCGTTGCGTGCCGGGATTCGCTACGCCGAAGGTCGTGGAGCCGTCGAGTTCGAGCCGACCGATTCGGCCAGTGACAAAGCGCTCTACGTGTACCGGCTACTCGTTCATGACAAAATCATCACGCCGATGCCGGAAGACCAGGTGGGCGAGAAAACAGTTCGCCACAGGCTGGCTTCGTGGTATGCACACCTGCCACCGGGGCACCCGCTGTTAAGCTGACCTCAGAAAGCGCGCGGCCGTCGCGCACCCGGTCGACGTGACCCAGGTCGCTCCGGGTGCTAACGGCCAGAACCGGTCTCCCCGAAGCGGTCACTGGCAGAGCGCCAATGCGACGCGGAACTACCTGCTCAACTCTGCTTATCGGCTTGTTGCCGGTCATTGCCGCGGCTGGCGTGAGCTACAACGTGACGTCTCGCGCCGTACCCGGTTCCGGAGCTTCGGCCGTCATCCAGTATTTCGTAGAACGCGACGAGGTTCGTGTTGGCGCGGCCGATACAGGGAGGGTGCAGCTATTCAAGGACGGATCCATCTACATCATCGACAAGTCCTCCAGGTCTGTGGAGGTAGTACGCAACGCCACGCTCGCTCGCATGCAGCAAGGGCTTGCGGAGCAAGTGAAAAAAATGGAGGACATGGCATCGACCGCGCCGCCTGATCAGCGCGCCATGGCGGAAAAAGCCGCCACGATGGTGAAGGAAATATACGAGCGCCAGCGGGACGGGACTCCTCGCGACTTTCGCGTCACAACCCGGACAGAGACGGCGGCGAGTGGGCCGTGCAGGATCTGGGAGGAGTACGAGCAGAATGTCAAACGCGCCGAACTGTGCGTCGCCCCAACGGGAGCGACTACTGGCGGCGAGGAGATTCTGCAGGGGATGAGGGTCCTCTCCGGGTACTTTCACGGGTCGTTATTCGCGTTCGGCGTGGAGTTTGGTCCTGTTAATGTGTGGCCCCAAATCGAGTCGCTCGGTGGTTTGCCCGTAATTGTCCGTGAGTTCAAGGACGGCGTAGCCGTATCAGAGACTACGGTGACAGGAGCGAGGCACATCTCAGACAGCCCCGGGCTCTTCGAGATTCCTCCCGACTACGTGATTAAAGAGGGAGCGAAGGGCGCGCCCTAGCCAAGGTTCCCAGTGGCGGGCTGATTCCTAGCGTTTGAAACGGCCAAACAGGCGCGTGCCGGCCACGAGCGGCCTGTCGTCGATGACGACTGGGTCTCCGAAGCCGACGTTCGAAGCCCGGTGCCGCCCGGCGCGATAGCGGGCGCTGAACCGTGATCTAGAATAGCTTCAGAAAGACACTCAGCGAAACAAGATTGGCGCCGTTCGTACCGCGGATGCTGAAGTTCTCGTACTCGAGCCGCGCGCCGAAGTTACCCATGTGCACTTGGCCGCCGGCACCCCAGGCAAACTGCGAGGAGCTGTCCGACAACGAAAACGTACCGACGATGTAGCTGTTCACCGTGTTGCTACCGCTCAGAGTCCAGTGAGCGACGCCCGCCTTGGCAAAGACGTCGACCCAGGGGACCGGGATCGGCAGGTAGCCGACTGCGTAGGCCGCGAACGCCCTGTAGTCGAGGTGCGTCGTGCTGGTGCCGGCGGGGGGCGAACCGAGGATGCCGGAGATTCCCTCGGTGACATTTTGGCTGCCGAGATCAATGTAATCGGCCTCGACTGCAAATACGCTGATCGGACGCACTCCCGCCCACACCTTCCAATTGGTGCTGTTGAGGTTGGAGTTGGTCGCGGCGATGTCCCTCAAGTTATCGTTCGTAAGGCCGGCGCCAATATAGAGCATGCCGTTGTCGGCCTGGGCGACGCCCGTGCAGAGCGCCAGTACCGTGATGAGCAGGAGTTTGCGCATGGCAGATCCTCCCTGAGCCCTCGGCCACATCCCTAACGCACTTGAGATGGTTGGGTTGACATGTTGCCCTAGGGCGACAGTCAGTTTGGCTCTCGGTTGGCCAGCTCCTAGTCTAGCTCTGGATGTCCGCTATCGCGATTCTGACTGGCCGCTTCCTGGAATGGGTCAATGACCGAGAGGGGTCGAAAGCACACTAAATCACCGGACCTGTGGCTGCTGTTCCGGCGCGCGCTCTCCCGGCGCGGCGTGGCGCGCCCACTCGAGGAAGCGCGCGGCGCCGGGCTCACCCTCCGACGGCGCCCAGGCGGCGAACTCGGAGGCGGTCGCAGGGTCGTAAGGCCCCTGCTTGACCTCGAGGAACGTGGTGGCATCGTGGTTGACGACCACGGTGTGCCAGATTCCCGGCCCATTCTCGTAGGCGATGTTGCCGGCTCCCGCGCCGAAGGCGTAGCGGGCCGTGACACGGCGGGCGTCGTCGAAGACCAGCAGATCGAGCGCGCCGCGCACCACGAGTGCCAGCTCGGCGCGGGTCGTGTGGCGGTGCGGGCGGAAATAGGATCCACGGTTCGCGACCACCAGGTAGCGCTGCACCACGTCGGCCGCGGAAGGGTGGAGGTTGTAGTGGGTGCGCCCGCGCGGACTCGCCGCCGCGGCCGCCGCCAGCTCATCCAGCAGGCTCGCGGAGATCAGCTTCATGCCTGCGGCGCGGCTTCCGCCGCCGCGGGCAGCGCGGCCGGCGCACGGTGCTTGACGTCGGGCAGGAAGCCGGCCAGCAGCCCGATGAGCGGCAGGAACGCGCAGATCTGGTACACCGCGTCGATCCCGAAGTGATCGGCGAGCTTGCCGAGCACCGCCGCGCCGACGCTGCCCATGCCGAAGGCCAGCCCGAAGAACAGGCCCGCCACCGCACCGGTGCGCCCCGGCAGCAGGTCCTGCGCGTAGACCACGATCGCCGGGAACGCCGAGGCGATGATGAGTCCGATCGGCACCGTGAGCACGCTGGTCCAGAAGAGATTGGCGTGCGGCAGCAGCAGCGTGAACGGCAGGACGCCGAGGATCGACACCCAGATGATCTTCTTGCTGCCGATACGGTCGCCGATCGGGCCGCCGAGGAAGCCGCCGACTGCGGCGGCGGCCAGGAACACGAACAGATGCAGCTGCGCGCTGCGCACCGACTGATGGAAGTGGCCGATGAGATAGAAGGTGTAATAGCTCGTGATGCTCGCGAGGTAGAAGTACTTGGAGAAGATCAGCGCCAGCAGCACCGCGATGGCGCCCACCACCCGCCGCGGCGAGGCCTCGATGGCGCGGGTGCGCGCCGCATGCTTCAGGCGCGTGATGCCGTGCGTTTTGTACCAATGCCCGACGTTGAACAGCACGAACATGCCGAGCAGCGCCACCACCGAGAACCACGCGATGCTCGACTGGCCGTAGGGCAGCACGATGAAGGCCGCGAGCAGCGGTCCGCACGCCGAGCCGAGATTGCCGCCGACCTGGAACACCGACTGCGCGAGTCCGTGCTTGCCGCCCGAGGCCATGCGTGCGACGCGCGAGGACTCGGGATGAAACACCGACGAGCCGGTGCCTATCAGGCCCGCGGCGAGCAGCAGCAGCGGGTAGTTGCCGGCGAAGGCGAGCAGCAGCAGCCCCGCAAGCGAGAACCCCATGCCGATGGCGAGCGAGTAGGGGCGGGGAGTGCGGTCGGCCATCGCGCCGACCATCGGCTGCAGCAGCGAGGCCGTGAACTGGAAGGTAAAGGTCAGCAGCCCGATCTGCCCGAAGCTCATGTGGTAGCTGCTCTTGAGCATCGGGTACAGCGCCGGCAGCAGCGACTGCAGCATGTCGTTGAGCAGATGGCAGAAACTGATCGCCGCGAGGATGGCGACGGCGGTGCGGCCCGCGGCGTGCACGCCGCTCAGGCGCAGGGCGGATTCGTTCATGGGAGGGTCATTGTCCCCGGAATGTCCACTGCGGCCAATCTCCCGGAATGGGCGGGCGGCGAGCCGCCCCGGGCCTGCGGTGACGGTGGCGCGATCACGTGGCAAGCGTGCCCTGCCTCATCTAATGTGGGATCCCAAGGCATCCGGGGAAGCCGCATGAAAGACCTGACCGAGGGCCCGATCACCGGGCAGCTGATCGCGATGGCCGTACCGATCGCCATCGGCATGCTGTTCCAGACGCTGTATCTGGTGGTCGACATGTACTTCGTGGCGCATCTCGGGGACGCGGCCATCGCCGGCGTCAGCACCGCCGGCACGATCATGTTCGTGATGATGGCGCTCACGCAGATGCTCGGGGTTGGCACGGTCGCGCTGGTCTCGCACGCGGTCGGGGCCAAGGACCGGAGCCAGGCGAACCTGATCTTCAACCAGTCGGTGACGCTGTCGGCGATCTGCGGCGTGGCGACGATCGCCGCCGGCTGGCTGCTCGGCGGCCTGTACGTGCGGGCGATGGCGGCCGATGCGGCGACCGCGGCCGCGGGCAGCGCCTTTCTCTACTACTACACGCCCGGGCTCGCGCTGCAGTTCGCACTGGTGGCGCTCGGCTCGGCGCTGCGCGGCACGGGCATCGTGCAGCCGACCATGGTGGTGCAGGTGCTCACCGTGCTGCTCAACACCGTGCTGGCGCCGGTGCTGATCGCCGGCTGGGGCACGCATCATCCGCTCGGCACCGCGGGGGCCGGACTTGCCAGCAGCATCGCGGTCGCCGCCGGCGTGGTATTCCTCTGGATCTACTTCGCGCGGCTCGAGCACTACGTGAAGCTCGACCCCGCACTGCTCGCGCCGCGTGCTCCGGTCGTGCGCCGTATCCTCAACGTCGGCCTGCCTGCCGGCGGCGAGTTCTTCATGATGTTCGTGATCATCGGCATGATCTACTGGGTAATCCGCGCCTTCGGCGCCGGTGCGCAGGCGGGCTTCGGCGTTGGCGGACGCGTGATGCAGGCGCTGTTTCTGCCGGTGATGGCCATCGCCTTCGCCGTGCCCGCAGTCGCGGGACAGAATTTCGGCGCGCGCAAGTTCGGCCGCGTGCGCGAGACCTTCCGCAGCGCGGCACTGCTTTCCTCGGCGCTGATGCTGGTGCTGACGCTCGTGTGCCAGTGGCGGCCGGAGGTGTTCATCGAGTTCTTCAGCCGCCAGCCCGAAGTGGTCGCGGTCGGAGCGACTTACCTGCGCATCATCTCGTTGAACTTCGTCGCCACCGGGCTGGTTTTCACCTGCTCGGGAGTGTTCCAGGCGCTCGGCAACACCTGGCCGTCGCTGGCGAGCTCGGCCTCGCGGCTCCTCACCTTCGTGCTGCCGGCGGTGATCCTCTCCACGCTGCCGCACTTCTCGCTGCTGCAGGTGTGGTACCTGTCGGTGGCGAGCGTGACACTGCAGGCTCTCACCAGCCTCGCGCTGCTGCAGCGGGAGCTGCGCCGGAAACTCGGCGCGCCGCCGGCGGCAGCGAGCGCCTCTGCTTCTATTGGCTGACGCCGCCTGCGGCGGCGTCAGCAGGCCAACCGAGCGACGTTGTTAGGCCCGCGGGCAAAAGGCGCGACTTTTGCCCGCTTCGCAGAAGGCCGTGGGGCCGCTGATTTAGGCTAGGTCGGCTGACGGCGCCGCCGTGCGGTTACTTCGGCTCGCTGCCCGGCTTCGGGTCGGCAAGCGGGAAGGACTGCGCGTTCGCCGGGGCCGCCGGCGCGGGCGCTGCGGCCGGCGCTGCCGGCGGCCGTGGCGCGGAAGCGGCCGATGCCTGGCGCTGACCGTCGGTGCTGGTCGAGACCGCCGCGAGGAAGCGCCGCGCCGACTCGTCGTCGCTGCGTACGCTGCCCGACATGATGTCGCCGGCCGTCACCCCGGGCTTGTGGTAGAAGGCGGCATCGCCCTCGTCGTCGATCGAGATGACCGTGCCGTCGAGCGCCAGCCCGACGAACGCGCCACGGCTGCGCGAGTAGGAGTAGACCTCCGCCTTGAAAGTCGCGTCGGTGGCCGCGAAGGCATCGCGCCCGACCGGGCCGGCCGCGACCGACAGGTCGCCGCCGAGGGTGACCTTGCCGCCGTTGATTCCCTGGACGCCGCGCGGGGTGGTGAAGACCAGCACCACGTCGGTCGACTGCACGCCCCACTGGAAGCCGAAGCTGCCGCCGGTCATCGTGACCAGGATCGGGCTCGAGAAGCGCCCGTCCTTGTCGCGCACGACCATCGCGCCGTGTCCGCGGCGTCCGCCGAAGAACCACGCGATCTTGGTGGTGTCCGGAATCACGACGATGCCGTAGGCGCGCTCGAGCAGCCGGTCCGGGATGGCCTGATCGCGCGCGCCGCGCATCTCGCCGAGAACCTCGCTCGCCGTCAGCAGCCTTCCCTCTTCGCGCGCCTGGGCGTGGACGGCCGCGGCGGCGCCGCTGAGCACGAGCCCGGCCAGCAGGCTGAGATAAGCAGTGCGTGTGCGCATGATGTGACTTCCCTCCGTGGGGACTGAAAGCTTTGAACGACCAGAGCGGAGCTTAACCCAGAGACAGGCGCGCCGCGTAAGTGCGCCGCGGTTCAGCTGCGGTTCAGCTCAGTACCAGATGGACAGGAATGCTTCGAGGACGCTCGCGTCGAGCTTGTAGAGCGGCTCGTTGCCGGCGCCGTATTGCGCCGCGAGCAGCGCATCGCGGAAATCCTTGTAGTCGATCATCATGCGGTCATAGCGGATATTGGCGGTGCTCTTGTGGATCCAGGGCACGTGCGGGATCTGGAATTCGTACGAGGCGCCTACACCCACCGTGAAGCTGTCGAAGGCCGCGAGCTCGCGGTCACGCGCCTCGAAGTTCGAGTAGTTCGCGTACGGAAACAGGTCACTGTAGAAGCTGGCGTGCGTCTGCGTGTAGTAGCGCAGGCTTCCGTCGAAGATCCAGCCCTTCCACACGGGCATGGTGTAGTCGGTCTCGAAGGTGCTGCCGGTGACTCCGAAGGTGTCGTGATAGAAGCGGTACGACCCGGTGAGCGAGGCGCGCCACGGCAGGTAGTACTTCAACTGCAGCGAGGCGGCATTGCTGGTGCGGGTCCCCGGATAGACCTGCGGCGCGAGTGTGAAGCCGAGGCCGCCGGGGGAGAGGTAGCGGATCTGCCGGTAGGGATTGGGTAGATAACCCTGGTCGGTGTCGATCTCGTAGTTGAGGTTCGCCAGCAGATTGCGCGTGAGGATCTGCGTCAGCCCGAAGCTGTAGCCCCAGTGATCGGTCCGCTGGTGGAAGGTCGGGTCGTTGATGATGTCGGGACATTCCGTGTTGGTCGGGTGCGGCGCGGCGCACAGGTCGCGGTAGACGTTGTCCCAGCCGCGGCGGTAGCCGAGCGTGATCGTGGTGAGGTCGCCGAACATGTCCTGGCTCACCGAGTAGTAGGTCGTGTCGGCGATGTAGTCCGGCTCGCGGCTGTGGATGTAGCCGACGCTGTAGGTGGTCTTGCCGTGCAGGTAGTCGGCGCCGAAGCTGTTCTGCTTCCTGATCTCGTGGTAGGGGCTGGCGGACAGCTTCACGTCGATCGAGGCGCTCGAGATCATGTCCTCGTAGTAGTTATAGGTGAGCGACAGGCTGTCGCCGACCTTCTTGCGGATGAGAACCGACGGCCCCTCGACCGTGATGTCGCCGCCCGAATAGGAGTGGTACATCAGGTCCGCCTCGTCCTCGGGCAGCACGCCGCCCAAGGCCGGGACGGCCACCAGGCCGAGCGCGAGCAGGGCGCGGACCACGGCGGGCAGCAGCCGGACGCCGCGTCTGCCCGCGCGCGGCGCACTCGCGCTCACGCGCCTGCCTCGTACGCCGGCGCCGTGCTGAGGGCGCGCTTTCCCCGCGTCGCCGCGGCTAGCCCCCAGGCTAGTTGCATCCGCAGCCGCCTCCGACTGCGCCGGTGGCCCCGTGCGAGCCCTCGCGGGTCTCGAACACGTGGTCCCGGTAGCTGGCCGCGATCGAGTTGCGGCTGAGCGCCATGATGGGATCGGCGAGGTGCTCGCGCTCGTAGGGCTTGACCCACGGCTCGATCGAGGTGCAGCCGGCGAGGCCAGCGCCGAGCGCGAGCGCTGCGAGCCACGCGGCGGCGCGGCGGCGCGCAGGCGCCGCGAGACCGCGCTGCTGCTGCGTCCGCCGTCCCCGCCTCACCCGCATCGCACTACTCCCGCACCAGTGACCGGATGCTGTCGAGATACTCGTTCTCATCGCCCGGCTTGTAGCCCCGATGCAGTACGCGCACCTTGCCGGCGCGGTCGATGATCACGGTGCTCGGCATGCCGGCGACGTCGTACATCTTGCTGACCTTGCTGTCCTTATCATAAAGAATCGGGAAGCTCACCGGGGTCTGTTTCAGCCACTCGTTGGCCGCATTCGAGTCCGGCTCCACGTTCACCCCGATCAGGGTGAATCCGAGGCGGTTGTACTTTTTGTAGATGCTCTCGAGCAACGGCATTTCCTGGCGGCAGGGGCCGCACCAGCTCGCCCAGAAATTGAGCATCACGACCTGGCCCTTGTACTGGGCGAGGCTCACGTTTGAGCCGCTGCGGGCTGCGAGCGAGAACTGCGGGGCCGGCCCGCCGGTCGGATCGGCGGCCAGCGCGGGCAGTGCCAGCCCGGCTGTGGCAATGATGGCTACGATACGGTTCCTCATCGTGCGTCCCTCCAAGGACTAGAAGAAGACGGTCGCTCCCATGCGCGCCTCGAGGTTGTTGGTGAGCTTGGTGACGCCGAGCAGGCTCGTCTGAAAGACGTGATCCTGCACCGTGACGTGCAGCGCCAGCCAGTCCGCCGGCACTACGCGATAGCCGCCGCCGAAGTTCACCGTGAACTTGGTATCTCCGGCGAAGTCGGTGGCGCCGAATCCGCCGAGGAGATAGAAAGCGCTCGTCATGGCGACGCCGCGACCGAGAAAGGCCTCGCCCGGCAGGAAGTTGTAGCCGAGTGACAGGTCGTAATACGTGAAGCGCCTCTCAGCTTCGGTAAGCAGCTGCAGATTGCCGCTCAGGGTCTCGAAACTGGTGCGTCCGCCGCGCGAGCGTCCCGCCTCCCCCTGGAAGAAGAAGTCCTCGGTGATGTGATAGGCGGCGGTGAAGCCGTAGTCCGGATTGGTGCCGAAGTCCTCGATCGACAGCGCGCCGTAGTAGGCCCCGAGCTCGACGTTCGAGCTCTTGATGCGCGGCACCTTGACCTGGCGCCGCTCGACCTGCGGCTCGATCACCCGCGGCGGCGTCTCTTCCTCCGGCCCGGCGGTGCCGGAGGGCGTGCCGGCCTGGGTAGTGTCGGCGCTCTGCGACTGCTTGCCGTGGTGGAACCAGCCGCGCACCGTGGCGCAGCCGGGAAGCAGGGCGAGCGCCAGCGTCAGAAGAAGAACGCGATTCCCAGTTTCCATTCGTCTGCTTCCTCGTTCTGGTTACGCTTCGTAAAGATGTAATGGGCCTTGTACTCGGCGCGCATGAAGAAGCGCCGCGTCAGGTAGTAGCGGATGCCGCCGCCGACGTAGGCGGTCTGCTCGGTGCGGTTCTCCGGCGTCGTCAGCGTCGCCTTGGGCTCGGTATGCACGATGCCGACGCCGATCAGCAGCAGCGGCGACCAGCGCGAGTCCGCGGAGATCACATGGGCGAAGCCGAGGTCGCCCGACTCACCGTTGGAGAAGCGCCCGAGAAACTGGCCGGCGGCCGCTTCCACCGCCATCTGCGGGTTGAGCGAGACCGACCAGTAGGCGGAAATGAGGTTCGCGCCGCCGTATTCGCCGGCGAACGCTCCGAGCTCGAAGCGGTGCGAGCTGAAGCCCGCCTGGTCGCCGAGCTCGAACTTGAAGGGCGAGCCGTCCGCCAGCACCGTCTTCAGCATGTCGGCCTGGCTCGCCCAGCCCTCCACGCCGCGTTCGGTGCGTACCTTGAACCAGTCGGTGCGCCGGAACAGCACATCCACGCTCTCATCGCGCGGCACCGCGTGGAACACCGGGTAGCCGCGCCCGGGCCCGGTATGGAGCTCGAGATACGGCTCGGCCACGAACAGCTGCAGGTACTCGCGCGCGGCGCTCACCGCCGGCGGGAGCACCGCCAGCAGCGCGGCGAGCGCCAGCAGAGCGGCACGCGCCGGCCCGTGCGCGCGGCGCGTCAACTCTGTCCCGGGCTCAATTGGGTGCCGCTTGGGGGTCGAACGGGTCGTTGTGGTACTGCGCGCCAATATCCAGCCACTCCGACAGCAGGCGAAGCTCCGCGATGTTCAGCCAGCCCGTATGCGACGGGTTGTTACATCCGGAACCTGTTGCGAAGCAGCTGAAGAACGCGCTCGAGGCCCCGCCATTGGCGCTACCCGCATTCATGAACGGACCGACCGTCGGTCCCGGCTGGCCCATGATAACCGTAGTGTGCGGGGTAAGCAGCTGTCCGTACGAGGTGAATTCGTTGGTGCCCGCGTCCGCAGCACTGGTCAGATCCAGATTTCCGGCCGGTGTCTGCGCGACGCCGGCCGCATTGGCGGGATTGTGGCAACCGGCCTGCGAGCAGGTCACGCTCGCCTGCACGCCGTTGAGCGTGCCCATGCGCGCGGCGTCCCAGATCGGCTGGATGTGGTTCGGATAGTTGATGACGATCCGGCAGTTGGCCGACCAGGCGGTGGCGCACAGCGCGGTGGTCGGAATCGCCGGGACCGGGTTGGTTGGATCCGTATAGCTATAGGTGATGGGCGTGCCCGGGGTCGCCTGCGCGGGATCGGTCCAGACGTCGGTGTAGAGCACGTTGACGCTCGGCACCATCTGCAGGCAGGGCGGCGTGTCGGTCGTGCAGCTGACTGCCATGCGCGACTCCGCCATGGTCTCGCCGTTATTCTGCGGAATGAACGCCGCCGCCCCGGTCGCGATGGTATGCGGGAAGGCGACGCCGGCTGTCCCGCCAGCCCACGCTGAGTTGAACGCGCCCTGGCGGCCGTGCGACACCGGGTTGAGCGCCCCCTCCTGCGGCATGTGGCAGCCATTACAGGAGACGGTCTCGCCGGGCTGCAGCTGCAGCCACACACCCTGTCCCGGGGTGATGGCGCGCGCGTTGGCATCCAGCACTTCGAAGCGCAGGGCAACCTGTGCGGGCACTTCCAGGTACACCGAGCCATCCGGCTCGATCGGCGCGTAGCCGAGAATCTCCATCATGTAGCTGGTCACCCCGAAGTCGGCGTTGGTGAGCGTCACGACGGTCTTGTCGGGGATGGAGACCAGCTGCTCCAGGCGGATGAAGCGCGCCGGCCGCTGGGCGGCCGGCGTCTGGGCGGGATCGGCAATCGCCGCGATGCTCACCGGAGCGCCGCTCGCGGGATTCACCTGCAATCCGTCGATGTCGTAGACGCTCCTGATATCGATCACGCCGACGCCGTTACTCGCAAAGGTCTCGGCCTGCCCGCTCGGAACCATATCGGGGATGATGTTGGGCACGGGCTTGGGCTGGGTCGCCACGACGTAGGTGATCATGACGCCCTCGACCGGCGCCACGATCGGCAGCATCGTTCCCTGGGCCGGGTCGAGCATCCACAGGCTGTAGAGCGGTAGCGCCGTCTGCGCGTCGGGATTGGCGAGGCCGGCCGTGGTGCACGGCACGATCGCCGGCGGGGTCTGGGTGGTATCGAGCAGCCGGCATTCCGACCAGCTGACGAGGATGCGCCCGGTGCCGTCCCAGAGCGGATAGGCCGAGTTGAAGCGCCCGCCGGGCGAGGGCCCGGGAATCGTGTAGATGTTGTTGAGCGGGGTGGCCTGCGTCTGCGCCGGTCCCGCGAGGCCGGCCCAGGCAGCCAGCGGCTGATTGTTCTCGACGAAGTTGACGCCGTTGATCAGGACCAGGTTGCCGCCGTCGTCGACGTCGGTGTACTCGCGGACGAGCGACATGACTCCGCCGCCCTGGATCTCGTGCGGCTGCATGAACTCGACCACCGTCGGCGTGGTCGTGCCCGGCGCCGGCGTTCCGGTCATGTGGCTGTTGGCGCCGTAATAGAGCTCGAGATCGGTGCCATCGGGGTTGGACCAGTACAGCGACATGGCGTCGTGGCCGAAGGCGTCGTCCCAGCGGCTCCAGAGCACGCGCCCGCTCTGCAGCACGGTCGCCTGCTGGTCGTGGCTCGGGCTGAAGGAGATCTGGTGAATACCGGTGCCGTCCGCGTTCATCACTTCGAGCACGAAATCGGGCTGCGTGCCGCCCTGGTCGGCGGCGGAGTCCTCGTCGAGCGCCGAGAACTGCGGCTCACCCTCGTTGAGCAGCACGCCCTGCGAGGCGGTCTGGCGCGAGCTCGAGAAGACGATGCGCCCGTCCGCGAGGTAATGGGGTGAGACGTCGTTGACCGTGAGCGGGTCGGGGTCGATGGCGGGATCGATCACCGGCGCGAGTGTGTCGGTGGTGATGACGTACTGCCAGATGCGCCACGAGGGCGGGTCCTTGGCCTTCTGATTCTTCGCGAGCGGGCCGCGCATGGCGAACACCACCCGCGTGCCGTCGGGGGAGACGTCGACGTCTTTCACGTCGTAGAGCGCACCAGCCGTGACGCGCGAGGTGATGTTGGTCTCGAGCGCGCTCGGCGAGGCGCTCTCGCGCATATAGAGATCGGTGCCGGGCACCAGGTCGCGCAGGATCCGCAGGTCGTCCTGCACCAGCGCGCCGGCCGCGTTCACCGGCACCGGGCGCTTCACATAGAAGATGGGGTAGTCGACCGTGGCCGGGTCGCCCGCCTGGCTGTTGGCGATATTGACGCTGCCGGTGCCGCCGGCGCCGTTGCCGGCGCAGGCCGCCAGCGTGCCGGCGAGCACGGCCGCCGCCAGCGGCGCGTGCCACCGTCGAACGCTTCCTACAGGCCGTAGATTGATCCGCACCTTGCACCACCCATTCCGTACGCGCTCGCGCGCTACGAATGTAACGTAATTCACGCGGCTTCGATTACTTTCGCTATCGCGGTATTACGTCACGGTACCGGCAGCCGCCGCGTGTTCTGCTGAGCTCAAGCGCCGCACCGCCGCCCAGTCGCTACAGGTAGTCATTCGAGGCAGTGCGCGCCGTGATCTGGCTCGCAGTTTGTGGCGCAATCATCCGCGCCTGCCGATCTGAGCGACAAGTGTCGGCGACCAGCGACGTCAGCCAGTTGAGACATTCGGGGAAGGGTTGCGCAGCCCGTATAGTCGGCTCGCGCTTTGGGTAATTGCAGGGAGACGACGAGCGCCATGAACGTCACGACTACAGGCACAGGTCCGGGCCGCGCGCCACGCGCCACGCTCTCGGCGTGCGCGCTGCTGTTGCTCGCGCAGCCTTTCGCGCCCGCCTTCGCGGGCCCCAACGAGCAGGCCAAGCGCATCTACGAGCGCATCGCCGGTGTGCCGCCGTCGGCGGCCGAGCTCGCATCGATGGCCAACACGATCTGCGGCGGCACCTGCGCCGCGGGCGCCGCGGGCGCGGCTGCCGGCAGCGCCAGCCTGGTGCAGGCGGCCGCGGTCGCCACCAATGCGCCGACCTTCTACAACGTGACCCTGAAGAATTTCGCGATGCCGTGGACCAACCGCGCCGGGACGGTGTTCTCGCCGCTCAATGACTCGGTGGCGACGGTGATCGGCATGGTGCGCGACGGCGTGCCGTTCAACACCGCGCTGTCGGCTGACATTCTCTACACCAGCAACGCCTCCGGGCTCCCGGCGCCGTCCCCCGCCAACAACAACCATTACGCGACCGCCGAGCAGAACGGCGTCAACCTGATGGCCACTCTGGTGCAAGGCACGCAGTCGGGCGTCTACGGCACTCCGAGTGGTGGGGTCGCCGGACTCTTCACGACGCGCGGCCTCGCCTCGGCGTTCTTCGTCAACGGCACCAATCGCGCGATGTTCCGCTTCACGATGATCAACCAGTTCTGCGCCGACATGCCGGCACTGGCGGACACGACGCGGCCCACGGACTTCGTTCGCCAGGACGTGGCGCGCTCGCCCGGCGGGAACAGCATGATCTTCATGGACACCTGCGTCGGCTGTCACAGCGGCATGGACGGGATGGCGAAGGCCTTTGCCTACTACAACTTCGACGCCGTCAACACCCAGTCGATGCTCTATACCCCCGGCCAGGTGCAGCCGAAGTACCTGATCAACGCCGCCAACTTCGTCTACGGCTACGTGACCCCCGATGACAACTGGGTCAACCACTGGCGCCAGGGTCCCAACACGGTCCTCGGCTGGTCGGCCGCGCTCCCGGGCAGCGGCAGTGGCGCCGCCTCGCTCGGGCAGGAGCTCGAGTCGAGCAGCACCTTCGCGCAATGCCAGGTGACCAAGGTATTCCAGGCGGTGTGCTTCCGCGCGCCGGTGAGCAGCACCGACCTGGCGACGGTCTCTTCGATTACTTCGAGCTTCACCTCCGGCGGCTACAACCTCAAGCAGGTATTCCAGCAGGCCGCTGCCGCCTGCCCGGGGTCGTAAGGGAGCGCCCAACATGCACAGCCGTTTGAGCAACGCCATGGACAACCTTCTCGCCCGCCGTGCGCTGCAGATCTGCGCCACGGCCACCATGCTGGCGGTTCTCGCCGCCTGCAGCTCCTCCGGGGGCGCGCCGACCACGGTGAACCAGCCGGTGACCACCACGACCACGCAGTCGTACACCGGTCCGCCGGCCCAGAACGCCGACATCCAGGCGTTCCAGGTCAACCTGTGGCAGAACATCATTCCCTCGAACCGCTGCGGTGGCTGTCACCACCAGGGCGGTCAGTCGCCGATGTTTGCGCGCTCGGACGACGTGAACCAGGCGTACCAGGCGGCGCTGCCGCTCGTGGACCTCACCAACCCGAGCCAATCGACCCTGGTGCTCAAGGTCGGCGGCGGGCACAACTGCTGGGTGGCCGATCCGTCGGCGTGCGCTGCCACCATGCTGGTGTGGATCACCAACTGGCTGGGCGCCGGCAACTCTTCCGTCACGACCGTGCAGCTGGTCGCGCCGCCGGTGCAGGCCGCAGGCGGCGGCAAGCAGTTTCCCCTGGATCCGACCACCGGCAACCCGAGCTACGAGAGCACGATCTATCCGATCGTCACCACGTACTGCTCGGGCTGTCACAATCCGACCTCGGCCAGCCCGCAGCAGCCGTACTTCGCCGATCCCAACCCGGCCGACATCGACTCGGCGTACATCGCGGCGCAGCCCAAGATCAACCTCGCCACGCCCAATCTGTCGCGCTTCTATGAGCGGCTGGCCGATGACCTGCACCACTGCTGGCCGTCGGCGACCTCGAACGGCGCGCCCGATTGTCCGTCGAGTGCCGCGACCATGCTCGCGGCGATCACCGCATTCGCGAACGGCATCCCGGTGACGCCCATCGACCCGACGCTGGTCGTATCGAACGCGGTGTCCCTCACCCAGGGCACGGTCGCCTCGGGCGGCAGCCGCTTCAACGGCTCGATGATCGCCCAGTACATGTTCGAGACCGGTCAGGGCAGCACCGCCTATGACACGAGCGGCGTCAGTCCCGAGGCGGACTTGACGCTCTCGGGTAACATCACCTGGGACAGCGCCTGGGGCGTGATCTTCGGCCAGGGCAGCCAGGCACAGGCCTCCACCAGCTCGAGCTCGAAGCTCGCCACCATGATCCAGGAGTCGGGCGAGTACTCGATCGAGGTGTGGGCGGCGCCTGCCAACGTCGCCCAGACCAACGCCTGGCTGGTGAGCTACTCGGGCAGCAACACGACGCGCAACATGACGCTCGGCCAGGCCGCCGAGCAGTACGAGGGCTTCACCCGCTCGAGCGTCACCGACACCAACGGCATGCCGCCGCTGGTCACCACGACCGCCAACGGCGCGGCGCAGGCGGCGCTGCAGCACGTCGTGCTCACCTACGATCCGGTCAACGGCCAGAAGATCTACGTCAACGGCGTCTACACCGGCGACGTGGATCCCTCCGGCGGCGGCTCGCTCGCCAACTGGGACAGCACCTTCGCACTGGTACTCGGCAACGAGACCAGCGGGCAGCGGCAGTGGCTGGGCGAGATCAAGCTGCTCACCATTTTCAACACTGCGCTCACCCCGGCGCAGGTGCAGCAGAACTTCAACGCCGGTGTCGGCCAGAAGTACTACCTGCTGTTCGGCGTGAGCTCGCTCACCGGCGTCAACCAGTCGTACATCATGTTTACGGCGGCCCAGTACGACAACTTCAGCTATCTGTTCTACCAGCCGCGCTTCATCAGTCTGGATCCGACCGTGACCACGATCCCCTCGGGCCTCACGCTCGCCGGGCTGCGCATCGGTGTGAACGGGCAGCTGGCGCCCTCGGCCCAGTCCTACGCGACGCTCAGCACCACGCTCGGCGGCGCCGCCTACACCGCGGGGGTCACGCCCACCAGCGGCCAGGCCTTGTCGCCGCTCGGCACGGTGATCCCGGTGCAGCTCGGTTCGGCCAACGACCTGTTCTTCCTGTCGTTCGACCAGCTGGGCAGCAACACCCATACCTTCGTCGACCCGCCGGGCACGGTGGTGCCGCCGACCCCCAACAACACGCCGGTGCCCGACTACGGCATCGCGACCTACGAGCGCATCAACAACTCGTTCGCGCTCATCACCGGCGTGCCGATCACCGATCCGGTGGTGCAGCCGCTGTTTGAGACCTCGGAGCAGTCGATGCCGGCGACGCCGCTCATCTCGGGGTTCATCTCCTCGCAGCAGACGGCGATCTCGGCGCTCGCCAACGCCTACTGCAGCGAGCTGCTGGCGAGCTCGACGCTGCGCGATGCCTTCTTCGGCACCGGCCTCGATGCGTCGCTCACCGCCTCGTCGTCGAGCTTCTTCGGCGCGAGCGGCAGCAGCAACCGCGCCATCGTGATCAACGCACTCTCGAGTAACGCCGTCGGCACCAACGTCTCGCCGCAGACGGCGGCCGCCGTGCAGAGCGAGGTCGATGCGCTGCTCACCCGCGTTCCGCAGATCAACTCGGCAGCGACCGTCACGCAGGCGACCGTCGCGGTGTGCACCGCGGCGCTCGGCAGCGCGGCCGTGACCCTGCAGTAAAAGGATTTGAGAGGTACTCAAGATGCTGATCCGCAAGCGCCCCCCGAAGCCCCACGCGCCCGGCACCCCGTTACTGCACGAGAACCACCCGCGCCCGGTGACGCGCCGCGACTTCCTCGCGGCCGGCATGCTCGGCGCCCAGGGCATGGTGATCGGATCCGCCTGGCTCGGCGCAGTCCTCAAGGCGCAGGCGGCACGCGCCGGCGGGCTCGACGCCGACATCCAGGCGCTGCTCGGCGCCGGTCAGTGCAACATTCCATCCGGCTCCGGCTCGCTCCCCTTCATCGTGTTCGACCTCGCGGGCGGGGCCAATCTGGTCGGCTCGGAGGCGCTGGTCGGCACGGCTGGCGGCCAGGCTAACTTCCTCTCGGTCGCGGGCTACGGCAAGCTCGGCCTGCCCGGCAACATGGTGCCGACCTCGAGCACCTTCGTCTCGAGCGCGCTCGGACTCCTGTGGCATTCGGACGGCGCGATCCTGCGCGGCATCCAGTCGGTGGCCGCGGCCACCACTCAGGCCGGCGTCAACGGCGCGGTGATTCCGGCGATGTCGCAGAACGACACCTCGTCCAACACCATCAACCCGATCTACGGCATCGCGGAAGCCGGCGCCCAGGGCACGGTCGTGAACCTCGTCGGCACGAACTCCTCGGTGTCGGGCGGCAACTCGGCGGCGCTCATGTACACCATCAACCCAGCGCTGCAGCCCGCCACCATCCAGCAGCCCTCCGACGCCGTGGCGCTCGCGCCGCCCATGCCCGCCGGTGGTGTGGACCCGCTGGCGCTCGCGGAGCTCGAGTCCCAGGCGCGCATCAGCACCGGCACCGCGCTCTACCAGGGAGCGAGCTCCACCGGCAGCGAATTCACCGGTGCGCTCTCCGACCCGAGCGGCAGCACGCCGGGCGTGCAGCTCATCCCCGGCGGCGGCAGCGCGGATGCGGCACTCAAGAACTCGGTGCGCTGCGCGTACGTGCAGTCCGCGAATACGGCCAACATTTTCGCGGCGGGCCCTTCGGGGCTCGATCCGACCCAGGATCCGCTCATCGTCGGCGGCACGAATCCGATCTTCACCGCAGCCCAGTTTTCGGACCAGGACGTGGCGATGACCGCCTCGGTCATGAAGCTGGTGATCGACGGCTATGCCGGCGCCGGCACCATCTCGCTCGGCGGCTTTGACTATCACGACGGCACGCGCGCCACCGGCGAGACACGCAACTTCCAGGCCGGGCAGATGATCGGCGCGGTGCTCGAGTACGCGGCCCGCAAGGGCACGCCGATCATGATCCAGATCATGAGTGACGGCTCGCTCAACTCCAACAGCACGGTGGACACCAGCGCCGCCGGCCGCGACAAGCTCGGCTGGCAGGGCGACAACTCCTCAGTCGCGGCGACGGTGTTCCTGGTCTACAGCCCCAAGGGGCGCCCGGTACTGCGCAACGGCGTCGCCGGCCAGCAGATCGGCTCCTTCAGCTCCGACGGCTCGGTGGTCACGAGCGGCACCGGCTCGAGCCCGGCGGCGAACTCCGTGAATCAGATCCCGGAGCTCATCATGCTCAACTACATGGGACTGCTGGGCACCGATCCGCAGTTCCCGACGCTCTTCCCGATGCAGGGACTCGGGCCCGCCTCCTCGCTCGCGGCGCTGACGGTGTTCGAGCCGATCGTCTAGGCTGGGTAAGCGCCGCCGCCCAGCCGGCGGCGCACGGGCATCGGGGCGGCACCTGTCGCCGGGCGACGACTGCGCGGACCGCCGCGACGCAGCGCCAGCCGGGCTTTTCGCGCGCCGCTTCGTTGACAGTCTCGACCGCGCTGTGCGAGGGTTCCGGCGCTTGCGCGCAGCTCGGCTTCACAGCCCGAAGGATCTTCTTTTGAGCTTGCAACGACCCGACGGTCCGGCGGCGCGTGACCGCCGGTCACGCGTGCGGGTAGTCCTCAAGTGTGCGGCCGTGGTGCTGTTCGGTGCCGGCACGGCTGCGCTCGCGCAGCGCGGTTACGGACTGATCACGCGCCCGGCCCCGGATTTCACCCTGCACGCCGTCGCCGGCGGCAACGTGCGCCTCTCGGAGCACCGCGGCCAGGTGGTGGTGCTGTCCTTCTGGAGCAGCGGCTGCGGCACCTGCCGCCGCCAGCTCGACGCCCTCAACAGGAGTCTTGCCACCTATCGCTCCGCGGGGCTCGAGGTCTACGGAGTGGGCGTGGACGATGTCCCGGCACGCGCCGCCGAGTTCGCGCGTGGCACCACGGTCACCTTCCCGATGCTGCTCGACCCGGACAAGGCGGTGGGCCGCGCCTACCAGGTGGACAATCTGCCGATGACCGTGCTGATCGATCGCAGCGGCACCGTCCGCAACGTGCTGCGCGACTTCAGCACCAAGAGCGACGGCATTTACCTCGAGCAGTTGCGGGTTCTGCTGAACGAATGATCGGAACGAACATGCCCGATGCTTGCACGACTCGCGCACGGCGCGGTGCGCTGAGCGCTCTGAGGGGCGCGGCCGCTACGGCGCTGGCCTTAAGCCTGCTCGCCGCCGCGCCGCTCGCTGCCGCCGCGCCACCCCCGGCTCCCGAGCCGGCCGCCGCCGCGCCGCCCGCGGTACCGCCGCCTGCCTCCCCGGCGGGCGAGGCCGCTGTGCCGGCAGGCGAGACCGCGACCGCGGCGCCGGCCCCCGCCGACGCGGCGACCGACACGCGCGCGCTCGATGAGCAGGTGCAGGCACTGAAGAAAGACGTGGTCGATCTCAACCGCGACCTGTTCATCCTCGAGGAGGAGCTGCTGTTCCCCGCCAACACCCAGGTGGCGGTGTTCCTGGCGGTCGACGTGGGCGATTTCTTCGCGCTCGACTCGGTCGAGCTCAAGATCGACAACAAGGAAGTCATCAACTACCTGTATACGCCGCGCGAGGTCGAGGCGCTCTTGAAGGGCGGCGTGCAGCGGCTGTATCTCGGCAACCTGAAGGTCGGCCAGCACGAGCTCACCGCCTTCTTCAACGGCAAGGGCCCGAACGAGCGGCCCTATAAGCGCGGCGCCTCGATCAGGTTCGAGAAGGGCATCGGGGCGAAATACCTCGAGCTCAAGATCAACGACCGGCAGAGAAAGCTCCAGCCGGAGTTCGAGATCAAGGATTGGGAATAACGCGCACCATGACCGGGCCGCGCGCGCGCGTGCTGCTCGTGGGACTGACGCTGGCGCTCTCGGCGGCGCCGGCGCTCGCGCGGCGGCACGACCCGGAGAAGCTGCCCGAGATCCGGGTCCGCGACCTGCACTACGGCGACGCGCTCTTCTATTACTACCAGCACGACGATTTCGAGGCGCTCACGCGCCTCGCCGCCTACGAGCAGTGGAACCGCATGCCGCACCACGAGGAGGACGCGCAGCTGCTGATGGGCGGCCTGTACCTCGCGCTCGGCATGCACAACGAGGCGGGCCGGCGTTTCGAGGCGCTGCTGAAGGACCCGGTGCCGAGCGGCGTGCGCAACGTCGCCTGGTTCTACCTGGCGCAGGTGTGGTACGCGCGCGGCTATCTCGACCGGGCGGCCCTGGCGCTGGCGCGCATCAACGGCCGCATGTCGCCGGAGCTCGAGTCGCAGAAGGAGCTGCTGCTCGGCAACGTGCTCATCCGCCAGGGCAGGTACGACGAGGCCATTCGCCTCCTGTCGACCTGGCGCGGTACCTTTACCTGGTCGGCTTACGCGCGCTTCAACCTGGGGGTGGCGCTCGCGCGCAGCAACCGCCTCGCGGACGCCGATCCGTTCCTCACCGGCGTCGGTACGATGGTCGCCGGCACCGAGGAGCAGCGGGCCCTCAAGGACCGTGCCAATGTCGCGCTCGGCTTCGCCTACCTGCAGGCGAACCAGCCGGCCAGGGCGCTGCCGGCCCTCGAGCGCGTGCGGCTCAACGGCCCGTACTCGAACAAGGCGCTGCTCGGCACCGGCTGGGCCGAGTCCGCGCTCGGCGACTACCGGGGCGCGCTCGGGCCGTGGATGGAGCTGCGCAGCCGCAACGTGCTGGACGCGGCGGTGCAGGAGTCCTATCTCGCCGTGCCGTACGCGTTCGGCAAGCTCAACGCCAACGCGCAGTCCGCCGAGTACTACGAGAGCGCAGTGGAATCCTTCCAGGCCGAGAACGGCCGGCTGGATGAGGCGATCGCGCGCATCGATCAGGGCGACATGCTGAAGAGCGTGCTGCAGAGCGGCCGCAAGGGCAGCGACAGCTTCGGCTGGTTCTGGCAGCTGAAGAATCTGCCGGACGCCCCCGAGTCGCGCTACCTGTACACGGTGCTCGCCGGCAACGACTTTCAGGAGGGGCTGAAGAACTACCGCGACCTGGTGCACATGAGCGACCTGATGGAGCGCGGCGGCTACGACATGGAGGCCTTCGAGGACATGATCGGCACCCGCGAGCGCGCCTACGCGCAGCGGCTGCCGAAAGTCGACGCGCTGCTCACCTCGGGTGCGGTCACGCAGCTGCAGCAGCGCAACGTCGAGCTCGCCGGGCGGCTGCAGACCGTCGAGGCGCGCCGCGACGTCGCCGCTCTCGGCACCGACACCGAGCGCGAGCAGTGGGCGCGCATCCAGCGCATCGAGGCCGCGCTCACCGGCGCGCCCGACACTGCCGAGAACGGCGAGCTGCGCGAGCGCCTGGCGCTGGTCAAGGGCGTGCTGTTCTTCCGGCTGAACGACGCCTACAGCGCGCGCCTCTGGGAGGAGCACCGCTCGCTCAAGGACCTGAACCTCGCGCTGCACGAGGCACAGAGCCGCTGGATCCGCGTGGAGCAGGCGCGGCGCGCGGTACCGACCAACACCGGCGAGTTCGCGACGCGCATCGCCGCGCTGCGCGTGCGCATCGATGAGCTCGCGACCCGTCTCGCCGCCACCCAACAGCGCCAGGCCGATTACCTCTCGCGCGTCGCCATCGATGAGCTCGAGGACCAGAAATCGCGGCTCGCGACCTACCAGGTCCAGGCGCGCTTTGCGCTCGCCGGAATGTACGATCGCGCCGCCAACGCCGCCGTAGCTCCCGCCAAGGCTCCGGAGGCCCAGCAGAAGGGCGCGGAGGGGGAGCCGCCCGCGGAAGGCGCAGCCCCCGAGGCGCCGGAGCCGAAGGCTGAGGCCGCGCCCGCCGAGGCGCCGGCACCGCCGGCGCAAACACCGGGCAGTGAGGCGCCGCCCACCGCGGCCCCGCCGGCCGAGGCGCCGCGCGCCAATCCCCAGGAGCCGCTGCGGTGAGACTGCGCAACCGGGCCACGCTGCTGGCGCTGACGGCGATGTCGCTGCCGCTCGCGGCGCAGTCGCCACCCCCGGGGGGCACCATCGGGGATCTCAAGTCGCGCCCCGTCGAGGTGCACAAGGACGCGCCCGCCAGTCCGAGCGTCGAGAAGGCGATGGAGAACTACCGTCGGTTCCTCGAGCTGCAGAACACCGATCCCAAGCTGCGCGCGGAGGCGATGCGCCGTCTCGCCGACCTGAACCTGGATGCGGGCGAGCTGACACGCATGGAGCAGGAGGTGACGGCCCAGGACCTGCAGGGGGCTGAGGCCGTCCGGCTCTACACGACTCTCCTCAAGGCCTATCCGGACTACGCGCGCAACGACCAGGTGCTCTACCAGCTGGCGCGCGCCTACGAGGTCACGGGGCAGGCCGAGCCCGCACTCAACGCGCTCGATCAGATCGTGCGCCGCTACCCCAATACTCCGCAGCTCGCCGAGGTGCAGTTCCGGCGCGGCGAGCTGCTGTTCTCGGCCAAGCGCTACCCGGAGGCCGAGCGCGCCTACTCCGAGGCGATCGCCCGCGGCCCCTCGTCCGGCTTTTATCAGCAGAGTCTCTACAAGCAGGGCTGGTCGCTGTTCAAGGAGTCGCGCACCGAGGAGAGCCTGCCGTCCTTCGGCAAGGTCCTCGACCACCAGCTCGGCACCAGCGGCAAGGGCCGCTCGCTCGAGAGCCTGAAGCGCGCCGACCGCGAGCTGGTCGAGGACACGCTGCGCGTCATGAGCATCACCTTCTCCTACAACGAAGGCGCGCAGACCCTCGAGCAGTTCGTGAGCCACGCCGGCGAGCGACCGTACACCTATCTGCTGTACCAGCGGCTCGGGGACCTGTACGTCGACAAGCAGCGCTATCAGGACGGGGCCACCACCTACCGTGCCTACGTGGCGCTCGATCCCTACAGCGACCAGGCGCCCAACCTCGCCATGTCGGCCATCGAGGCCTACGGCAAGGGCGGGTTCAGCCAGCTGGTGCTCGACGGCAAGCACGAGTTCGTCGAGCGCTACAACTTCGATTCGCCCTACTGGAAGACCCGCGCCAAGGCGGCCAATCCCAAGGTGGTGGCGGAGCTCAAGACCAATCTCAAGGATGTCGCCACTTATTTCCACGCCACCGCGCAGAAGAGCGGCCGCAGCTCCGATTACGAGGAGGCGGCGCGCTGGTATCGCTCCTACCTCAAGTCCTTCCCCGGGGATGCCGACTCGGCCGCGACCAACTACCTGCTGGCGGAGGCGCTGTTCGCGAGCCGCCACTACGAGGAGGCGGCCACCGAGTACGCGCACACCGCCTACGACTATCCGCGCAACGACAAGTCGGCCACCGCGGCCTACGCGGGACTCGTCTCCTATCAGAAGGGCGAGGAGAGTCTCGCCGGCGCCGACAAGGACGCCTGGCACAAGCGCGCTACCGATGCCGGGGTGAAGTTCGCGCAGACCTTCCCCGAGCATCCCGACAGCGCCGGTGTGCTGACACGCGCCGCCGAGGACATCTACGCCGCCGGCGACCGGCCGCGCGCCATCAGCGTCGCCCAGATGCTGCTCGCGCGGCAGCCGCCGGTCGACAGCGCCCGGCAGCGCATCGGCTGGACCATCATCGCGCAGTCGCACTTCGACCAGGGCGAATACGCCCAGGCCGAGCCCGCCTACGTGCAGGCGCGCTCGCTCGCCGGCAGCGATGACAAGATGCGCACCGACCTCACTGAGCGCCTGGCGGCCTCGGTCTACAAGCAGGGCGAGGCGAAGCAGAAGGCCGGCGACGGCGCGGGGGCGGTGGAGGACTATCTGCGCGTCGCGCGCGTGGCGCCCGATTCCAAGATCCGCTCCAACGCCGAGTACGACGCCGCCGCGCAGCTCATCCAGCTGAAGAGCTGGGACCGCGCCATCACGGTGCTCGAGGGCTTCCGCCGCAACTTCCCCGCGAGCCCGCTTTCGGCCGACGTGACGCGCAAGCTCGCGGTCGCCTACGGCCAAGCCAACCGCCCGGGCGAGGCGGCCGCGGAATTCGAGCGCATCGCCGCGAGCCCGGCCGAGGAGGCGGCGGTGCGGCGCGAGGCGCAGATGCAATCCGCCGATCTCTACGCCAAGGCCGGCAACACGCCCAAGGCGGTGGCGATGCTCGAGAAGTTCGTCGCCGATAACCCCAAGCCGGTGGCGGACGCCGTCGAGGCGCGCCAGCGGCTCGCCGACTACGCCGCCAAGGCGGGCGATACTGCACGGCGCGATCGCTGGTACCGGGAGATCATCGCGGCCGACGCGAGTGCGGGGTCGCAGCGCACCGAGCGCACCCACTACCTCGCGGCCAGGGCGCAACTGACGCTCGCGGCACCGGCGCGCGATGCCTTTCGCGCCGTGCGCCTCACCGCGCCGCTGAAGAAGAGCCTGGTGGAGAAACGCCGGGCACTGGAAGCGGCGATGGACGGCTACAAGGCGGCGGCCGACTACCAGGTCGCGGAGGTGACCACGGCTGCGACCTACGAGATGGCCGAGCTCTACCGCACGCTCGCGCACGACGTCATGAATTCCGAGCGCCCGTCGAACCTCAAGGGCGACGCGCTCGAGGAGTACAACTCGCTGCTCGAGGAGCAGGTGTTCCCTTTCGAGGAGCAGGCGATCAAGGCGCACGAGCTCAACGCCGCGCGCGCCAAGGATGGTCTGTACGACGAATGGATCCGCAAGAGCTTCGCGGCGCTCGCGGAGTTGAAGCCTTCCCGCTACGGCAAGACGGAGCTGACCGAGGATGTGGTCGCAAGGCTCGAATAAGCGCGCCGCCGCGCGACTCGCCCGGCTGACGCAGGTAACGGCAGCTGCGTTCGCCGTGCTGCTGCTCGCGGGGTGCCACTCGGCACCCCGGGAGCCCGAGCGCCCGGCCCCGGTGCCGGTAAAGGCCGCACCGCCGACGCCGGCGCCCGCACCCGCGGCGCGCGCCGCGACGGCGCCGCCTGCCACGGCGCCCGCTGGTGCGACCGCGAAGCCCGCAGCCGGCGCGGCCGCCGCAGCCCCTGGTGCCGCGGCGGGCGCGGTTGCGCCCGCACCGGTGCGCCCCGAGGTGCCGCCGGCTGCGAGTACCGACTTCGCACGCGCCGTCGGTTATATGCGTGCCGGGAATGCGACCGAGGCCGAGCTCGGCTTCAAGCAGATCGCGCTCCAGTACCCGCAGTTCGCCGCTCCGTTGGTGAATCTCGGCATCCTCTATCGCAAGAACGGGCGGCTCGATGAGTCCGAGCAGGCGCTGAAGAGCGCGGTGGAGCACGAGAGTACCAGCGCCGTCGCCTGGACCGAGCTCGGCGTCACCCAGAGGATGCGGGGCAAGTTCAAGGATGCGGCGGCCTCCTACGAGCAGGCGATCGCCGCCGACCCGCAGTTCGCTCCCGCGTGGCGCAACCTCGGTGTGGTCTCGGACCTCTATCTCGGCGATCCCGGGCGGGCGCTCACCGCGCTCAGCCGCTACCAGGAGCTGACGCACGAAGAGAAGCCGGTGAGCAGCTGGATCGCGGAGCTGCGCCAGCGGTTGGGGCTGCCGCCGGTGAAGCGCCCCGAGGCCGCGCCGGAGAAGCCGGCCGCAGAGCCCGGTGCCCCGGCGACAGCGCCGGCTGAGGCCCCGGCGGGCCCGCCGGCACCGCCTGGAGCCGCTCCCGCGAACGCACCGGGAACCACGCCGGCCATGACGCCGCCCAAGGGAACGGGCGCAAGTCCCGGAGGAGGAGTCTGATCATGCGCACCGTCCTCATGCTGTTCGCCGCGCTGGTCTTCAGCGCCGCACAGGCCCAGCAGAGCTCCTCCACCGCGCCGGCAGGCAAGCCGCCGGCTGCCGTACCCTCGCCGGATCAGCTCGAGCCCGCCGTGGACACGACCGCCACGACGACGCCGGATGCTGCTCCCGCACGCGCCGCCGCCTCCGCGGGGCGCCTGACGCCAAAGGGCGACAAGGCTCCAGCCTCAGCCAGTGCCGCGGCACCCAAGTCCGCGGACGCTGCGGGCGATGCCACCCAGCCCGCCAGGACGGGCGCACGCGGCGCCAAGGGAGCCGACCGGGTGGAGCTCGAGACCACCGAGATCACCGGCAACCGCGAGCTCCCCAAGGTGCTCTATATCGTGCCATGGAAGCGCTCCGACCTCGGGGACCTGGTCGGCAAGCCCGCCAACAGTCTGCTCGATGAGGTGCTGGAGCCGATAGATCGCGATGTGTTCCTGCGGGAGAATCGTTATTACGATGCGGTGAAGCCCGACGTGCCGCGCCCGAAGGCGGGCGCGGTGCCGGGTTCCGGCGACAAGCCCTGAAGAGGCCGCGGGGGGCTTTCCAGGATGAGAGCTGGATCGCAGCTTTTTAGGTCTATGTCATTCAGTTTTGACAGGCTTGCGTCCCCATGTGTGAGTGTTTCTTGACCGGGAGAGTCAGATGCAGATCTGGAATCTGATCGTGCGTTTCTTTCAGGGCGGCGGGGACTTCATGTACCCGATCGCCGTCGTGTTCGTAATCGGCCTGGCGATCGCCATCGAGCGCTGGATCTATCTCACCGCCACGGCGGCGCGCAATCGCGGGCTGTGGAACGAGATCGTGCCGCTGCTGTCGCAGGGTAACTTCCGCGGGGTCGCCCAGGTGACCTCGAAGTCGTCCTCGGCGATCGGGCACATCCTCAACTACGGCCTGGCGCGCATCACCTCGGCCCGCCGTCGCGACGACATCGAGAAGGCGATGGAGGAGAGCCTGATGGAGGTAGTGCCGAAGCTCGAGAAGCGCACCCACTACCTGGCCACCTTCGCCAATCTCGCGACGCTGCTCGGGCTGCTCGGCACCGTCATGGGCCTGATCCGCGCCTTCGCCGCGGTCGCGACCGTGAACCCGGCCGAGAAGGCCAACCTGCTCTCGGCCAGCATCTCGGTAGCGATGAACTGCACCGCCTTCGGCCTGATGACCGCGGTGCCGCTGCTGTTCATCCATGCCTGGCTGCAGACCAAGACCACCGATGTGATCGACAGTCTCGAGATGGCATCGGTGAAGTTCCTGAACGCCATCACCGAGCGGCAGACGGCGCCCGCGGCCGCCTGAGCGCCAGCGCACCCGCATGCGCCGCTCTTATCAAATCCGCAAGCTGGAGCGCCACTCGCGCAAGCCGGCCGAGCTGCTGTTGGTTCCGATGATCGACATCTTCACGGTGTTGGTCACGTTCCTGCTCATGACCGCGGTGTTCTCCCGCACCGTGATCCTGCAGCTGAACCTGCCGCCGCCCAACACGACCTGGAAGGAGCCGCCGCCGGGGCTGCAGCTCGAGGTGATGGTGCGCAAGGACCTGCTGCAGGTCGCCGACCGCAACACCGGGCCGCTCGCCACGTTCCCCAACATCGCGAGCGGCTACGACTACGACAACCTGACCGAGTACCTGAAGCGCGTGAAGGCGAAGTTTCCCGACAAGACCGACGCCAGCATCCTGCTCGAGCCCGACACGCCCTATGACACGCTGGTGCAGGTCATGGACCGGGTGCGCGTGTTCGAGGCGGGGCAGGGCATTCAAACCGTGCAGGCGGAGCTGTTCCCCGACATCTCGATCGGCGATGCGCCCTCGACTACCGAGGCGCCGCCGGGCAGCGCGCCGGTGGCCGGCGCGCCCGCGGGCGGCGCAGTGCGCGCCGCCGCGCCCGGAGGTCATTCATGAGCATGTCGAACCGCGCCCGGCGCATGGCGCAGCATCACCTGCGGCACAAGGCGGATGCGCAGCTCAACCTCATCCCGCTGATCGACATCCTGTCGGTGATGGTGGCGTTCCTGCTGGTGTACTCGACCGAGGTCGAGGTGATCCAGAACTCCAAGGGCATCGAGATCCCGCAGTCGATCGCGCAGGTTGCGCCGAAGCAGTCGGTGGTGGTGATGATCACCCGCGACGACCTGTTCGTGCAGGGCGAGTACATCGCCACGGTGAAGGAGATCCAGGCGTCGGCGACCCCGCTGATCGCCCCTCTCAGCGCCGCTCTCAAACGCCCGATGCTGGTGGGGCAGACCGTCAGCGACCAGGACGTCTCGCAGCGCGAGATCACCATCATGGCGGACAAGGCCCTGCCCTACGACGTGCTGAAGCGCGTCATGCAGACCTGCACCGACGCCGACTACGGCAAGATCTCGCTCGCCGTGATCCAGAAGGAAAAGCCGGTCGCGGCCGGCCAGATCAAGACGGGCTGACGCGCGCATGATTCTCGCTCCCTATTACCGCGAATACGAGCTGCCCTGGGAGGGCGACCCGGAATCCAGCGAGCGCTTCCGCAGGATCCTGCGGGTGCTGCTCATCGTCCTGGTGGTGCTCGGGATCCTGTTTCCGCTGCTGCCGACTCCGAAGCGCGAGACGGCGCAGGACATTCCCACGCGCCTCGCGAAGGTGATGCTCGAGAACAAGCCGAAGCCGCCGCCGCCGCCGAAGCCGGTGGAGCTGCCGAAGATCGAGCCCAAAGTGGCGCTGGTGAAACAGCCGCCGCCGCCGGTGGATCTCAAGGAGCTCGCGCGCAAGAAAGCCGAGCGCCAGCTGAACAAGGTGAAGGACGAGCTTGCGGACCTGCGCGAGCAGATGGATCTGACACCGCTCGAGACCAAGAACCTCTCGGGCTCGGTCGGCGCCGACTCGCACGCCGAGCGCTCCCTGATCACCTCGCGGGTGGGCGCGGGCTCCGGCGGCATCACTTCCGCCAACGCCAGCCGCGGCTTCGGCACCGGCGCCGGCTCGCTCACCGGCCACACGGCGACCGCGGTCACTTCCTCGGTCGCGCTCGCCAGCGCCGCGAACCGCAACAGCCATTCGGGCGGCGGCGGCAAGCCGGTACGCTCGCCCGAGGAGATCGCGCTGGTCTTCGACCGCAACAAGGGACGCATTTACAACCTGTACGCGCGCGCGCTGCGTGAGAATGCGGAGCTGCAGGGCAAGCTGGTGCTCGAGTTCACCATCGCCCCCAACGGCTCGGTAACCATGTGCCGCGTGGTGTCGAGCGAGCTCAAGGACCCGGAGCTCGAGCAGAAGATCATCGCGCTGGTGCGGCTGTTCCAGTTCCAACCCGAGGACGTCGACGCGGTCACCGCCACCAAGCCGATCGACTTTTTCCCGACCTCGGCTTAACCTCACTCGAGCGTTTCTCGCATGAGGCCGCCATGAACCTCAATTCCGAGATCGAGTTCTTCGGCGATCTGCGCACGGTCGACAAGGCGCGGCTGCTGAATCTGTTCCTGCACGAGCTCGCCGAGGAGGCGCGCGCCACCTACGGTCCCGGCGCCGAGCAGGTGCAGGACGGCGCGCACCTGCGTTTCGTCAACGAGCTGGTGTTTCGCCTGACGCGGGTGGTCGAGCAGCTGCTCTCCGACGATGCGACGCGGCCGGCCGACGACGTGGTGCTGCGCATGCTGCTCACACCGCGCGCCGACAAGGTCGCCGAGAACCTGGTGTTCAAGGCCTACGGCCGCGCCATCCAGGGCTTCGAGAGCTACGACACCACGGTGCTCATGGGCCCGGACCGCTAACTGAGCCGGGCAGGACCATGAGCACTCACGCCGCGCGCGCGCTCACCCGCGCCGCGTTTTCCGCGTTGGCAATCACCTTCACCACGGCCGCTCTGGCTGCGGCCTCGGGTGCGGTGCTGCTGCGCCCGGCGCAGGTGTGGAGCGCGGGCGAGCCGCCGCATCGGGACTGGGTGGTGCTCACCGACGGCGCACGCATCGCGGCGGTGGGCCCGGCGTCCGCCGTGCAGCGGCCAGCCGGTGCCGAGGTGATCGACCTGCCGGGCGCGACACTGCTGCCGGGCCTGATGGACATTCACTCGCACCTGTTCCTCCATCCCTATAACGAGACGCTGTGGAACGATCAGGTGCTGAAGGAGCCGGTGCCTTATCGCACGCTGCGCGCGGCCCGCCAGGCGCGTGCCACGCTCCTGGCCGGCTTCACCACGCTGCGCGACCTCGGTACCGAGGGCGCCGAATACGCCGACGTGTCGCTCCGCCAGGCGATCGAGGACGGACTCGTCGAGGGGCCGCGCCTGTTCGTCGCCACGCGCGCCATCGTCGCAACCGCCAGCTACGGCCCGGCGCCGCGTGGCTTGCGGCCCGACGTGTGCTGCACGCCCCAGGGGGCGGAGGAGGCGAGCGGCATCCCGGAGGTGATCCGCGCGGTGCGCGAGCAGGCCGGGCGCGGCGCCGACTGGATCAAGGTGTATGCCGACTACCGCTGGGGCCCGGGCGGCACGCAGCAGCCGACCTTCAGCGAGGAGGAGCTGCGGGCGCTGGTCGAGACCGCGCACTCCTCGGGCCGGCCGGTGGCGGCGCACGCGACCACCGCCGAGGGCATGCGGCGCGCGACGCTCGCCGGCGTCGACACCATCGAGCACGGCTTTTCCGGCACGCCCGAGATCTTCCGCCTCATGGCCGAGCACGGCGTCGCCTACCTGCCGACACTCACCGCCGAGGAGGCCTACGGGGAGTACTTCGAGCACTACCTGCGCGGCACGAGTCCGCCGACGCCCGGCATGGCGCGCGCCGCGCAGGCCTTCCGCTCCGCCCGCGAGGCGCACGTCACCATCGGCTGCGGCAGCGACGTGGGCGTGTTCGCTCACGGCACCAATTACCGCGAGCTCGAGTGGATGGTGCGCGACGGCATGACGCCGGTGGAGGCGCTCACGGCCGCGACCGCCACGGACGCGAAGATCCTGCGCCACGAGGCCGATCTCGGCCGGCTGCGCGAGCGGATGCTGGCCGACCTGGTCGCGGTGCGCGGCGACCCGACCGCCGACATCGCCGCGATCGAGCAGGTGGTGTTCGTGATGAAGGACGGCGTGGTGTACCGCCGTCCGTGAGGCAGTCGAGGAGCACGAACGGTGCTTGCCGCCCCCGAGAGCCGGGGGCGGCAAGCCGGAACGTCAAGCACCGACTCCTATTGCGAGAACTCGCCGCTCGGCGGGTTGGTCAGCAGTGGAATGGGGGAACTCGCAGGCACAATCTCGGACCAGCTGTTCTTCGGGACCATGGAGCCGAGGGTGAACTGCAGGTCGAGTGAGAAGAGCTCCAGGTTCACATAGCCTTCGGTCTGCAGCAGAGCCCAATTGTTGCCCGGACCCTGGAGGTACAGCTCCAGCGAATTGAGCGTGGCAACGCCGTTGACGACGGTCACGCTGGCGTTCTCCGGCAGACTCGCGGCCTCGCCCGGCGCCAGACCCGCCAGCGTGATGGGGCCTACGGCTGGACTCCCGAGGCCGATCGCGATGCCGACAATATTGCTCACACCGAGGGTGGTGTTGAGGCTGCTGCACCCGCCGGCGAGCGACGCGCCGGCTGCGAACACGACCTCGGCGTACTCGCCAACTCCATAGTCACCATCGGTGAGGTGGAAAGAGTAGTAGCACGCCACGTAGAACGGCGATGGCGGCGGCGGTTTCGGCAGCGTAACGGCAGAGGCCGTCTGCGCCAGCGCCACGCCACAGGCCAGCGCGGATGTGATGCCGATCAATCGGCGGCGGAGGAGGAATGCGGTTGTCATGGCGGATCTCCTGAAAGTTGGGTAGGAAACGCGGGGCATTGTTGCCGGCGGAGACCGCACCGGGCAGTGAAGAAGGTCATTTGCGGACGGTGCCGCAAACGCAATCTGCGGGGTCGTGCGGCGCGCGGCCGAGTTTCGCGATGCGATGTTAGCGGTCTTCAGCAGCGGGGCCGGTGCGGCGGCGGATGAAGACGTGGCTGGCGCGCTCGCCCGGGTACTGGCTGGCGAGCTCGTAGCCGAGCGCGCGCAGGTCGAGGTCCTCGAACAGGGGCTCGCCGGCGCCGAGCAGCACCGGGCGGACCGCGAGATGCAGCTCGTCGATCAGCCGCTCGCGCAGGTACTCCCGGATGGTGGCAACGCCGCCACCGAGGCGCACGTCACGGCCGCCGGCGGCGGCGCGCGCCTCATCGAGCGCCGCGTGGATACCCTGAGTGACGAAGCGGAACTCGGTGCCGCCGGCCATGGCGAGCGGCGCCCGCGCGTAGTGGGTCAGCACGAACACCGGGGTGTGAAAGGGCGGCTCCGGCCCCCACCAGCCCTTCCAGCTCTCATCCGGCCACGGCCCGCGCACCGGACCGAACATGTTGCGCCCGAGGATCCAGGCGCCGATGCCCTCGAAACCCCGCTCGACGAGCGCGTTGTCGACTCCGGCCTCGCCGTCACCGCTCCCCTGGATGCGTCCCCAGACCCGGGTCTGAAAGAACCACTCCATGAGCTCCGTACCCCGCAGGCCGAGCGGGTGGTCGAGGCTCTGATGCGGGCCCGCACCATAGCCGTCGAGGGAGATCGCGAAGCTTCGTACCAGGAGCCTTTGCATCAGGTCGATCCTCCGGGCTGCTGCGAGTAGCTCCCGGCGAGCCGCGCCAGTGCAGGACCTGCCAGGCGGTAGGTGGTCCACTCGCTCTGAGCGACGCCGCCGAGGCCCCTGTAGAAGGCGATCGACGGCGCATTCCAGTCGAGCACCGCCCAGTCGAGCCGCGCGCAGCCGCGCTCGAGCGCGGTGTGCGCGAGATACGCGAGCAGCCGCTTGCCGGCGCCGCAGCCGCGGGCTTCGGGCCGTACGTAGAGGTCCTCGAGATAGATCCCGGGCTTGCCGAGGAAGGTCGAGAAGTTATGAAAGTAGAGCGCGAAGCCGACCGGCTCGCCGTCGAGGCAGGCGAGGGCGACCTCCGCATAGGTGCGCGCGCCGAAGAGCGCCGCGTGCACATCCGCCCCGGTGGCGACCACTTCGTGCTCGAGGTGCTCGTAGACCGCGAGCTCGCGGATGAAGGCGAGGATCACCGGCACGTCGGGCGGGGCGGCGCGGCGGACGCTGAGGGCGCGATCGGTGCCGGGCGGACTCATGCGGCCCTCAGCCGGTCGCCTGCAGGCCCTGACCGATGCCGCCGACGCTCGCCAGCAGCGCTTCGAACAGGTCGCGGTCCTCGCGTCCGCGCGCACGCCAGCGCTTGAGCAGGTCCACCTGCATCAGGTTCATGGGATCGACGTAGGGGTTACGCAGCTTGATCGAGCGCTGCATGGTCGGGTCGGAGTCGAGCAGCTCGCGGCTCTCCTTGATGGCGAGGAGCGACTCGCAGGCCGCCAGGTACTCGGCGCGGATATTGCCCGCGAAGCGCCGCAGCCCCGCGGGCGCGAGCGCGTCGTAGTGCTGGGCGATGTCGAGGTCGACGCGCGCCAGCATGGTCTCGACGTCGTCGAGGAGGTTGCGCATGAAGAACCACTCGGCATAGATCTGCCTGAGGCGCGGCAGCCCGAAGCGATCGAGGACCACGCCGAGGCCGGCGCCCGCGCCGTACCACTCGGGCAGCATGTAGCGGGTCTGCGACCAGGCGAACACCCACGGCACCGGCAGCAGGCTCTCGATGCCGCCGCTCTCGGCCCGATGGATCGAGCGCGAGCCGATCTGCATGCGCTCGATCACGTCGATCGGCGTGATCGCGCGGAAGTACTCGTAGAAGTCGGCGTCCTGGTACACGAGGCGCCGGTAGGCGGCACGGCTTTCGGCGGCCAGCAGCGCTGCGCACTCGAGGTGGCCGGGATCGTCGGGCTTCAGGGTGCCGCGCCGCTGGGCGGCGGTCGCGAGCGACAGCGCGTTGAAGGCCCGCTCGAGCGTGCGCATGGCGATCGGCCGCAGGCCATAACCCTGCTTGATGGTCGCGCCCTGCTCGCGGATACGCAGCACCCCGTCCACCGCGCCGCTCGGGGCCGCCTTGACCAGCGACTCGATGCGGCCGCCGCCGCGCGCGATGCTGCTGCCGCGCGCGTGGAACACGACCGTCTGCTCGCCCGCGGCGCCGAGCACGCGCGCCAGCTCGCGCTGCGCCTCGTGGATTACGACGCGCGAGGCGCAGGCGCCGGCTTCGCGGTTGCTGTCGGAATAGCCGACCACGACGCACTGGCGCCGCCCGCGCGCCTGCACGTGGCGGCGGTAGAGCGGGTCGGCGAGCAGGTCCTGCATGGTCGCGCCGCAGGCGCCGAGCGCCTGCTCGGATTCGAACTGGGGCGCGATGTCGAGCGCCACCTCGCCGGTGCGCTTGTCGTAGGCCGACGCCCAGCGCGCCAGCAGCAGCGCCGCCAGCACGTCGTCGGCGCCGCTGGCGCCGCTCACGATGAAGTAGCCGATGGCCTCGGCACCGTAGCGGTGGCGGCACTGGACGATGGCTTCGAACACTGCAAGCGAGCGCTTGCCGAGCGCATCGAGCTCGCGCGCCGGGCCGCGATCCTTCTCGAGCGCCGCGGTGAGCAGCGCGCGGCGCTCGGCGCTCGCGCGCGTGAGCCAGGCCGGGTCGTCCAAGCCGCGCGCGATCACCGCGTGCAGCACGCTGGCATGCACGCGCACGTCGAGCGCCGCGAGGTGGAAGCCGAAAGTGTCGATGCGCCGCAGCAGCCGCTCGACCGGGAACAGCCCGGCGTTGACGCCCTTGTGGGCCCTCAAGCTCGCCGCGACCAGGGCGATGTCGGCCCGGAATTGCTGCGGCCCCTCGTAGCCCGAGGCGCGCCCGTCGTAGGCGTGGCGCAGCCGCTCGCCGACCTGCGCCAGGAAGAGGCGATAGGGCATGCGCTCGTGCTGCACCCGGGTGGTGCCGCGCGCCGCCGGCAGCAGCGCCGTATAGCGCTCGATGCGCCTGGCGAGCTCGGCGGAGATGCCGACCCGGCTCGCGCTCTGCGACAGGCGCTGCCCGAGGCTCTGGCACTCGGCGAAGTAGCTGTTGATGAGCATCTGCTGCTGCCGCGCCAGGCTCTCGCGGATGGTCTTGGCGTGCACGTCGGGATTGCCGTCGGTGTCGCCGCCGGCCCAGCTGCCGAAGTGCAGCAGCGCCGGCACGCGCACCGCAGCCGCCTCCGCGCCGTAAACCTTGGCGAGCGCCTGGGCGACCTCCTCGTAGAAGGCCGGCACCACCTGGTAGAGGATCTCGAGCAGGTAGAACAGGATCTGCTCGCGCTCGTCGGCGACCGTGAAGCGCTCGCGCGGCAGCTCCTCGGTCTGCCAGGCCGCGGTCATCTCCATGCGGATGCTGTTCCAGAGATTGCGCTGCTCGCTGGGCGTGAGCGCGGGATCGAGCCGCTCGAGCAGGCAGTGCGCGATGCGCTGCTCCTTGCGCAGCAGCGTGCGGCGGCTCGAATCGGTGGAATGGGCGGCAAACACCGCCTCGATCGACAGGCTCCGGATGAGCTCGAGCACCTCGGCGAGCGGCCAGCCGTCCTGCTCGAGTGCCGCAATCGCCGCCTCGACCCCGCCCGGCTGCGGCCGCTCGCTGTCCTTCACCAGGTAGTCGCGGCGGCGGCGGATGCGATGCACCTTCTCGGCGAGATTCACCGCCTGGAACCAGGTGGAGAAGGCGCGCACCAGGTCGCGCGCCAGCGCCGGCGGCCGGTCGCGCACGCAGGCGGCGAGCTCGGCACGCGCGTCGCTCTCGCCGGCGCGGCTGCGGATCGCGGCGACGCGGTCCAGCTCCACCAGCTCGAACAGCTGCTCGCCGCCCTGCTCGCGCAGGATCTCGCCGAGGAGCGCGCCGAGCGCGTGCACGTCGTCGCGCAGCGGCTCGTGCTTGGGCGGGAAGTGCAGGTCGCTGCGGTTCACTCTCAGTCCCAGGTGTTGGCGCGGGCCGCGAAATCCGCGCGCTGCGGGCGCACCACGCAGAAGCGCTGCCCGGTGGGTGCCTGCATCACGTACCAGCTGCGCACCGGGCCGATCCGTTTCGCACCGAGCCGCTCGAGCCGTGCCACCTCGGCCTCGATATCGTCGGCTTCGATGTCGAGGTGCACGCGGCTCGCGTGCCCGACCTGCTGCACCTCGAGATGCGGCTGGTCGGGCGCGGTGTCGAAGGTGCGGTACCTGGTGTCGGCCGGGTCCGCCGACGGGCGCAACGCGAGCCCGAGGGCGGCGCTCCAGAAGCGCGCGGCGCCCTCGAGGTCCGCGGTGTCACAGTCGATGATGAAACCGGCCAGACGGCTCTTGTGCATGGATGCTCCCTCAACCCGCGAGCAGCACCGACTCGGCGCGCTCGAGCTCCTCGGGCTGACCATAGATGACGACGATATCGCCCTCGTGCAGCACGGTATTCTCGGCCGGCTCGCGCCCGAGAATCCCCTGGCGCCGCACCCCGGTGAAGGTCACCTCGACGCCGTGGCCGCGGACCTCGCTGAGCGTACGTCCCACCGCCCACGCTCCCGGCGGCACCACCACGGATTTGAGCTCCTCGCGGTGCTCGCTCAGCTCGTCCACCGGGCGCGGATCACCGCGGCGCACGATGTTGCGCAGCACCGCATAGCGGCTGCTGCGGATGTCGCCGAGCGTGCGCACCACGCGCGGCACCGGCACGTGCAGCAGCATCAGCACGTGCGATACCAGCATCAGGCTCGCCTCGAAGGTCTCGGGCACGACGTCGGTGGCGCCCGCGTCCTGCAGCTCCTTGAGGCGCGCATCGTCCGCGGTGCGCACCAGCACCGGTACGTCGGGGCGCAGGCGGCGGACGCTGCGCAGGATGCCCACCGAGGTCGCCGGGTCCGAGAAGCTGATGACCACCGCACTCGCTTTGCTCAGGCCCGCCTTGGCGAGCAGCTCCTCGTCGGCGGAGTCGCCGTAGATCACCGGGTCGCCCGCCTGGCGCGCGGCGCGGATGCGCGCCGGGTCGAGGTCGAGCGCGATGTACTCGAAGCCCTGTGACTCGAGCACGCGCGCCACGTTCTGGCCGACGCGCCCGAAGCCGCAGAGGATCACGTGCTCGCGATGCGCGATCTCGCCGGTGGCCGCGTCCTCGCGCTCGCTGGCGGTGGCAATCGGCGCACGCTCATGCAGCAGCGCCCGCGCCACGCGCTTGTTGTTGTTGAGGATGACCGGGGAGAGCAGCATCGACAGCACGATCGCGATCACCAGCGGCTCGCCGATCTGCTCCGGCACCAGCCCGGCCTGCAGCAGGATGGTGCACAGCGCCACCCCGAACTCGCCGCCGATCGAGATGACGATGCCGGTGCGCAGCGCCTTGAAGCGCGAGCTGGTGAAGGGACTCGAGACCAGGGCGGCGATCACCGCCTTGAGCGGCACCATCGCCACCAGCAGCAGCGACACCAGCGGCAGCTCGCGCGCGAGGAGCCTCAGATCGAGCAGCATGCCGACCGAGATGAAGAAGAGTCCGAGCAGGATGTCGCGGAAGGGGCGGATGACCGCCTCGATCTGGTGCCGGTACTCGGTCTCCGCCAGCATCATGCCCGAGAGAAACGCGCCGAGCGCGAACGACAGTCCCGCGACGTGCGACACCCAGGCGGAGCCGAGCGCCACCAGCAGCACCGTGAGCGTAAACAGCTCGCGCAGCCGGCTGTGGGCGATCTCGTGAAACAGCGGCCGCAGCAGCCAGCGGCCGGCGGCCAGCACCGCCACGATGGCGAGGATCCCGCCGAACACGGCGACCAGGCTCTCGCCGAGGGTGAAATGGTCGGCGCCCTCGGCGAGCGCCGCCGCGAGCGCCAGGAACGGCACGAATGCCAGGTCCTGGAACAGCAGCATGCTGAAGGCGAGCCGGCCGTGCGTGCGGTTGAGCTCCGCGCGCTCGGTGAGCTGGTGCAGCAGGATCGCGGTCGAGCTCATCGACACCGCTCCCCCCAGCACGATCGCCGGCAGCCAGCCGACGCCGAGCTGATGGGCGATCAATGCGCATACGGCGCTGGTGGCGGCGACCTGCAGCCCGCCGAGGCCGAACACCTCGCCGCGCATCGCGAGCATCCGAGGGAGCGAGAACTCGAGGCCGAGCGTGAACAGCAGGAACGCCACGCCGAGCTCGGCCAGCAGGCGGGTCGTGCCCGAGTCCGAGACCACGCCGAGCGCGTGCGGCCCGAGCAGGAGCCCGAGGACCAGGTAGGCGAGGGTGGTCGGGAGCCCCAGACGCCGCGCGAGCGTCACCAGGAAGACGGAGCCGGCGAGCAGCAGCAGGACCTGGGAGAGAGGGGCGATCATCGGCCCCAACTTAGACTGCGCCACGCGCCCAACGCAACGGGACGGCGCACGAGCGCAGTGCGAGGTGTCGCGCCGATGGCCTTAGGTCAGATGCCCGATTGCCAGGTGCTCGGCATGCCGGCCTTGCCGATGGCATCCTCGATCAGGAGGCACGCGTCCCGTGCCTCAGGCTGCGCCCGCAGGCTGCGCGCGATGGAGTTGAGGAAGCGGCACATGAGCGCCAGGTTCGGGTGACCCGTGTGCAACTGCTCCTCGACACTATCGATAGCTTCGATCAGGTCCTGCTGATCGCAGATCGGGAACGTCATGCTGGTGACGGCATACTGAACGGACATCAGCGCCTGATGTATAGCGGCCTGTTGCTCCCCGTCCATGGGACAGAATTTGAACCCTTTGGCCGTACCCCGCAAGCCCCGGCGGACGGCTCTCCCGCGTCGCCCCCACAAAAGCAAGGAGCCCCGACGTTTTCACGGCGGGGCTCCTCAAGTTCGCCAGAAAATGTTTACTTCGGCGGCGGGGTGGTCGAGGACGAGTCGCTCTTCTCAGCGCTCTTGTCGGCCTTCTTGTGGTGCTTCTTCTTCTTCTTCGTGTCCTTCGTCGTGTCCGAGGTGGACGACGAGGAAGCGGCCGGAGTCGAAGAGGCCGGAGCCGGGGTCGACTGGGCGAAGGCCGGGCCCGCGATCAGGGCAAACGCGATGACAGGGATGAGCTTCTTGAACATGTGGTCTCCAGAAGAATTTGTGTGTGCGCAGCGTGCGCGAGGCGGCGGTATTATCACAGGATTCCCCGCCGCCAAGAGCCATATGACCGCAACGTAATGTTGCCCCCTGGCCGCGTGTAACACATTGATATTGAAAGTTTATTTAGTCTGAACGGCGGCTGAATCCGCACCTCAGTGCCCGGCAAAGGCGACGAGAGTCTGAGCCGGCACCCCGAGAGAGGCGAGTTTCGCCGAGCCGCCGAGATCGGGAAGATCGACGATGAAGCACGCCGCCAACACGCGAGCGCCGAGCGCGCGCAGCAGCTGCACCGCCCCGATCGCCGTGCCGCCCGTGGCGATCAGGTCATCCACCAGGATGATGTCCTCGCCCGCCCGCACCGCATCGCGGTGCATCTCCATCTCGTCCAGTCCGTACTCGAGCGAATAAGCGACGCGCACCGTCGCGTGCGGCAGCTTGCCCTTCTTGCGGATCGGCACGAACCCCGCGCAAAGGCGCGCGGCGAGCGCGCCGCCGAGAATGAAGCCGCGCGCCTCGATACCGGCAATGCGGCTGACGCCGCTTCCGAGCCACGGCCGCGCGAGCAGCTCCACCACGCTATGAAAGGCGCGCGCGTCGCCGAGCAGTGTGGTGATGTCGCGAAACTTGACGCCCGGCTTCGGGTAGTCGGCGATGGTGCGGATGGCCGCGCGCAGCTCCGCGGGCGTGAGCAGTTCCATGGCGGAACTCTACTCCGTGCGCCCGCGGCGCCACACCAGGGTCTGGTTGTTGGCCGGCATGAGGTGATCGGCGGCGAACGCGAGCCCGGCCGCCGCCGCCAGCCGCTCGAGCGCCTCGAAATCCCGGAGGCCGCTAAGCCGATCCCGGCACCTGAGAAAGCGGTCGAACTCCGCGTTGCTCTCGCTCGTATAGCGGCCGCGGTAGCGGAACGGACCGTAAACGCACAGCACGCCGGGCGAGCTGAGCACGGCGCCGGCTCCGCGGAAGAAATCCTCCACCGCGTCCCACGCCATGATGTGGAGCGTATTGGCGCTGAACACCGCCTCGACGCGCTCGACCGGCCAGGGGTGTGCGCGCACGTCGAGGGCGATGGCGGGAGCCAGGTTCGGCGGGCCCTCGAGCCGGATGCGCTCGGCGAGCGGACCGAGCTCGGCGCCGAGCTCGGTCGGCTGCCAGCTCAGGTGCGGAAGGTTGCGCGCGAAATGCACCGCATGCTGGCCCGTGCCGCTGCCGATCTCGAGTACCGAGCGGCTGGCGGCGAGCTCGCTCTCGAGCACCGCGAGGATCGGGCCCTTGTTGCGCTCGCAGGCTTCGGACATGGCCAGCACGGGGCTCGAGTCTGCGACAATGGCCGCATGCAAGCCATAGACGCCCTGGTGACGCGCCGCTCGGCCACCACCCTCACGGAACCGGCACCGGATACCGGCGCCCTCGAGCTCATTTTCGCGAGCGCGGTGCGCGCTGCGGATCACGGACGGCTGCGTCCGTGGCGCTTCCTGGTGGTGCGCGGGCAGGCGCGGGCCCGCTTCGGGGAACTGCTCGCCGGCCATCTCGCGCGCACGCAGCCGGCGGCGACCGCGGAGTCGCTGCAGCGCGAGCGCGACAAGGCGTTCCGCGCGCCCATGATCATCGTGGTCGCGGCGCACGTGAACGAGGCGGTGAAGATTCCGCCGATCGAGCAGACGCTGTCGGCGGGAGTCGCCGCCGGGAACATCATGCTCGCCGCGCTGGCACTCGGTTACAACGCCATGTGGAAGACAGGCGGTGCCGCCTACGACCCCGAGGTGAGGCAGTCCCTTGGCCTCGGCACGAGTGACGCGATCGTCGGCTTCCTCTACGTCGGCACCGAAGCCGGTAAGCCGAACGTTGCGCGCGGCGAATGGCGCGACCTGGTGCGCGAGTGGGACGGCGCTGCCGTATGATGCCGCCCTTCCCCCGCTGAAGGCGTTCCGCTGATGAGAGTATGCCCAGGGGCGGTGGCACTCGCCGCCCTCGCGGCTTGCGCCGGCCAGCCCGCCAAGGAGAGCCCGGTGCCCGCTGCCGCTTCCGCCACCGTTGCCGCAGCCGCCGTCGAGGCAGTGGCCGTCCCTGAAGCACAGCCGGACCCCGGAGCCACGGCCGACCGGCCCTCGGGCGGGCCGCGGGCGGCGATCGGCGACTTCGGCCTCGATCTCTCGGCGGGCGATTCCCGCGTGCGGCCCGGCGACGACTTTTTCGCCTACGCGAACGGCGCTTGGTATGCGAGCTTCGTCATTCCGGCCGACCATTCGAGCTACGGGCCCTTCAACGTGCTCGAGGAGCTCTCGACGCAGCGCGTGCGCACGATCGTCGAGGCCGCAGCAGCCGCGCATCCCGCCGCCGGTACGCCCGAGCAGCAGATCGGCGACTACTACGCGAGCTTCATGGACTCCGAGGCGATCGAGGCCAACGGGCTCGCGCCGGCGCAGGCCGACCTGAAGCGCATCAGCGACGCCACGACGCGCGAGGCACTGGCGCGCCTGTTCGCCCTGCCGGGATTTGCGTCGCTGTTCGATATCGACCTGCCGGCGGACCTGAAGAACCCGGATCGCTACGCGGTGGTGATCAGCGAGTCGAGCCTCGGGCTCCCGGACCGCGACTATTACCTGAAGGACGACCCGCAGCTGCGCGCGGTGCGCGAGAACTACCTGGCTTACATCGCCCAGATGCTGACGCTCGCTGGCCGCGCGGACGCCGCCGCCAGGGCGCGCGACATCCTGGCGTTCGAGACCGCGGCGGCGAAGGTGCAGTGGCCGATCGAGAAGCGGCGTGACGTGGACGCTACCTACAATCCGCGCAGCCGCGAGCAGCTGCTGCAGTTTGCCCCGGGCTTCCCGTGGGGAGCATTCCTCGAATCCGCCCGGCTCGGCTCCCGGCAGGACCTGGTGCTGGCTGAGCTCACCGCCATCCGCGATCTCGCCCAGCTCTTCAATCGCACGCCGGTGCCGACGCTGCAGGCCTGGCTGACCTTCCAGTACCTGAGTGGCCACGCGCCCTATCTGCCGCGGCGCTTCGACGCGGCGCACTTCGCCTTCTACGGCGGGGCGCTGCACGGACAGCCGGAGCAGCGCGAGCGCTGGAAGCGCGCGGTGGACGAGGTCGATGCGGCGCTCGGCGAGCCGGTCGGCAGGCTGTACGTGGCGCAGTACTTTCCGCCGGATTCGAAGGCCAGGATGCTCGCGCTGGTCGGCGACCTGCTGGCCGCGCTCAACGAGCGCATCGATGCGCTCGACTGGATGACGACCGCGACCAAGTCGCGCGCCCACGAGAAGCTCGCGACCTTCACGCTCAAGATCGGCTACCCGGACGAATGGAAGGATTACTCGGCGCTCGTGATCCGCCGTGACGACCTGCTCGGCAACGTGCGGCGCGCGGCCGAGTGGCACTGGAACTACCAGGTGGCGCGGCTCGATAAGCCGGTGGACCGCGCCGAGTGGCAGATGAATCCGCAGGACATCAACGCCTACTACAACCCCTCGAACAACGAGATCGTGTTTCCGGCGGCGATCCTGCAACCGCCGTTCTTCGATCCCAACGCCGACGCCGCGGTCAACTTCGGCGCGATCGGCGCCGTGATCGGCCACGAGATCGGCCACGGCTTCGACGACCAGGGGCGCAAGTTCGGACCCGACGGCGGGCTCGAGGACTGGTGGACGCCGCAGGACGCGGAAGTTTTCACGGCGCGCACCGCACGGCTGATCCATGAATACTCGGCGTTCGAGGCGCTGCCGGGGCTGAAGGTCAACGGGGCCAACACGGTCGGCGAGAACATCGGCGACCTGGGCGGGCTCAACATGGCCTACGAGGCCTACCGCGTCTCGCTGCACGGCGCGCCGGCGCCGGTGATCGACGGCCTCACCGGGGCGCAGCGCTTCTTCCTCGCCTACGCGCAGGTATGGCGCAGCAAGTACCGCGACGGCGCGCTGCGCGAGCTGGTGCTGTCGGACGTGCACAGTCCGGACCGCTTCCGCGTCAACGGACCGCTGCCTAACATCGACGCCTGGTACGAGGCCTTCGGCGTACAGCCGGGCGACAAGCTGTACATCAAGCCCGAGGACCGCGTCAGGATCTGGTAGGCGGCTGCGCCGTTACGGCTTCAGGACCGCGAGCACCACGATCGCGATCAGCAGCAGCCCCGGCACCTCGTTGAAGAAGCGGTACCAGCGCTGCGAGCGGGCGCTCCCGGAGGCGAGCTGGCGCATGAGCCTGCGGCACCAGTCGTGGTAGCCGATCAGGGCGGCCACCAGCGCGAGCTTCACGCGCAGCCACCCGAACGCCAGGTACACCGGTGCGGCGACGATCATCGCGATGCCGAACAGCAGCGTTCCGGCCGCGCCGATGGTCATGATCGCGAACAGCCGCCGCTCCATGATCTCGAAACGCGCGCGGCCGTCGGCGTCCGCGGTGGTGACGTGATAGACGAACAGGCGCGGCAGGTAGAACAGTCCCGCGAACCAGGTGACCACGAAGACAATATGGAAGGCCTTGAGCCACAGCATTGCGAGTGATTGTAGCGAGAGGCGCACGGAAGGCGAATGGCCGGGGCGCCTCTGGTAGCATGTCGGCCCCTTAACTCCACAGGTTGTCGCCACCCGCCATGTCCAGCACACCGGCCGCCGCCCCCACGCCCTTCCCGAGCAACATCGAGATCGCGCAAGCCGCCCGCATGCGTCCCGTCGTGGAGCTGGCACACGAGCGGCTCGGCATTCCGGCGGAGAGCCTCGAGCCCTATGGACACTACAAGGCGAAGGTGTCGCTCGACTACGTGGCCGAGGTCGCCAAGCGGCCGGACGGCAAGCTGATCCTGATGACCGCCATCACGCCGACGCCGGCGGGCGAGGGCAAGACGACCACCACCGTGGGGCTCGCCGATGCGCTCAACCTGCTCGGCAAGCGCGCCATGCTGTGTCTGCGTGAGCCCGCGCTCGGCCCGGTCTTCGGCGTCAAGGGCGGCGCCGCCGGCGGCGGCTACTCGCAGGTCGTCCCCATGGAGGACATCAACCTGCACTTCACCGGCGACTTCGCCGCCATCGCCGCCGCCAATAACCTGCTGGCGGCGCTGATCGACAACCACGTCTACCAGGGCAATCCGCTCGGCTTCGACGTGCGGCGCATCGCCTGGCGGCGCGTGGTCGACATGAACGACCGGGCGCTGCGGCAGATCGTGGTCGGCCTCGGCGGCACCGCCAACGGCGTACCGCGCGAAGACGGCTTCGACATCGTGGTCGCCTCCGAGGTGATGGCGATTCTGTGTCTCGCCACCAGCCTCGCCGACCTGAAGGAGCGCCTCGGCAACATCGTGGTCGGCTATCGCGCCGATCAGCAGCCGATCCGCGCCCGCGACGTCAAGGCGCACGGCGCCATGGCGGCCCTGCTGAAGAGCGCGCTCGCGCCGAATCTGGTGCAGACGCTCGCCAACAACCCGGCCTTCATCCACGGGGGCCCGTTCGCCAACATCGCGCACGGCTGCAACTCGGTGATCGCCACCCGCACCGCGCTCAAGCTGGCCGACTACGTGGTGACCGAGGCCGGCTTCGGCGCCGACCTGGGGGCGGAGAAGTTCGTCGACATCAAGTGCCGCAAGTCGGGCCTGCGGCCGAGCGCCGCGGTCATCGTCACCACGGTGCGCGCGCTCAAGTACCACGGTGGCGTCGAGCTCGCCGATCTCAAGAACGAGAACCTGGCGGCGCTGCAGAAGGGCGCGGTCAACCTCGAGCGCCACATCGACAACATGGTCAACCAATACGGCCTGCCGTGCGCGGTGGCCATCAACCGCCGCGCCGAGGATACCGACGCCGAGATCCGCCTGCTCACCGAACGCGGCGCCGCCCACGGGGTGCGCGTCATCCCCGCGACCCACTTCGCCGACGGCGGCAAGGGCGCGCTCGAGCTGGCGCGCGAGGTGGTGCGCCTGTGCGAGCAGCCCAACAAGTTCCACTTCGTGTACGAGGACGCGGCGACGCTGTGGGACAAGATGAAAGCGATCGCCACCAGGATCTATCACGCCAGCGACATCACCGCCGACAGCAAGGTGCGCGCGCAGATCAAGCAGCTGCAGGAGGCGGGCTACGGCCACTATCCGGTGTGCGTCGCCAAGACACAGTACTCGTTCTCCACCGACCCGAAGTTGCGTGGCGCGCCGGTGAACCACGTGGTCAACATCCGCGAAGTGCGGCTCGCCGCCGGCGCGGAGTTCGTCGTCATGATCTGCGGCGACGTCATGACCATGCCGGGGCTGCCGAAGGTGCCGGCAGCGAACAACATCGACGTGGACGAGCGCGGCCGCATCACCGGGCTGTTTTAAGGGCCATGCCGTTCTGCGAGGCGGATCCCTGGCGCCTGCAGTACTTCGAGGGCATCGCCTGTCCGCCCGGGGTGCGGATTCCCACCGAGGACCCGGATGCCTGGCAGTGGTATCCCAAGCACCGCTGGATCTACAACAAGCTCTCCGTGGCCGAGTCGCAGCGGCTCGAGTGCGCTCCGCACGGCGTGCGGCCGCCGTCCTTTCCCGTGTTCAGCAAGCCGATCATCAACCTGCACGGGATGGGAGTCGGCAGCCGCGTGCTGCCCGACCTCGCGACTTACGAGCGCGAGGAAACCGCGGGGCACTTCTGGATGCCGCTGCTCAGGGGCGATCACGTGAGCACCGACGTGGCCGTGGCGCGCGGCGAGGCGCGCTGGTTCCGTCACTGCCGCGGTGCTCCGGGCGTCGGTGGCACCTTCGACTACTGGACCATCGAGGCGGGACGGCGCGAGTCCCTCGCCGCGTACCTGGAAGGCTGGCTGGTGCGGCACCTCGCAGGCTACACCGGGATGTTCAACGCCGAGACGATCGGCGGCCGCATCATCGAGGCGCACCTGCGGGTCGCCGACCAGTGGCCGGATCTCTACGGCGCCGGCTGGCTGGATGCGGTGGTGGGGCTCTATGCGCGCGGCGACTGGGAGTTCGCCGACACGGACCGCCGCGACGGCTACAGCATCGCGCTCTTCGGTCCCCACGGCCGCGAGTATCGCCACCCGCCTGCCGCACTCGTTGCGGAGGTGCGCCGCATGCCGGCGGTGAGCAGCGTGCAGATCACCTTCCACCAAGACCGCCCGGCGGCCGCGCACGCCATGCCCCCGGGTGGCTTTCGCCTCGCGGTCGTCAACGCGACCGACCTCGAAGCGGGCCTCGCGGCGCGCGCACGCCTCGCGGGCTTTTTTGGGGTCGGGTAGCTGCCGCCGACGCCGTCGCGCCGCTGGAAAAAAGTCAGCGAGCGCGTGAGGGTCCCCGGGGCAATAGTTAGGCAAACGCCTAACTATCGCGCTGAGGTACCTCACATGCGCCGCCCGGCCGCGGCTCGATGAGCCGGCTCACCCGGGCGGATGATCGCCGGTGAACCTGACGGGCGTTGCCCCTTCCACCGGTCCAATCGTCGCGCGGTCGCTCACATAGAGCTCCACGGGACGCTCGAACCGCAAGGGGCCCTTCACGACCGAGCCCGGGCCGATGACCACGCGCGGCGGCGTGTTCCTGGAGCCGATGTCGTCGCCGTGATCCGAGTGGTTCCTGCGGACAGTCAGGCCGCCATCGACGTGCGCGTTGGGGCCGATCTCGATGCCACCGTTGAACGTTTCCACATCGCCGCCGACATGGGCGGCGTTGACGTGAATGGCGCCGTTGACGTTGGCGAGCGCGCCGGTGACGTTGGCGTCCCTGGCGAGCGACAGCGAGCCGTTGACGGTATGCACGGCCCCGCTGACCTGCGCCCCGTCGTCGAGGTGCACGGAGCCGTTGACGGTCTTGACCTCGGTGGCGGTCGCGCGCGGCTCGAGCGTGACGCTACCATTGACGGTGTGCGCCCGCCCGACGGCGGCGCCCTCACCGATGCGGATCGAGCCGTTGACGGTGGCGAGATCGCCCCGGTGCTCGCCGGCGCTCACGCTGATCGAGCCCATGACGGAGGAAATGCCGTCGCCGTCCCCGGCGCGGGCGGCGCCGCCGATTGAGAGAACGAGCGCAGCCAGAGCGGCGGCGCCGAGGTGTTGCCGAGCCATGTGATCCCCTTTCTCGCAATATAGATGCGCGCCGGCGGGTGATGGTTTACACGCGCGTCCGCGGCACCGCAAAATCGGCTGATGCCAGGGAACCGGACCGCCCCGGGGCGGCGCGCGCCCCGCCGCATACTCGTCATCGACATTGGTGGCACCCACATCAAGTTCCGCATCGACGGGCGGGGCAGGATCTTCAAGTTCCCCTCGGGACCTGAGCTCGGACCCGCACGCATGGCGGCCAAGGTCCTCAAGCGCACCCAGGGTCTCGCCTACGACGCCGTGTCGATCGGCTACCCGGGGCTCGTGTTTCACGGGCGCATCGCAGCCGAGCCGCACCATCTCGGCAAGGGCTGGATGGGCTTCGATTTCGCGGCCGCCTTCGGCAAGCCGGTGCGCATCGTGAACGATGCCGCCATGCAGGCGATCGGCAGCTACCGGGGTGGACGCATGCTGTTTCTCGGGCTGGGCACCGGGCTGGGCGCGACGCTGATCATCGATGGTGTGGTCGAGCCCACCGAGATCGGCCACATGCCCTATCGCAAGGGGCGCACCTTCGAGGACTACCTCGGCGAGCGCGGCCGCCGCCGGCTCGGCACCCGCAAATGGCGCCGGGCGGTGGCCGATGTGGTGGCGCACCTCGAGGGGGCGCTCGAGGCCGACTACGTCGTGCTCGGCGGAGGTAATGCCGCGCGCCTCAAGAAACTGCCGCGCGGCGCGCGGCGTGGCGACAACCGTAACGCCTTCATCGGCGGCTTGCGCATCTGGCATCACGCATGAGCGCTGCCCCTGGAGGTCCCGGACTCTCGCCCACCTGGTCGAGCAGCGACAAGGAGATGGTCGGCTGTTCGCTCGGACCGGCGCGCCTGTGGTTCACGATCGGCGGCGGCATCGTCAACGAGGTCTATTACCCGCGGGTCGACATTCCACAGATCCGCGATCTCGGCTTCATCGTCGGCGACGGCGCGGGGTTCTGGGTCGAGGTGAAGCGCATGTGGAACCACGACCTCGAGCTCGCCGACGCGGGGGCGCCGGCGGTCAAGATCGTCCACCGCCACGCGCGCTTCGAGCTGACGCTGCGTGTCACGCCGTGCGAGGACCGCGATGTGCTCCTCATCGAGATCCAACTCACCGGTGATCCGGCGCTCAAGCCGTACGCGCTGCTCGCGCCCCATCTCGGCGGCACCGGCCTCGGCAACCACGCCGCCGTGGTGAGGTACCGCGGACGCAGAGTACTGTGGGCCGAGCAGGGCCCGTTCGGCCTGGCGCTCGCCGCCGCGACGCCCGCGCAGACGGACGCCTTCTCGCGCGGTGGCGCGGGCTACGCGGGCGAGAACGACGGCTGGCAGGATTTCTTTCGGCATGGAGCGATGACGTGGGAATTCGACGCAGCGGGCCCGGGCAACGTGGCGCTGATGGGCGAGCTGCCGCGGCAGGCGGTGCTCGCGCTCGGCTTCGGCAGCAGCGCCGATTCGGCGGCCACGCTCGCGCTCACCGCGCTCGCCGAGCCCTTCGAGGCGAGCTGGACCCGCCAGGAGAGCGCCTGGACTCGCTGGCACGCCGCCGGCACGCCGGCCGACAGCCTGCCCGCCGATCTGCCGGTCGAGATTCTGCAGCAATTCCGCACCTCCACCATGGTGCTGCGCGCCCACCGCGACAAGACCTACCCCGGCGCCATGGTGGCCTCGCTCAGCGTCCCATGGGGCAACACGCACGAGGAGCGTGAGGGCTACCACCTGGTGTGGCCGCGCGACCTGGTCGAATGCGCCGGCGCGCTGCTCGCGGTCGGCGCCATCACCGAGGCGCACAACACGCTGCGCTACCTCATCGCGACGCAGCATGCCGACGGACACTGGAATCAGAACCAGTGGCTCGGCGGTAAAGTCTACTGGTCCGGGATCCAGCTCGATGAGGCCGCCTTTCCCGTCCTGCTGGTGGCGGCGCTCAGCGAGCGCGCGGCGCTCGGGGGCATCGAGGTCGCGGACATGGTGCGGCGGGCGCTTGCGTTCCTGGTGCGCACGGGACCGGTGAGCGACCAGGATCGTTGGGAGGAGGACGCCGGACTCAACGCCTTCACGCTCGCGGTTTGCATCGCCGCGCTGGTCGCGGGGGCTCCGCACCTGCCCGCGGAGGCGCGCGAGCTCGCGCTCGACTTCGCCGACTATTGGAACGCGCGTCTCGAGGAGTGGACCGCGGTAGCCGATTCGCCGCTCGCGCGGCGCCACGGAATTCCCGGCTACTACGTGCGCGTCGCGCCGCCCGAGGCGCTCACCGACCGCTGCTGCCCGCCGAACCTGGTGCTCGCGATCAAGAACCGGGCGAAGGACCCGGGGCTTCTGGTGTCCGAGCAGATCGGCGTCGATTTCCTGCAGCTGGTGCGCTTCGGGCTGCGCCGCGCCGACGACCCGCTGATCCTCGCGACCGTGCGCCTGGTGGATGCGCTCCTCAAGGTCGACACGCCCTCGGGCCCTGCCTGGCGCCGCTACAGCGGCGACGGCTACGGTGAGCACGAGGACGGCAGCGCCTACGACGGCACCGGGATCGGGCGCCCCTGGCCGCTGCTCACCGGCGAGCGCGGTCATTACGAGATCGCCGCCGGGCGCGACCCGCTGCCGCTCATCACCGCCATGATCCGCATGGCTTCCTCGGGCGGCATGATGCCCGAGCAGGTGTGGGATGCGGCGCCGATTCCCGCCCGCGGGCTGTTCCCCGGGCGCCCCACGGGAGGCGCGATGCCGCTCGCCTGGACTCACGCCGAATACATCAAGCTGATCATTTCCCGCACGCTCCAGCGCCCGTTCGATCGGCCGGAGCTCGTCTGGCAGCGCTACCGCGGTGAGCGGCCCGAGCTCGAGCGCGTGATCTGGTGCGAGCACGCGCCGGCGACCGAGCTGCCGCAGGGCTGTGCGCTCACGCTTGCGCTGCGCGAGCCGGGCACGTTCCGCCTCGGAACCGACGGTTGGCAGGGCGTGCGGGAGCAGCAGACCAGCCCGCACGCGCTCGGGCTGCACCTGGTCGAGTTCGACACCGCACGCCTCACCGCCGGGCAGTCGATCGACGTGACTTTCCGTCACTCGGCGAGCGATGCCTGGGTGGGCCGGGACTTTCACATCCGCGTGATCCCGCGCCCCGCGCCATCCAGGTAGCACCGATGCCCTTCACCCTGGCTCACCCGGCCGCGATCCTGCCGCTGCGACGCATCGGGTTCCTGGCTCTCGCGCCGCTCGTCATCGGTGCCGTGACCCCGGACGTGCCGTACTATCTGCCGCTCGGCCCGAGCGGCCGCGCGCTCGGCCTCAAGCTCGACACGCACAGTGTCATCGGCTCATACACGATCGACCTGGCGCTCGGGCTCGCCTTGCTGCTGGCCGTGGTGCTGCTGCGCGAGCCGCTCACGGTGCTGCTGCCGGCGCGCGCCCGCTGGCTGTGCCTGGAGGCGCTCGAGCCCTTCAGGCGCCGGCCCGTCGAGTGGCTGCTCGCGCCGCTCGCCATCCTGATCGGTGTCTGGTCGCACCTGCTGTGGGATTCGTTCACACACCCCGACGGGTGGGCGGTGCGGCATCTTCCCGCCCTCAGCGAAAGCATCACGATCGGCTGGTACACGGGCGAGATATTCCACATTCTGCAGTACCTGAGCTCGGCCCTGGGGCTCATCATCCTCGCGTGGTGGTACCGGCGCCTGCCGGTTCCGCTCGGCGCCCTGGCCGCGCATGACAGCCGCCGCCCGCACGCCGGCCCCGCGCTGCTCCTGATCGCAGGTGCGGCGCTGCTGATCGGGGGCGTGGAGGCGCTGCGCTACTACTCCCACTCCGAGGGCGCGGTCTATAAGACGCTCGATGTGCTCCTCACCCGCGGCCTCGCCTGGTTCGTGCTGCTGTACCTGTTCGCCGGCGCGGTCGTCACGCTCGAGCACCGCGCGAGCGGGGCGCGGCCACAGTAGTGCAATCGACCACCACCGGCTGGCCGTGGCGGGCCGGAAACGACTTCCGGCTGCTGGACGGCGGGGCGGTGTTCTTCCCCCGGATGCTGGCCGCCATCGATGCGGCCGAGATGCACGTGCTGCTCGAGATGTACCTGGTGAGCTCCGGGCGCGTGGCCGGGCAGTTCATCGAGGCGCTGACGCGCGCCCGCGCCCGCGGCGTGCGCTGCTGCGTGGTATTCGACGGCTTCGGCTCACTCGGGCTCTCGGGCGGCGACCGCTGGTGGCTCGAGGAGGCGGGCGTCGAGCTGCGCTTCTTCAATCCGCTGCGCTGGCGCAACCGGCTGCGCAACTTCCGGCGCGACCACCGCAAGCTCCTCGTGGCCGACGGCCAGGTGGCGTTCGTCGGCGGGGCGGGGCTCACCGACGAGTTCGACGGGCCGGATGCGTGGCGCGAGCTGATGGTCGAGATCCGCGGCCCGGTAGTGGCCGACTGGCAGCGCGCCTTCGCCCGCACCTGGCGCCGCCTGGGACCTGAGCTCACGCTGCCAGACCCGCTCATCGGCCCGATCGCCGGTGGCGCTCTCGGCCGGCTCGCGCTGAGTGAGGCGCGGGAATACTCGGTGCTCGCCAACGGCACCGTGCGCCGCATCGACGCGGCGCGTACCCGCGCCTGGCTCATGAGCGCCTACTTCGTTCCGTCGCGCCGCTTTCGCAAGGCGCTGCGCCGCGCGGCGCGCCGGGGCGTGGACGTGCGCCTCCTGATGCCGAGCGCGCGCACCGACCACCCGTGGGTGCGTCAGGCGGCGCGGCGCTTCTACGGCAAGTTGCTGCGCAACGGCGTGCGCATCTTCGAATACCAGCCGCGCGTGCTGCACGCCAAGATGATCGTGTGCGACGACTGGGTGTCGATCGGCTCGAGCAATCTCGACCGCTGGAGCTTCAAGTGGAACCTGGAGGCGAACCAGGAGGTGGCCGATGCGCGCGTCGCGGATGCCGCCGCGGCGCTGTTCAGCGCCGACTTCATCGTCTCGAGCGCGCTCAGCCGCCGGCACTGGCCGCAACGCGCCTGGCTCGACCGGCTGCGCGAGCGCATCGCGGGCGCGCTCGATCGCTGGCTCGAGGGCTGGCGGCGTCCGCCGTGACCCTGGCCGCGCGGCCTCACGGCGCGGCGGAGAAAACTTCGGTGGTGCGCACGAAGGCGAGCAGGAACGGCGCGAGCGTCGTGAGCTGCGTCGGGTAGGCGCGCACCGCGGCGAGCTTCACGTCCTCCTCCTCG